>JBOHYW010000231.1:0-5622 GCA_050738155.1 Rhodanobacteraceae bacterium
GATGCGCGAAGTTTGCTCGACCATGTCGTGCGAAATGGCGGCGAGATGCCCTTCCCTGTCCGCACCCAACCGGATCCGCTGGATGGTCGGCGTGCGATAACCGGCGAGCTGGAACATCTGCTGGCGCGTCAGCGTGACCTTGACCGGCCGGCCGGGCACCGCCTGCGCGGCAAGGCACGCCAGCGCGTCATGGGCATGCGCCGTGCCCTTCGAACCGAACCCGCCGCCGACGTGCGGCGCGATGACGCGTATTGCACCGGCGTCGACGCCGAACAGCGGCGCCAGCGTCTTGCGCAGCGAGTGCGCGCCCTGGGTGGAGTCGTACAACGTGAAGCGGCCATCGTCCCAAATGGCGACCGTCGTATGCGTCTCCATCGGGTTGTTGTGTTCCATCGGCGTCGTGTAGGTCTGGTCGGTCACGACCTCGGCCGTCAGCAGCGTCGCTTCGGCATCGCCCTTCGCAGTGTCGGTCGGATATCCGGCGTTCACCTTTTCCGGCGCGTAAAGATCATCGCGATCCGCACGCAAGTCCGCATCGTGCGGCTGTTCGTCATACTGCACGCGAACCAGATCCGCGGCACGCCGCGCGACCTCCAGGCTCTGGGCGATCACTACCCCGATGAACTGGCCACGAAACCCGACGTCGGGGGACTGCAGGATCCACAACTCCTTGTTCTCGTCGGGCTGGATTTTCGCGGCATTCTCATGTGTGATGACGGCCACCACGCCATCCAGGGCGCGCGCGGCCTCGGTATCCATCGACACGACGCGGCCGCGCGCGATCGTCGCCTGCACCGGGTACGCGTAGAGTGCATCCGCCAGATCGTGCTCCCAGGCGTAGCGCGCGGTGCCCGTGACCTTGGCGCGGCCGTCGAGGCGTGCCAGCGGCTGCCCGATGGCGTGCGTGCGCAACGGCGCGTTGGCAGCATCGGCGTTCATCAAGCGGCTCCGGCCAGTTCCTGCAGGGTCGCGAGCAGCGTGTTGCGCAGCATCTTCACCTTGAACGCGTTGCCGGGTTGCGGCTGCGCCCCGCTCAATTCTGCATCCGCGGCACGCGCGAACTGTTCCGGCGTTGCCGCGTTCCCGCGCAACGTTTCCTCGACGCGCGTGGCGCGCCATGGCTTGTGCGCGACCCCGCCGAAGGCGACCCGCGCGTCCTCGATGGTTCCGGCGCGCACATCGAGTGCCGCGGCCACCGACACCAGCGCGAACGCGAACGAGCGCCGGTCGCGCACCTTTCGATAACGCGAATGCGCGGCGATCGGCAGCGCGGGCAACACCACCGCCGTGATCAATTCGCCGTGCTGCAGCACGGTATCGTGGTCGGGTTCATCGCCCGGCAAACGATGAAAATCGACCAGCGGGATGCGACGTTCGCCCGACGGTCCGAGCACTTCCACTGTCGCATCGAGTGCGACCATCGCCACCGCCATGTCAGATGGATGCACGGCGATGCAATGCTCCGAAGCCCCGAGGATCGCGTGGTAACGCGTATAGCCGCCGATCGCCGAGCAACCGCTGCCGGGCTGGCGCTTGTTGCAGGGCGTGTTTACGTTCTGGAAATACACGCAACGCGTACGCTGCAACAGGTTGCCGGCGGTGGTGGCCATGTTGCGCAACTGACCCGACGCGCCCGAAAGCAGCGCCTGCGACAGCACGGGATAGCGCGCGCGTATCAACGGGTGCGCGGCAAGATCGCTGTTGCGCACGTTCGCGCCGATGCGCACGCCGCCATCGGGCGTCTCCTCGACCCGGTCGAACGGCAGCCGCGTGACGTCGACAAGCCGGCCGGGTCTGGCCACGC
Organism: Rhodanobacteraceae bacterium; assembly: GCA_050738155.1. Lineage (GTDB taxonomy): Bacteria > Pseudomonadota > Gammaproteobacteria > Xanthomonadales > Rhodanobacteraceae > 66-474. The sequence goes on from JBOHYW010000231.1 coordinate 1,805, forward strand.
CGAGCCGCATGTGATCGACCAGATTGGTACCGCCGCCGAGGAACATCGCGCCGGGATCCGCGGCGACGGTAGCCACGGCCCACTCGGCGTCGCTGGCGCGCTCGTAGGCGAACGGATTCATGATTCCGCCGCCTGCTGCGCCACGCCGCGAATCGCCGCCACGATGTTGACGTAGGCGCCGCAGCGACAGAGATTGCCGCTCATCCGTTCGCGGATTTCCGCGTTGGTCAGTTCGACGTGGTCAGGATTGCCGCTGATGTAGCTGGGTTGGCCCTGCCGCGCCTCATCCAGCATCCCGACGACCGAGCAAATCTGCCCCGGCGTGCAATAGCCGCACTGAAAACCGTCGTGCTCGACAAAGGCCGCCTGCACCGGATGCAGCGTACCGCCATCGGCAAGGCCTTCGATGGTGGTGATTGCATCGCCCTCGTGCGTCAGCGCCAGGCTCAGGCAGGCGTTGATCCGCCGCCCATTCACCAGCACCGTGCAGGCCCCGCACTGTCCGTGGTCGCAGCCCTTCTTGCTCCCGGTCAGGTGCAACCGTTCGCGCAAGAGGTCGAGCAGCGAGGTGCGCGCATCGATCCCTTCCAGATCGTGCGCCACGCCATTGATGGCGACATGCAACGCATCCATGTATGGCAGCCCTGCCAGCAGTTCCTTCCAAACCGTGATGGTGCGCGGATCGGCGTGAAGCGTCCGTAAACGCACCCGCCAGCGCGACGGCAGGAAGGCTGCCGCGCCGGCCGGCAACGCGCTACCACCGACAATGATCCAATCGGAGCGGACGAAGGTGCGCTCGGATGCGGTCATGGATGCGTATCGGGCCGGTCCGATACGCGCTGATCATTGCGACGAGTTCGGCGAGGCGCGCTCCGACTGCTGCGTTCGCTCATAGTGTGTCGACAGGTCCTCAAGTGAAAGTTGCGTTGGCTTGTTGAGCGCATCCACGTCGAAAGTGGCGTAATCATCGCCGTAGAAACGATAGCGCCAGGTCACGCGAAATGTATTGCCGTGCCAAGGTTCCAAATCGCCGGTGAAGTCGGGATTGCCGAGGCGCAGCACGAGATGGCCGTGCTCGATCGATACGCGCGCGCCGCCGTCCAATTTGTCCGAGTAAGTGCCCGCATAATCGGCCAGCGGCAATGGCACCTTGTTGTCGGGGGCGTGAGTGTTGGCCAGTTTCTTTTTCATCGGGGCGTGCCTGGCTTCATATTCCCGAATGGCCGCAAGCAGCGCCGGCTCGATGTCATGCTGCGGTTGGTCGAGCATGTCTTGCAGCACGCGCGTGATGATCGCGAAGCGCGCGTCGGCTTGGTTCATGTTCGACATGACCACGACACCGAGGTGCGCATCAGGCACCAAGGCCAGCGCCGAGGCCATGCCGTCGTCGTCGCCAGCGTGCCAGAGCAGCGTGTGGCCATGATCGTTCTGGATAAACAATCCCAGACCGTAGCTGTAGAAAGATCCACCGGGCATCCACACGCGGATCCAGTATCCGATGCCGTGGCCTGGCCCTGACTGGATAAGCATCTGTGGTGTTTCCATCGTGCGAATGACGTTGGAATCAAGCACCGTCTTGCCGCTGTAGCGACCATCGGCCAACAGCATTTCGAGCCAATGGCTCATGTCGTTGGCGCTGGACCAGATGCCGCCCACCGCAGCGGTAATATCCTGGTTGTGAGGCCAGTAGCGATGGATCACCGCAGATTTGTTGTCGACCCTGCCGTGCGGTGCGGCGACATTGGTCGAGGCTTCAATGCCGGCTTCGGTACTCACCGTACGGTCCATGCCGAGTGGCTGAAACAGGTGCGCCGCCACATAGTCGTTCCAACTCGTGCCCGTGATCGCCGGGATGAAGCGGCCCGCTGCGAAATACTGGATGTTGTTGTAGCAGAAGGCGGCACGGAAACCATACTCGGGTTGCTGGTAACGGATGCGCGCGAGGATGTCGTCGTTGTCGCTGGTGTACCCGGCTGACGGGTCGCAGTAGCCACTGCGGTGCGTCAACAGGTCGCGCAGAGTGATGTTCTCGGTGACGTAGGGGCTGGAGAGCCGGAAATCCTCGAGCACATCCACGACGGGCGTATCCCACTTCAGTTTGCCCGAGGCAACCAGCGTACCCAGCGCGGCGACGGTAAAGGCCTTGGTGTTGGAAGCGATGTCGAACAGCGTATCGGCATCAACCGCACCGGGCTTGCCGAGTTCGCGCACGCCATAACCACGCGCCAGCACCACATTGCCGTCCTTGACCACCGCGATTGCGAGGCCGGGTACGTGCCAGTCGTGCATGACTTGCTGGACATAGGCATCCAGTCCTTGCAACGTTGCAGGCGTGACCGTCTGTTGCTGTGGCGTGGCCAGTGCCAATGGTGCAACCAGGCTCAACAGCAACAAAATCATCGAACGTGCGCGCATACCGCCCCCCCGAACAGGACATGAGTCCGCCGCATTGTGGCACGGCCAGCGGGATCCGCATCGACGTGCGCGGACAAGCAGTTCGCGAGTTGCCTGATGGCGTTAAAAGCCCCGAACGCCGAACGACCGCTCTCGGATGACCTGACAGAGGCGGCGGCCGGCAGCTTGTGGCCGCGTGCTGTCGGTAATCCACACCGCCACGGCACTCGGGCTGTGGCGGCTGGCACTCAATACCCTTTCGCCAAACCCGCCGGATAACGCGGGTCGTTGACGCTCTCCAACAGGTGCGTCTTCGGGTTGACCAGGATCGCTTCGACGTCGCCCAAATGCGACACCGGTCGGATGTGGTAGCCCATCGCCACCAGCGCGTCGTGCACTGACGGCGTGAATGCGCTTGGTTCGGCGAAAATCTTGTCGGGGTACCACTGCATGTGGATGCGTGGCGCGTCGATGGCCTGCTTGATGCCCATGCCGTATTCGACCACGTTCATGATGCTTTCCATCGTGGTGGAAATGATGGTCGAGCCGCCGGGGCTGCCGGTAACCATGAACAGTTTGCCGTCATGCGTGACGATGGTCGGGCTCATCGAACTGAGCGGCCGCTTGCCGGGTTCGATCTGGTTTGCGAGTCCCTGCACCAGCCCGAACTGATTGGGCACGCCGGGCTTGGACGTGAAGTCGTCCATTTCGTTGTTGAGGAAGAAACCGGTGTCGCCGGCGATCTGCTTGATGCCGAAATAACTGTTGACAGTGTAGGTGACGGCGACCGCATTGCCGTGCGCATCCACCACCGAATAATGCGTGGTGTTGGTGGCCTGATACGGCCCCAGGCTGCCCTTCACTTCGGATGACGGCGTGGCCTTGTCGGGCTGGATGTCGGCGCGAATCTTCGCGGCGTGTTCCGCCGAGAGCAGCTTCGCAATCGGATTGTGCACGAACGCGGGATCGCCGAGATAGGTATTGCGGTCTGCGAAAGCATGCCGCTCGGCCTCGGCGAAATAATGCACGCTTTTCGCCGAATGGAATCCCCACTTGGCCAGTGGATACGGCGTGAGAATCTGCAGGGTTTCGCAAATGGTGGTGCCACCCGAACTCGGCGGCGGCGCCGAATGGATCGTGTATCCGCGGAAATCGCACTCGATCGGCTTTTCCCATTGCACGGTGTAGTCGGCAAAATCCTTCATCGACAGCCGCCCGCCGTTGGCTTCGCTGGCTTTCACGACCGCCTTGGCGATCGAACCCTCGTAGAACGCCTTGGTGCCGCCACGAGCGATGAGCTCCAGGGTGTGCGCGAGCTGCGGTTGCTTCAAGGTCTGGCCCGCTTTGTACGGCTGGCCGTGGTCCAAAAAGATCGCCGCGACATTCGGGTGCTGGCGAAAGACATCGGTGGATGTATCGAAAAT
>JBOHYW010000232.1:0-5609 GCA_050738155.1 Rhodanobacteraceae bacterium
ACCCTGCTCAATTACGCCGGCGTGCGGCCCGACCTGCTTCCATACGTCGTCGATGCATCGCCGCACAAGCAGGGCAGTTACCTTCCCGGCTCGCGCATCCCGGTCGTTGCCGAGGCACGCCTTCGCGAAACCCGCCCCGACTTCGTGGTTATCCTGCCCTGGAACCTGCGTGAGGAAATCACCGCGCAACTGGCCTACATCCGCGAGTGGGGCGGGAAGTTCGTGACTGCGATCCCGCAATTGGTGGTGTCATGACCGTCGCAAGCGCAAAGAGTCGCATCTACTACACGAAACCCTCGATCACGGAACTCGAAATCCGCTACGCCACCGATGCGGCCGCGAACGGCTGGGGCGAACACTGCTACGACTACATCCGCCGCTTCGAAGCGCTGTTCCGCCAACATCTCGGCGTGAAGCACGCGATCGCCACTTCGAGTGGCACTGGTGCACTGCACATGGGCATGGCCGGCCTCGATATCGGGCCGGGCGACGAAGTGATCCTCGGCGACATCAACTGGATTGCCTCGGCCGCCCCCATCGTCCACCTCGGCGCCACGCCGATAATGGTGGACGTGCTGCCGGACTCCTGGTGTCTCGATCCGCAGGCAGTGGAAGCCGCGATCACACCACGCACCAAGGCGATCCTTGCCGTGCACCTGTATGGCAACCTTTGCGACATGGACGCGCTCTCGGCGATCGCCCACAGACACAAGTTGCCGCTCATCGAAGATGCGGCCGAAGCCATTGGCTCGATCTGGCACGGGCGTCGCGCTGGTTCGATGGGTGCCTTCGGCGCGTTTTCTTTCCACGGCACGAAAACCATCACCACCGGCGAAGGCGGCATCTTCGTCACCAACGATGACGCGTTGTACGAACGCGTCTTGACCCTATCGAACCATGGCCGCGCGCGCGGCGAATCCCGCCAATTCTGGCCCGAACGCGTCGGGTTCAAATACAAGATGTCGAATCTGCAGGCCGCGATCGGCTGTGCCCAGATCGAACGCATCGACGAGCTGATTGCCGGCAAACGCCGGGTCTTCGAGTACTACCAGGACGCATTCGCCAAGCAGCCTATCGCGATGAATCCCGAACCGGCCGGAACCACGAACGGCTATTGGATGCCGACCATCGTTGTCGACGCAGGCATCTCTTTCGACCGTGACGCGCTACTGGCTGCCTTCAAAGCCGACGACATCGATGGACGAACGTTCTTTTGGCCGCTTTCGTCGCTCGGCTTCTTCCAGAGTCAGCACAACTGCGTCGTTAGCCGCGCTCTTTCTGCGCGCGCGCTGAACCTGCCGAGTTATCAAGATCTCTCGAACGCTGAACTGGAGCGGGTATCGAGATACGTCCTCGGCGCGATCGGAAAACTGCGATGATTCGGGTCGTATTCTGGGGCGCCACCGGGCAAGCCAAGGTTTTGCGAGACGCGCTACCCGTCGATGCGGAACTTGTGGCTGTGTTCGACAATCGCGAGATAGTGTCGCCGTTCAAAGACGTGCCCATATTCCACGGAGAGTCCGGTTTCGCTAGATGGGAATCCGCGCAGCGGGGCGATGGTGCCCTCTCCGCTTGCGTTGCGATAGGGGGAATGCATGGCGAAGAGCGCGTGGAACGTATGCAATGGCTCGATGACCGGGGCTATCGCCCGTTTGTCGTCGTGCACACCCGCGCCTTCGTGGCATCGGACGCTGTGCTCGCCGCAGGTTGTCAGGTCATGGCGCTCGGTGCGGTGTGTACGGGCACGAAACTTGGCCGCGCTGTCATTGTGAACACCAAGGCATCAATAGATCATGACTGCGCTATTGGCGACGGTGTACATATTGCCCCGGGAGCCACACTTGCCGGCGAGGTGGATGTCGGTGAGTTCGCGTTTGTCGGAACCGGCGCGGTGGTGCTGCCGCGCGTTCGCATTGGTACACGCGCGATTATCGGCGCGGGCGCCGTGGTGACATGCGATGTCGGTGACGCAGCAACGGTGGCCGGCAATCCGGCACGCATACTTCGCGAGCGGCACTGATGCGAGGAGACCCGCCATTCCACAGCTAGCAGATCAAGAGGGTCTCAACAAATTTCCGTACCTCTTCTGCAACTCGCCGCGCGACCGGATGATCCGTCGCTCGGCCATCCGGTAGCCCCATGTGCATACGTGCTGCACGACTGCGCTGCGCGCGCACGCCGCTGCCATGACGCGCAAGAGCCGGGCCCGCCCCTTCAGCCCGCAATCCGCATCCAGCCCGTCGGCCGCATCCCGCGCGAAGTCGAGTCGGCCGGCGGCGATCGCATTGGCGCCTCGCCGGAACAACATGCGCGTTGCGTCACGGCGCACCGCCGTGTGCGCTGTCTTTCGGAAATCGAAGGATAGACGTGCATCGGATTCGAATTTCTTCATCATTCGCTTCCAACCAGGCCAAAACGACGACATTGGCTGGCTGGCACTGAAAGATGCATCGTTCAATGTAAACACCGCGGACGGATGCTTCTCTACAAGATAGGGGAATCTCGCGGCGAGCCGCAGGCAAAACTCGAGGTCGGACGGCCCGAGCGTTTCGACATCCGGCCGGCCCTCCAGTTCGAGCACCTCACGCCGGAACAGGATTCCCGTCCATGCAGGCGCCATTCCGCCGGTCATGCGCAAGAAGCCTTCCGGCGGGACAAACAGACCTTCGCGTTCCCACCTTGCGGCACGCGCATCCCAGACTACGCCGTCCATGTCCACATTCAGCACTAAACCAGCCCAGAACATCGCTTCGGGTCGGTCAATCAGACCAGCAAGCGCGCGTCGGTAGAAATCGGGAAGCAGGTAATCGTCGTCGGACAGAATCGAGAAGAACGGCGTTTCGATCTGCCGCAGGCCAAAGTCAAAATTGGCGGCGCCGCCGATGTTTTCAGCATGGCACTGATAACGCACTCGCGGGTCACCCGCGGCAAGGGATGCAACCACGGCCGCAGTTTCATCCCCGGATGCATTGTCGTAAACGCACACTCGGAGTGGTACGTTCTCCTGCGCGAGCACGCTCGCGACTGCGCGGCGCAGCAGGCGCGGCCGCCGGAAGGTCGGAATGACGGCGGTGATCAGCGGTTCCGGCGCGCCGGCAACGGCGCTCATTCCGTTTTCACGTTCGTCGCCTCGCCCGCCAGCAGCGATTGATAAATGGCCAGGTAAGCGTCGATCGCGCGGTCTTCGGTGAATATGGCTGTGGCGCGCCCGCGTCCGGCTTGTCCGAAGGCGCGGGCCGTGGCGATATCACTGGCGAGCCGCCTGCAATTCTTCTCCAGTGCATCCAGATCGTCGATACCGCCAAGCAGTCCCGTTTCGCCTTCGGCCACCACCTCATCGACCGCGCCGCAGCGGAACCCGACCACCGGTTTGCCGCAGGCCATCGCCTCCAGCGCGGTGTATCCAAAGCCTTCGTAACGCGACGGCACCAATACCGCATCGCAGGTGCGGTACTCGTTGATGAGTTGGCCTTCGGTGAGCCGTCCAAGCAACGTGATGTTGCCACCACCACCGTCTCGTCGATCTGCTCGCAGCCCCGACGTACACCGAATCTCGAAGTCCGCGCCCAAGCGATGCCCCAGCAAGGGAATGACATCCGCACCTTTGCGCCGAGAGGCATTGCCGACGAAGAGCAGGCGAAAACGACCATCCGAGCCCGGCGCGGCGGGCGCCGGCGAGAACTTGTCGTAATCCACCCACAGCGGAATGGTGCGCGAAGCCTCGACTCCCGCCACGCGGCGCAGCACATCGGCGGTGAAACGGCTATCGGTGGTGATGGCATCCGCGCACGCATACGATCGATGCAGGTACGGCCCGATGAGTGCACGGTGGTAAAGGTGCTGCGCCATTGATTTGTACGGCCGATACGCCGGGTCGAGCGGGTAGTGGTGCTCCGTGGCCACCAGCGGGACACCGTTGCGCCGGAATGAGAACGCGTAGGCGCTGTTGGCATGGATGACATCGGTTCCGGCAGGCGGTCGCACCGCACGCAGCAGATCCGGTGCAAGTTCGCTCCAGTGCGGAAACCATGTAATGGTCGCGGACACGCCGCAGAGACGGAGCGCGTCTGCCAGTCGCATCGTGAATACGTCGGCGCCACTGCCGGCCCGCACGGCGGGAAACCACACGTGCAGGTTTCTTGGATTGCGGCGGACTCCGGTCACTTCCACACGCGGTAGATCAACGTCGGGATGATCCGCTTGAGCGGAATCAGCAGCCAGTCCGGCGTTGCATCGAGCGTGCGCCGGGCAAGCGATCCGGGCCGTTCGATCTCGAACGTCGCGTGCGATGCCTCGATGCAGAGGTTGCGGGAGATGAAACCGGCGAGAGCCCACGTTGTGCGCGAGCACGACACCCGGCGAAATTGACAACGTGGCATGATAATGTCAGTGTTTTAGCGTCTGTCATAAAACGCGTGCAATGACATGAATGAGCATACCACGCGTTTGAGCAAGGAAGGGCGCATTCTGATACCGGCAGCGATCCGCAACGCGCTCGGGTTCGAAGCCGGTGAAACGCTGAACCTGTCCGTCGTCGATGGCGAAGTGCGGATTACCCGGCGGCTGGACGCGATCCGCAGCTTGCAAAAACGCTTGGCGCGGCTGCGCGACCCGAACCACCCGGCGGTGGATGAGCTGATCCGCGAACGTCGCGCTGCTGCCGCGCGCGAATGACGGCCCTCGTTTACGACGCGTCGGCGCTGTTGGCGGTCGTTTTTGCCGAGCGCGGCGCCGACCGTGTGATGCAACATCTGGCCACGCCCGGCGGCGAAGCCAGCGCAGTGAACTGTCGGAGGTGGGAGCCAAGCTCGCCGAACGAGGGCTGCGCCGCGCAAGGATTGCAGCGGAACTGGCGACGTTCGGCCTGGAGGTGGTGCCATTCGACGAGGCTCAAGCCAACCTGGCCGCGGAGCTTCGACCCGATACCCGCAAGCTTGGCCTCTCCCTGGGCGACCGCTGCTGCCTGGCGTTGGCGCGCCTGCACGCAGCGCGCGTGATCACGGCAGACGCGGCGTGGCGCAAATTGCAAGGGTTTGACGTCATCGCGGTCCGCGACCGTTGATCGCACCTGCATCGTCAAGCACGGTCAATTCGGTAAATCAGCGTCGGGATGACTCGCCGTAGCGGCGCAAGTATCCAGTTCGGTGTTGCATCGAGCACACGGCGTCCAAGCGATCCGGGCCGTTCGATTTCGAGCGTTGCGTGCCAGGCCTCGATGCAGAGGTTGCGATAGCGGAATCCCGCGGCTGCCAGCATGCGTTCCAGTTGTTTCATCTGCAACGGCTCGCAGTCGTAAACGTCGCCCTTGCGCATCAGGCGCAGGTACGGCGTGCGCCAGGCGTGCGGCCACCAACTCAGGAATTTCAGCCTGAAGTGAGGCTCGGTGAGCATCCAGCGGTTGGGTACGGCGAGGTAACCGATGCCACCCGGTTGCATCACGCGATGGATTTCCGCGAGATGCTGACGTTGCGCATCGGCGTCGCCGACGTGCTCGATGACATGGTTGGTGATGACCACGTCGAACGAGGCATTCTCGAAGGGTAGCTCAACTCCCCTCACCTGCCGGTAGTCGTAGCCATCGTGAACCAGACGGCTGTCGCAAACATCCA
>JBOHYW010000233.1:0-5606 GCA_050738155.1 Rhodanobacteraceae bacterium
GGCGCGTGGTGACCAATGGCATGAGCCAATACTCGCGCAACGAACGCAACGCCAACGCGGCGCTGGTGTGCGACATCACGCCCGCCGACTACGCGGCCCATGGCGAAGGCCCGCTGGCCGGCATCGCATTGCAGCAGCATTGGGAAACCCACGCCTTCGAACTCGGCGGCGGCGATTACAACGCACCGGCTCAGCGCGTCGAGGACTTTCTGGCCGGTCGCGCCACCACGGCGCTTGGCGACGTCTCGCCTTCCTACCAGCCGGGTGTGCGTCTGACCGATCTTGCGACCGCCCTGCCCGACTACGCCATCGCCGCCATCCGCGCCGCCATCCCGATCTTCGCCCGCCAGATCCGCGGCTACGCGCTGCCCGACGCCATGCTCACCGGCGTCGAGACCCGCACGTCTTCACCCATTCGCATCCGTCGTCGCAACGAGGACTTGCAAAGCCTCAACACCCTGGGGCTTTGGCCTGCCGGTGAAGGCGCCGGCTACGCGGGCGGGATTCTCTCCGCCGCCGCGGACGGGATTCGCGTGGCGGAAGCGGTAGTGGCAAGCCAAAAAGGAGCCAAAAAGAGCCAAAAAGGGGCCAAAAAGGGGACGGGCCAAAAAGGGGACGGAGGTAATTAATGCACGACGATTACCTACAAGACAGCCCGGTTTCGTCTGACTGCGCCATAAGTGCGACGCTGCGACGCTGGCACCATGCCACGCCAGCCGCGACTGCACCTTCCGGGCGTTCCCCTTCACATCACCCAGCGTGGCGTAAATCGTTGCGCCATCTTCGTGGACGACGCGGACCGCCAGCACTGTTACCAGCTGCTATGCGACGTCATGGGTGGCCATACGATCGCCGTCCATGCCTACGTATTCATGGGCAACCACCTGCATCTGCTGCTGACAACGCCCGAAGGCGATGCGCTGCCGCGCGCCATGCGCAAGCTCGGTCAATGCTACGTGCAGGCATTCAATCAAAGGCATCGCCGTTGCGGACCCCTATGGCAGGGCCGCTTCAAATCCTGCCTCGTCGACAGCGACCGGTACCTGATGACGGTCTACCGCTACATCGAGCTGAACCCGGTGCGGGCCGCGATGGTCGAGCGCCCCGAGCAGCACCGCTGGTCCAGCGTCCACGCCAACCTCGGTCTGATCGATGATCCGCTGGTGACCCCGCATCCGCGCTTTCTCGCGCTGCATGCCGATCGCACGGCCCGGGCTGACATCTACCGGCAATGGCTGCAACGGGCGATCCGGCAAGACGACCTGGATCGAATCCGCGCGCATCTTCAACAGCAACGTGCGCTCGGCAACGAGAGGTTTCAGGCAATGGTAGAAAAAGCGTTGGGACGTCCCGCGCGGGCAAGACCGCGGGGAAGACCCAAGCGCGCGCCCGATGACCCGTGTTCCGCTTAATTACCTCCGTCTCCTTTTTTCCTTTTTTCCGGTCCCCTTTTTCCTTGCCTTTTTTTCTTGCTTAATTACCTCCGTCCCCTTTTTTCTAACCTGACCCCGTTCTTTGAGTGAACCTGACCCCGTTCTTTGCAGGGAATCTCGAAAAACCTGTTTTTGTGCCGTCATCCCGGCGAAAGCCGGGATCCATCTTGCTGTTTTGAAGTGGAAATGGATTCCGGCTTTCGCCGGAATGACGAAATTTTGGAGTTTTTCGAGATTCCCTACAGCGGCCGACCTAGAGGAGTGCGGGGCATCAGGCGCCGGTGACTGAATTGACCAGTTCCAGCGCTTTGTCGGGAGACTCGCGCCATGCCTCGTATATCACCTGACTGAGACCGGGCCGGATCTCTTTTTGGTCGGCCTCCAGGCCCTTGACCAAGTCTTCGATTACATCCTCCGGTGAAACCTTCGCGTCCGAATCAACTCCGGAGGAGAACGGGGAATCCACCAGCGGCGCGATCAACTCGAACCACTTGATCTTTGACCCGCGCTTGTCGAGAACAAAGCGTGCGGACTGCACGAAGGAGTGCAATGCCGCCTTCGTCGCGCTGTATGTTGGATTGCCTGTGTCTGGCGCGTAGATGACTCCGGAGGTGGTTATGATCATCGCAGGATCAGGCTGGTCCTTGATGAGCGGAACGAACAGCTCGGAGAGGCGGACCGCCGACAGATAATTGATGGCCATTTCTTCCCGGGCGTGGTCGAACATGCTCTCGTGATCGAACAGCTTGTAGCTGTGCGTCACACCCGCGTTCAGGAATAGCCAGTTGAGGTCGGGGTGAGCTTTCTTGACGTAGCTGACCAAGCTGGTGACCTGGGCCTCATCGCTGATGTCGCACGCGAACAGGTCGGCATTCTCCAACGCCGCCGCTTCCTTCCGAAGCCGTTCTTCGTTCCGAGCGACCATGATGACCCGGTTGCCGCGCTTCGAAAAATGCTTCGCGGCAGCCAGCCCCATACCGGTGCCAGCTCCCGTAATCAGAATCGTGTTGCCTGTGGTTTTCATAGCCATTTCCTCCGTTGAGCAGATTTATTCGATTGACCTCAGCGTCATCGTTTCCGGCGCAGCAGCCAAAAGATCGGCGGCTTCGGCGTTCACGCCTGCCTCTTCATTTGATCTGATGTGGGCATTCACCGCCGCCGGAGAGTTCCAGCTTTCCAGGCAGAAGAACACCATGGGGTCCTCGGCAGATTCGAGGACCTCGTAGATGACATTGCCCGGTTCGGATGGAACAGTTTCCTGCAGCCGCAACAGCAAGTCCGCGAACTTCGCTGCCGTGGTTTCATCGCGTGCGACAAACCGCGTGACCAGCCGTATCACTTCCCCGCACCCGCGATGTTGAGTTTGGGCACCGCTTCGCTGATCGCGAACTGCGAGCGCATATCGGCCATATAGCGTGCCTCCGTCCAATCCTTGCGATTCTGGATCTTGGTGATGGCGTCGTGGCCGGCGGGATAGCGAAGCCGATCCGCGCCATCGGTCGCCGCCATGAAGATTGCCTCGGCGATCACGATCGGCTCGGAACCCTGCGCCTTGATCGGCGCATAGCAATCCATGAAGCGGGAAACGAGGGGTTGGTACTGCGGCAGCGAGCTACTGTCTGGAGTGTCGATCTTGAACTCGGTCAATACGTCTCCCGGCTCGACAAGCTTCACTCCGACCCCGATTTCGCGCAGTTCGAAACTGAGCGCCTCGGATATGCCTTCGATCGCCCACTTGGTGCCGTGATAGAGCGTGCCGAAGGGGAAAGTGATGACGCCGCCAATCGAAGACACGTTGATGATCAGGCCTGATCCGCGTTCGCGGAAATGTGGAAGCATGGCCTTGATCGTCTCGAGGTAGCCGAAGACATTGACCTCGAATTGATCACGAATGATCTCCGACGATATGGCCTCCAGCGGGGCATACACACCGTACCCTGCATTGTTGATGAGAACGTCAATTGACCCGAAGTGGTCAATCCCCGCCTTGACGGCAAGTTCGATCGAGCTTGTGTCGGTGACGTCGAGCTTGGTGACAAACACGTTCGGAAGGTCGGCTAATGCGCTCCCTTTTTTCGGAGTCCGCATGGTCGCGACGACGTTCCATCCGCGCTTTTGAAACAGCTTGGCGACCTCGCTGCCAATGCCTCCAGACGCGCCGGTGATGAGTAATGTGCCCCGCGATGAACCAGGATTTGACATGACGTACTCCTCGAAGAGATAAGCGTTGCCATGCAGGCTAGACCCGTTTCATTATTATGAGAACTACCCATAATCCGCATGATTCAATGAAATGCATTCACGAATGAAAAAACCGACCCTGGCCGACCTGCGCGCGTTCATGGCGGTAGTCGAACACCGCAGCTTTCGCCGCGCGGCCGATCTGACAGGGGTCACGCCCTCATCACTCAGCCACGCCATGCGCGGGCTGGAAGATTCGCTGGGCGCCCAGCTTCTGCACCGCACGACGCGCAGCGTGTCGCCGACCGAGGCAGGCGAGCAGCTGGCAGGGCGCCTTGTCCCGTTGTTGTCGCAACTCGATGGCGCGCTGGAGGACATAGCCGGCAGACAAGGGCATCTTACGGGGACGTTGCGTATCAACGGCAACGATGTGGCACTCCGACTGCTTCTGCACACGGTGGTGCCTGGCTTCCTGGCGCGCTACCCCAACGTAGCCCTCGACCTCGTTGCCGAAGGTCGCCTGATAGATATCGTCGAGCTGGGGTTCGACGCCGGCGTCCGTTTGGAGGAAAGCGTACCCAAGGACATGGTGGCGGTCCGTCTTGGCCCAGACATCAGGTTCCTCGCCATGGCGGCTCCGGTTTACCTGGAGCACCATCCCGCACCGAACGTACCCGACATGCTGGTGCAGCACCACTGCATCCGCCAGAGGTTACCCAGCGGCAAGCGCTATCGTTGGGAGTTTCGCAAGCGTGATCAGGAAGTGGCCGTTGACGTACCTGGCGCGCTGACGCTGGACAACAGTGCGCTGATGGTTGAGGCAGCGATTGCCGGCCTCGGTATCGCCTATGTGCCGGAACCGTATGCCCGTGCCGCACTGGGCGACGGACGTTTGGTGACCGTACTGGAGGACTGGTGCCCGCCCAGCCCGGGGCTGTGCCTCTACTTCCCGAGAAATCACCACATGCCACCGAGCCTGCGGGCCTTTATCGACATGCTTCGGGAGGTAGCGTGAAGCGTGGAACAACGGGGCCAGCTCACCCTGCCCCAGTTCGAAGAACGGGGTCAGGTTCACTTCCCTGCAGTCACCCGGATCCCTGTAACCGAGATAGCCCAAGGACTGGGCGCGGTTTCGTGGAATGCAATCCGCTTTGCGTCGAGCAACGCCCGCATATCGTCGGCCTCGTCATCGGGCACGTTGCGCAGGTTCAGAAGCAGCTTGGACATGACGCCATGGGAGCCGTCCGCGATTCCCGTCTGCGTTGTGTCAACAACGAAGTCAGTGCCCATCCTGTAAGGAGTTCTGACCTGTTAATTCGTCACTTAATTACCTCCGTCCCCTTTTCCGAGTACCATACCGAATTCCCCTTCCGTATGCTTACATATTCCGCCTGTACTCCCCACCCACATCGTACAGCGCATGGCTGATCTGCCCCAGCGAGTGCGTCTTCACCGCTTCCATCAGCGCTTCGAACACGTTCCGGCGCTTAAAACAGCAAAACAGGGGTCACAGCAAAACAGGGGTCACAGCAAAACAGGGGTCACAGCAAAACAGGGGTCACAGCAAAACAGGGGTCAGAGTCGACTTTCCAACAGGTCGCCGGTTGTCAGTGGTCGCCGGAAACGTTTGTCCGAAAAAGTGGACTCTGACCCCTGTTTTCGTTTGATTGTGTATCGAGCGCCATGCGGCAGGGTGTTCAGTTATGTCGTAGTATGCCAGCGGGATTTTTGTGCTTCGGACACACCGAATCGAGCATTCGTGCGTTGCTCCACCGCGCAACAAAGGGGTGTTGTGGGCACTGGGGGAGGCGACAATGGAACTTACCGAATCTCAACGACACGCGATTGGGCACGACGGCAGCCGCAACCTCCAGCTAATTGCCTGCGCAGGGTCCGGGAAAACCGAGGTCGTGGCACGCCGGGTCGTGCACTTGCTCACGCCTGGCCGCAAGGACTCGCTCGAGCCAAGCAACATCATCGCGTTTACCTTCA
>JBOHYW010000234.1:0-5584 GCA_050738155.1 Rhodanobacteraceae bacterium
CTGTTGTCTGACACTATCGATGCACCGCTCGAGCCAGTCCCTCGAGGTGTTGTAAGTCGGCATTACCACCGATACCAGCGGCGCGTGCGACCACGCCCGCGCGCTTCGGGTCATGCGCTTGAGATCCTGGCGCGACGGGCAATCGTGGCGTTCCACCCATTCGGCATAGCCCGTCGGCTCGCCCGGACGGACGGCGCCAGAGCGGCGGTACGCCCATTCTGCCAAGCCCCGCAAGCGCGGGCGGTCATGGCGCAAATGCCGCCACGATTCACCCAATACCTGCAGCGGTTGGCCATCCTGCCGAGCAATCGTCGCCAGCATGCGCGAGATTGCACCGAGCCTCGACACCCGGCGCAATCGAACATGCTCCAGGCTGAACTCGCCGGTCGTATCAAGCGGGTCGAAGCGCAACGCTTTGACATCTTCGATGAACAGCACGACGCCACGGAAACCCCGGGCATCCATCAACGGCGGCAGCGACAGCGCGGTTTTTTCCGAATAACCCTCTCCGTAGTCCGGATAAAGCTTCGGGGCAACCAGATCGCGGGTATGTGCCATCATGTCGAGTTCGAGCAGGTACCACCCCGCTGCCAGTCCGACGGGTTTCCCGCTTGGCTGCTCCAGCCGAAAGCCGGGGTCGTCACCGGTCACACGCCAGCGGGTAATGTGGTCCTCGCTACCAGAGCCGACACGTTCGACGGCGTGATGCTGCATGAAACTGATCGCGACTCCATCCGCTGCATATCGCACTATCTGGTCCGCACGGCGTTTTGCTCGTCGGGCCCGTTTTCGCTGCAGCTTCTGCAAAAACGTGAGCCGCTGCTCTTCCGCGAGATCGCGCAGTCCGTTCCGCAACTGTTCGAGCTGCTTCTGTGTGGTTTCAGTCCGCGATGCCGAAGCAGCCTCGGACCGTTCGAACCGGACCGACCATTCCGCAAGGTTCCCCTTGACCTCCTGAATACTGTGGTCAGTGTCCGTCTGTCGTTTCGCAACCGTGTGCAGCTGCTTCGCGTGCTCGCGTCGAATCTCTCCCAGTCCGGCGTCAATACGACCCGGTAGTTCCTGCAGGACCATCTCCACATTTCGGAAGCGTGCGTCCAGATCCGCCTGCCGGCTATCCACCACGCGAAACTGCTCCGCATGCTCGCGTCGAATCTCTCCCAGTCCGGCGTCAATACGACCCGGTAGTTCCTGCAGGGTCGTCTCCACATTCCGGAAGCGTGCGTCCAGATCCGCCTGCCGGCTATCCACCATGCGAAACTGCTTGTCCAGGTCCGACGCGGTTGCTGCGCGCAACGCTTCAATCGCGGATCCAGTGCTTAGCGTGACCACTGTATCGATCAAGCGACGTTGCTGCGTATCCTGGTCTTCCCGGCGACACAGCAATTCAAGGACCAACGGCTCGCCGTCCGCAGGTAGGCAATCCCGTACATCGAGCACAAGTTGCGCATCCCCGTCGAACGCAGCCCAGCGCACAGAAGCCGAACTGTCCGAAACGAAGCAGTGTTGATGTACCTGCAGCACGCGCGCTGCAATGTCGTCGATCGGCGTGCCGTTGACGCGCAAACCGACCGCCTCGAACTGGCCAGACAGGCGTGACGGATCGAAGCGCACGCTGTCCACATGGGCGCTCAACGGCAGGCGGAACGCGAGGCGGGTCAGATCTGACATCTCCCCATGTTGCAATGATACCGACCGCGCCTCATCAAAGGACTCGTCGCCGCATTGCCAGTAAAGTTGGGCGGCGTCGTTCACTTCCCTGGATACCCCGGCATCCTCGGTCCGCACAGACGAACTACCGGGTGCACTCACGCTCTGAGCGAACGCGGACTTCAGGCTGGCAACCGCTTTTGCCTGGACCCCCAACGCGGCCTGTTGTTCGGGCCTGTCCAGCACCGCCTCAAACGACAACCGCGCGAGTACCGTAGCGGCGTCGTGAATCTCTACGTCCGCGAACACATCGGCAACGTTCAACTCAATGTACGGATCAGGTTCGAGTGCAACCAGACGCAACGACTCACCATCATGCCCCGGCAACAGATCCCCGCCGATTGCACGAACTCGGTGGCGTAGGTTACCCAGGGGCCGCCCCCTATCCGGCGCACCCGACTTCAGGCGCACATTCAGCTGCTCGAAGGTGTACACGCCCGGAAGGTCGGCGGGATCAAGGCGAATGAAGTCGGGACGCACGCCCTCTGGAAGCTCGAAGCGCACCTCCATCGTGCCAAGGGCTGCGCCCAACGGGCACGCCACTGCGCGATCGTCGGCGAACGACTGATCCGACTGTCGATAATAGAGCCGGGCAACGACCGCGTTCGGTACGGCATCGACGGCAGTAGACGGCTTCTCGTCCGCATCAAGGATGGTGGCCGCGATCGCCTCGAAATAAGCACGGATCACGTCAGCCTGCATGTGAAAGAATTCGAGGAAATCCCGGAACGCGGCCGGTGCCTCCGGCCCGGTCTGCACCACCCCAAGTCCATTGCTGTGGAGAAACTCAACGGCCGGATACCGGCGGCTCAATTCCTCAAAAAGCTTCCAGACCCCAAAATCGCGTTCACGCACATGCGTGTCGTGAAAAATGACCACTCCGAGCGGGCTGAGCTTCGGCAACCACGTATCGAAATCGTGTCGGACTGCTTCATAGGTGTGCAAACCGTCAATGTGCAGCAAGTCTATGCTGCCATCTGCAAACGTTTTGACGGCGTCATCAAAATAACCACGATACAGCTTGGAAAACGATCCGTAGCGGGGGTCGTGGTAGGCCCGCAGCGCCTGATACACGTCCTCTCCATAGTATCTCGCATGGGCATCTCCTTCCCACGAATCGACGGCAGTGCATTCGACATCAATGCCGAGTGATGCCACGGCCTGGCAAAACGCCAGATAGGAGTTCCCCGAATCGGTACCCAGTTCGACGAACCGCCTCGGGCGCAACAGGTCCATCAGCAAATAGGCAAAGGGGATGTGCCCGGCCCAGCCATACGGAAAAGACAACCGCGGCCGCAGGAACACAATGGGATGTCTTGCGAGATCGAACGACGACATGACCTCAAACGCGCTCCACGCTGATCGCATGCATCGGAATCCCGAGGATCCCTGCGGGCACCGATGGGCCATTCGATTTGAACATCAGCGCCTCGTGCAACCACGCCTGGACGACATGGGTCTCCTGGGTACCGCTCGCCACGCCGACGGTCACAAAATAGTCGCCGTGCTGCAACCGCGGCATCTCGAACAAAAACTTCACGCGAAACATCTCTCCTTCGGAAGCGGAAAATCCCCTTTCCAGGGTTGTCAAGTACGTATTGTCGCCGAACAAAAGTTGGCCGAGCTTGTCCTTGATATAGAACCCCACGATCAAGTTGTCCACAGCAATATCCGCCATGCCGGTGATTTCCAGCTGGACCGTCTCGCCACCTGCAATCCACGACACTGGTTCTCCGCTTTCATCCAAAAAAGCGATATCGACCACCCGGGCACTGAGTTCGCCAAACGTTGGCTGATCGGGATTGAATGGCAAGACCTTTATATCGTTGCGCAGATTCGACCGATCAAACAGTTGCCGGCGCGGATCCACGTTGCGCCTTTTTACGTTCGCAACCTTGATGTGCTCCTCCTTGCGTGCGTTGCCACCTTGGCGGTCGGCCATGAACGCCTCCAAATAAGCGTTCGTCACATCTTTCGCAGTACCAAGAAGCTGCAGGCGCCCGTGCTCGATCCATATTGCTCGGTCGCACAGGCCCGTCACTGCAGAGCTGTCGTGACTGACGAACAACAGGGTGCCATGCTGCTTGAATTCACGTAAAAATCGCATGCACTTCTGCGTGAAGAAGGCATCGCCCACCGCCAGCGCCTCATCGACGATGAGAATATCTGCGTCTACATGTGCCATGACCGAGAATGCAAGTCGCATGGTCATTCCCGACGAATAGTTCTTGACTGGCTGGTCTATGAAATCTCCGATGTCCGCAAATGCAAGGATGGCAGCGTAGCGCGAATCGATTTCCGCTTTCGTGAGACCAAGAATGGATGCATTCATGTACACATTCTCTCGGCCCGTAAACTCAGCATTGAATCCCGATCCGAGCTCGAGAAGCGCCGCCACCCGGCCATGCACCGTCACCCGGCCCAAAGTGGGAGTCAGGGTGCCGCAGACGAGTTGCAGCAGCGTTGACTTTCCAGATCCGTTCCGGCCGACAATACCAATGGTTTCACCGCGTTTTACGTCGAAGCTGACATCATGCAATGCCCAAAACTCGGTGAAATACGCCCGATCCGACCGATGTGCCCAGCGTCGCACCCTCGGCAGGATCATCTGTTTGAGGCGATCGACGGGCTGGGAATAAATCTCGTAGCGCTTGGACAACCCTTCGACACGGATGCTGAACTCCTTAGACGACATCGGCAAAGCCCTTGCGGGTGCGCTGGAACCACACGAACGCCGCCCATGCGAAAAGGCAGGACAGGACCGCGTACAACGCGAGATGATCCCAACGCGGCTGGTTTCCCAGGAAAAGAACGTTCTGCGATGCCATCGCGGGAACGGTCAAGGGGTTGAGGTACAGCAAGATTCGGTACTGAGCCGGGATCATGGACATCGGGTACAGGATGGGCGCAAGAAACATCATGGCCGTAGTGACGATGACGATGGCCTGCTTGAGGTCGCGGAGGAATACCCCGAACGACGCCAGAATCCAGATGGTACCCGCCACGAACGGCATGAAAACTGCAATCACGATAGGGAAAAACACCACCGTCCAGGGAATATGGTGGATCGCGATCAACTCGATGAACAGCAACGCGACCGTGGAGACCAGCAGGTGGAACAATGCCGCGCCGAGCACGCTCCAGGAAAGGGTTTCCAGCGGAAACACCACCTTTTTCACGAAATTGGTGTTGTCGATGATCAGGGTGGTCGCGCGGGTGGCACACTCCGAGTACAGCGTGCTGATGTTCAACCCGGCGAACAGGATCATGGCGAACGCAATATGGCTCGTGACGTGCTGGTTCCAGCGCGAATGGAAGATCACGCCAAACACGAACGTGTAGATCGCCAGCATCAGCAACGGGTTGAAGAACGACCAGAACAGGCCCATGTAGGAGCCACGGTAGCGGCTCGCGACATCACGTTTCGCCATCTGCACGATCAGCGCGAAGTGGCAAGCCAATGCACGATAAGGCGACAGCGGATCAATCAGGCGATAAGTGGTCGGCATGGTTCGGGGGAATCTTGGGGGCGGTATCACGCCCGATCGAACGTCGAAGGCGCTGGTGTCGGGGCGCAATTGTAGCGTCCCCCGCGGATTGCTTGATCGGCTCCCGTATCGCCGTTCAGCCCAGCGCCGCATCCGGGCTCATCGCGCAGGTCACGCACGTCTTCCACGCCCACCGACAGGCGGACGAGGCCCATCCTCTATCCTGCGGTCAGTCGCCTTGTAATTTTGGGAAATGCGTTGATCAGTTTTGAGTCAACCGACCGGCGCTCCGGTAGCCGTCCGGGAAGGAACAGGGGGTAGGGCGGGTCTTGACCCGCCGGTGTCAACCGAGCGCGCGGCTTGGTTGCGTCGCGTAACCCATTGTC
>JBOHYW010000235.1:0-5562 GCA_050738155.1 Rhodanobacteraceae bacterium
CACGCCGTACGCCAGTCCCGCGGCGACCGCGTGCTGCACCATCGAGTGCATGCGCTGCGAGGCGCCCACGAAGACCGCTGCGATCAGCAGCGACATGCCCCACTGCAACAGCAGCCCGATCCACGCGGTCGCCGACCCGCCGCGGAAAGCGGCTACCCCCATCACGCCGCCGGCGATCGCGTGCAGGATCCACGGGACCTGCTTGTGGTTGATCCATGCGGCCACGCCGATGTCGATGGTTCCGGCAATGAAGCCGCCCGCCGCGATTGCGGCCAGTGCTTGACGCCCCTTCGAGCCTCGCATCGCCATCGGAACTTGCACGGCCACACGGCGCAAATCGCGCGGTCGTGCCCGGTTACGGATCGATCAGAAGTTTACCGTCATCCGCGCCCAGTAGTAGCGACCCAATTCGTCGAAACTCGAAGGGTCGGTATTGTTGTTGAAGCCCTGCGGGAAGAACAGCATCGGCGGTTGCTTGTCGAACACGTTGTCCACGCCGACTTCGAGGCGCGTGTTGAGTGGTTTGATGTTGTAGGCGAGTGTCAGGTCGTTGTACACGGTCGCACCGTAACGGTTGACGCCTTGCTGGTTCGGGTCGTTGCCGACCGGATTCGAAACCTTGAACTTGCTGATGTAACGCATCCGCCACTCGGCGCTCCACGGGCCGAGTTGCCAGTTCAGCATGCCCTGGGCACGAATCCTGGGGAAGAAGCAGTCGCCATCGGCAGCGAATGGGCAGGCGGTCTCCAGCGGCGTACCGAACGTGCCCATCACTCCGGCGCCTTGCAGCACCGTGTTGCCGGCCGTACCCGGCGCGGTCTGGATTTTGTACTGCGACAGGTAGGTCGCGTTCACGCCGACCGCGAACTGACCGAACGAAAACGGCGGCAGGCGGTAGTCGCCCGAAAAGTCCACGCCCTTGACGTCGATGCGCCCCAGGTTAACGGTCGGATCCAGAATGCGGTTGATCTGACCCGAATTCGGTCCGCCCTGAATGCGCGTGATCAGCGGACAGAGGTCGGTCTGGCCGGCAAAGCACAGGTTCAGGACGGTCTGGGCGCCGAGTCCGGGGGTGATCACGTCGTTCAAGTAAATGCGCCAGAGGTCAGCCGTGAAGGACAGGCCTGGAGCCTGGTGCGGCGAATACACCGCGCCGAAATCGAACGACTTGCCGAGCTCCGGTCCCAACGGAAAGCCCGCGGCCTTCGAACCGGATGCCAACGCCCGGATCTGGGTTTTCGTGGCCACGAACCGGTCGACGAAGCTCCCGTTGGTGGGCACGCCCACGCACGCCGGGTTGGGCGCGGTGATACCGTCGCACGGGTCGCTGTTGAGGAACGGGGCGCTGCTGACCGGCGCTCCGAACACGTCGGCTATGGTCGGTGCGCGAAACACCTTGGATACCGTGCCGCGCAGCATGAGGTCGCTGATCGGACGATATTCGACACCGATCTTCCAGTTGCTGGTGCTGCCGAAGTCGCTGTATTTCGAGTAACGATCGCCGAGGTCGATGTTCAGGGCGTGCACGAACGGCACGTCCTTGAGGATCGGCACGAAAAGTTCCGCATAGGCTTCCTTGACGTTGAAGCCGCCCTGCAGGTGCGCCGAGCACTGGCTGCCCAGGGTGCAGGTGCCGGTGGCGGGATCGAGCAGCAACAACGGGTCGATGGTGTTGTCGGTGTATTCGCGGCGATAGTCGCCGCCAAACGCCAACTGCACGCTGCCGGCGGGCAAATTGAAAAGGCCGCCGCTGAAATCGGCGTGGTAGATGCGCTGGAGCGTCCATTGGTTCTCCAGCGCCGGCACGCTCACGTCGGCCAGCACGGCCTTGGCCGAAGCCGAGTTGAGGTTGAACACGTCCCACGGCGTGCAGGTGGTGAGGCTGATCGGGTTGGCCGCCGTACCGCATTGGACCACACCGTTCGAATTCAGGAACGATGGCCCAAGGCCCGGTACGACTTCAGTCGAGTTCACCAAACCGCCCAGGGTCCGAACCGTCGCCGTACGCCCGTAGTCGTAGCCCACGTCCCAGGTCCAGTTCTGGTCGCCGATGTTCACGAAGCCCTTGAAGCCCGTCATCACGTTGTCGGTGGTATTGCTGGTCTTGGTTTGTCGATTCCCCGCCGGAGCCAATCGATCCAGCAAGCCGGCACCGGCCGCGCTGAAGTCGACCCCGAACGGGTTGTAGTAGCTGTCGGCAGAAACCAGCGTGCCGGCCACCACGTCGGTGCCCCACGGTTCCGGCGCCAACGCGAACGCGGACGAAGTCTTGTTGTGCAGCACGGTGGCGTAGAAATCGACGTTGTCGGAAAGGTGGTAGACGCCCTTGAAGAACGCGTTGGTGCGCTCCTGCGGGGTCGTGAGGAGGCCCACTGCGGCGTAGTTGTATAGGTCGCTGCTGCCGAAGCAGTGGTAATCCGCGGACGTGGTGGGGCTGGTACCCGCCGCAAACGTGCTTTCGTTGAGGGCCAATGCTCCGCCGCTGGGGCAACCGAACTTGGCGGCGAGAGCGGGACTCACGGTGATGTTGTTGCGCAGGGCGGAGCCGGACCCGCCGATGAACGATGTCAGACCGCCGTTGGCGGTGGTGGTCAGTTCAAGGGGATTTTTGGAATATCCACGTGCGGCAGCCACCACCTCGTCGAACTTCTGGTAGCTGACGCCAGCGAGGATGCTGCCCTTGTCGGACGTCTGGCCGAACATGAAGCTGGCGCCCTTGCGCTCGCCATCGTTGTGGTCGGAGATGCCGTAGTTCGCCTGGAACTGGGCGCCCTGGTAGTGGCTCTTCAGGATGATGTTGATGACGCCGCCGATCGCGTCCGACCCGTAGATGGCGGACGCGCCGTCGGTCAGGACCTCGATGCGCTCGACGGCTGCCGTCGGAATGGTGTTCAAATCCACCGAACCCGTCCCGTTGGAACCAATCACGCGTTGGCCGTCGATCAACACCAGCGTGCGGCTGGGGCCGAGGCCACGCAGGCCCACCACGGTGGACCCGCTGCCGCCGCCGTTGTTGACGTTGGGGTTCTCCACGCCGCCGGTGATTACCGGCAGATCCTGGATCACGCTGCCGACCGTCAGTTTGCCGGTCGCCTGGATCTGCTGGGCGGTGACGACCACCACGGGGTTGGAGGTTTCGATGTCCACGCGGCGGATGTGCGAGCCCGTGACCACGATGGTCTGCAGGGTTTCCGGCGTCTGTTTGGGTGCCGGCGCGGCGTTCTGTGCGGCGGCCGAACCCCCGATGCAGCCGAGTGCCATGCCCGCCGCGGCCGTGATTCCCGGGACAGACAATGCACGGTGGATCGCAAGATGCAGCGATGTCGTTGACATGGGTTCGCCTCCGCTGGCTGCCGTTTCGCCGCGGTCGCCCGGCCACGACGTTTAACGTCATGTTCACGCGGGAAACGCTCGAGGTCTTGCCGAACAATCGGCATTGGGATTGCGGAAAGTCAGCGATCGTGGCGGCGGCTCAGCGATCGGGCCCAACCTGCAGTTGAAGCCTTGTCTGTTTCGCAGTGGCGCCGAAGTGCTGGTGGAACAGGCGTGAGAAGGCGCTCGGGTTTTCGAATCCGCAGGCCAGCGCTATTTCCGTGATGGCCAGACGCTCCTGGGACAGCATTCGCCTCGCCCTCAGCAGGCGTTGTTGCACCAGATATGCGTGGGGCGTTTCGAGGTAAACGCACTTGAACGTGTGCAGGAAATGGTGCGGCGAATAACTCGCCATGCGGGCGAGCGCGTCGTTGTCGAGCTCGCGCTCGCAACACGCCGCCATGAACAGGCGTACCCGCTGCAGGCGCACGAAGACCTGGCGCCGCTGCACGTAGGTGCGTCCGGGGCAGCGGGCGATCGCCGCGTACAGGGGCGCTTGCAGGTCGGCGACCAGGCCTGCCAGCGCGCGCAAGGTCGCTTCCCGCCCCACAGGACCGGATGCGTCGCGTATCAGGGCGATCGCGTGCTGCCGCAGCGTCCGGCTCGCCACGTACTGCTCCGGGAGAAGCTGTCTGTCGATGGCCGCCGTGCCCGCCAAAAGGTGATGCCAGGTGCGTTGGTCGCCCACGATCACCAGCCAACGGCCGCTGGCACGCCCGCGGACACGAACGCTGGCGCTGCATTCGGTGACCATTGCCCCCTTGGCGTGTACCGGACGATCGCCGTAGCCCGTGACGACCTGCAACGCACCGCGCAACGGCATCCACACGGCTGCGATCCCCTCGTCGACATCCAACCCGCACCCCCCGCCGTCACCGTAGATCAGGCCGGCGCGTGCATTGCCGTCTTTGCTCCAGCGCAGGACGCGCGCCTGGTCGAGACGGCACGCCACGATACGCAACGGAGCGACCGGGCGCGCCGCGTTTGCAGGGCGCGTGTCAACCCACGCCGGTGCCCGCGACGGGCCAGTTGCATCGCAGTATTCGACATTGCCGGGCATGACGATTGCCATCGACCGGCCCTTCAGGCGCGCTCGGCGCCGTGCAGCAGGCTATCCGCGGTCCCATTGCGGACGATGGCATCCACGCCGATGGAACTGGCATAGGTAGCCGTCGGGATCCTGTACGGCGGCGGGTACGGTCGCGGCGGCTCCGCTCCGATGGAGCCCGCTGTCGCGTAGTCGAAGGCATACTGCACATGCAGCGCCGTGGAATTGACGTAGCGGATGCCGTCGGCTTCGAAAATGCCGACGTGCTTGAAAGCCGGGAAAGCCAGCGGCAGTTCGGTGCAGCCAAGGTAAACCGCGCTCGAGCCATGGAGGTGCCCCATCGCGGTTCGCCTGACGACCGCGCGAATGCGCGCTGGTGCATCGTCGATTCGGCCTTCCTGCAGGATGTTGATGGCGGCTGCGATTGCGCGAAGGCTACGCTTGCCTTGCGGTGCCTTGGCTTCAATGCCGTGAAGCAGGAATGCAGCAGGGAACACATGCGAGGTCATCACCTGCGCGGTACCGAGAATCAGGAGTCGGGTCAGGCCTAGGTGCGCGCAGGCGCTGGCAGCAATGTCGAGGATGCTGAGCACCGGCATGGCAACGCCACGCGTGATCTGCGCGAAGCGATGATGCGCCGTGTTGCACGCGATCACCGCGAACTCGGCGCCGCTGCGCTCGAGCCGCTGCAGGCCGGCACGATGGTAGCCATCGAATGCCGTCCACGACGCCTCGTCGTGATCGCCGCCCAGCAGCGATGTCGCTCTGGCCATGTCCAGCGATTCGATCGCCATTTCCGGCATTTCCACGATGCCGG
Source organism: Rhodanobacteraceae bacterium (assembly GCA_050738155.1). Lineage (GTDB taxonomy): Bacteria > Pseudomonadota > Gammaproteobacteria > Xanthomonadales > Rhodanobacteraceae > 66-474. The sequence goes on from JBOHYW010000235.1 coordinate 5,238, forward strand.
CGCGTCCCATTGCAATGTGTCGCGCTTCGGCGAGATGGCAGATGCCAGCGTAATACTCGAGCGTGGAAGGCCAGGCGACGCCGCCGAGAATTCCGATTTTTTTCATCAATGCAGCCAATCTCCGGGCGGGTCTAGCTCCTGGTGACGGGAAGGCCGAACGTGCCGTCCACGATTTCGACGAAATTCCGCTCCTCTTTCTGGATGAAGCGATTGGCCTGCGCGAAGGCGAAGTTGTCCCTGCCGGCGGCGTCCTTGCGCAAGCGCGCCTGGTACGCCTCGTAGCTCGCGAGGTTTTCGAATGCGATCAGCGCCCAGGCAACGTAGT
>JBOHYW010000236.1:0-5548 GCA_050738155.1 Rhodanobacteraceae bacterium
GCATCATCTCACACGCGCCGTTCCGTTGGTCCATCGAGCCGACCCCGGCAAGTGCGTGCCAACTCGTAGATCGGCTCCGCGGAAGCGCACCGCACGGGTCCAAATCATGCTGCCAACCACAGCCGGGCCGCCTTCGATGCACCCGGACCACCGCAACCGACGCGTCTACCTTCACGCCTGCGTCGATGTCACGCTGGTTCTGACGCGCAGCCGCGATTGAATGCCCATAACGGGTGTCCCTTCGGCGGCTTAGTCCAACCCGTTTTTAGCTCACCGTCGCGACCTGCCGCGGCGCAGTCGCCAGCCGTATCGCTGCGCGACGCCAAGCTAAAAACGCTCTGCACTATGCAGAGCTCTGCATAGCGACCCGTTGCCGACACTCGCTGCGGGTATGCGAGCATTCGCTTTTTGATTTCTTCGCCAGTACGCGCAGCTGACTGGGTAGGGTCACTCGAACAACGCGCGGCTATGCCGCTGCGCCCCCGGTGTCGCCGGGCGCAGCGACCAGCGTGCGGAACTGCGCGATCCCATCGTTGCCGGCGGCAACCAACAGTTGGTCGCCAACCTGCAATCGCGTACCTCCGTGGGGGACGAGGTCGCCCTCTCCACGGATGAGACCGACGATGAGCACCCCCATGTCGGCAAGCCCGAGGCTGCGCACCTCGCGCCCGACGACCGGTGATCCCGGCACGAGCGCAAGGCTGTAGAGCTGCTCGCTGCGTCGGGTGAGCGGAATGCCTTCGCCTCGGGCCAGCGCGCCATGCAGTTCGCTGGAAAGCACGTCGTGGTCGAGCCGCACTTCCTGGCGTCGCAGGAGACCTACGGCGGCCTCGTAGTAGGCCCTGCGGTGGGCGGGGCTCTCTGCGGCTGTCGGTACCTGTGCTTCGTAGATGGTCGGGTATTTGGCGTGACGCGTCAGCGCGATCTGGACGATGAACGCGAGCGCGACAGCGATCATGGTCGGCATGATGAGCTCGAAGCCACCGGTCATCTCGATCACCATCACCATCGAGGCAATCGGTACCCTTGCCCCGCCGGCGAATACCGCGGCCATGCCGACCACGGCAAACCAGGACGAATCCAGACCGAGGTGAAACAGGTTGAGCGTCGCCACGAACGCGGCGCCCAGCATGGCGCCGACGTACAGCGTCGGCCCGAACATGCCCGCCGAACCGCCGGAGCCGATGGTGAGCGAAAGCGTCACGATCTTGCCCAGCGAGAACAGCAGCAGCACCCAGGCCAGAAGTCCGGTGCCGCCTTGGAGGGCAAACTGCATGTAGCCGTAGCCGCCGCCGATGATGGGCGGCACCGCGATGCCGATCAGCCCCACGGCCAACCCGCCGATCGCGGGCTTGAAGTGATCGGGAATCTTGAGCGCGCGGAAGGCATCGCGGGTGCGGTAATACACGGCCGGCAGCAATGCCCCGAGACCGCCGGCAATGATGCCGAGCAACGCGAACCACACCAGATCGACCGGCTGCACGACATGCTGGGTCGCCGGCAACAGGAACAGCGGCGTGTAGCCCGAGAACGCACCGGTGATCGCGTAGGCGACGGCCGCGGAAATCAACGTGTAAATGAGTGCATCACCTTCGAAAGCCATGCGCGAATAGAGAATTTCCACCGCGAAGATGGCCGTCCCCAGCGGGCTCTTGAAAATGGCGGACAGGCCGGCGGCCATGCCAATCAGCATCACCAGCCGCCGCTCGTCGTCGGGTAGCTTCAACACTGAACCCACGATCGCGCCGACGCCGGAGGCGATTTGCGCCGTCGGTCCCTCGCGCCCGCCTGATCCGCCGCTGCCGATCGTGATCGCGCTGGCGAGGATCTTTACGAACGGCGCCCGCACGCGCATCCGCCCGCTGTTGCGGTGAAAGGCGATGAGCGTGGCGTCGGTGCCGTGGCCTTCGGTTTCCGGGGCCAACCCGTAGATCAGCGCACCGGCGACGAGTCCGCCGAGAGTGGTCGCGACCGGCACCCACCAGTACCAATGGGTGAACGGCTTGGGCGGCACGCCCATGGCGTGCGCGTCGGCGACGGTGATCGTGTGGTAGTGGCCGAGAAAAGCCAAAACCCATGTGTCGGTCAAGTGCAGCAACAGCAGAAAGAGCTGCGCGCCCAGCGCGCCAACCACACCGAGCGCGAAGCTGATCAGGATCAGCCGCGTCGTGCGGTCCAGTTTCATCAACCGCACGGTCTTGTCCCCTCCAGCTGCGTGCTCGGGCGCACGCGTGCATTGTACAAGCGAGCCAACACCGCGCTTTGCCACGTTGGCGAGGCCGCCATTCGTGCCGCTATCATCCTGTACCGGGATGGTTGCCGCACGATGACGACACGGTAGTACGTGGGTTGCTCGATGCAGACACCGGTGATGGCTCGAGCCGTCGCACGTTGCCACGAAACTTGCCGAGCTCCGGTGCGCGACCGCAGTGGGCGGAGCACAGCGTTTCGACAGGAACCCAGGGCCGCTCCGGAAGACCCGCCTTCGGTTGAACCCACGAGGCGAATAGCTTAACCTCGGTGGTAGGCTTTTTGAGGTCGACAAGGTCGCTGGTCCTTTTATGCACCGCGTGCCAACGCGACTTCACCTGCTCGGTGTATGGATTCTGGTCATTCTGACAGCCGCCATCGCGGCGTCGCCGGCTTTGGGCGGGGTCCGGGCACCTGATCCTCTTCACCTGACCAACCGTGCGGCGGCCCGGGCCGACGCCGGGCCTGCGCCGACCGACACGGAGCTGGACCATTTCGCGCATGCCATCATCGCCACAGGCAACATCAAGCGGGCTGCACGACCGGGCATCGTCAACGCGCCGACCCCGGCCGACCGTGCCAAGCTGGACCATGCGACCGCCAACGCAATCAAGGCTGCGATTCGCAGCAACCATCTTTCGGTGCAGCGGTACCTGCAAATCATAACCTTCGTGCAGGGCCACCCCGCCACGCAAATGAAAGTGGTTGCGCTGCTGAAACTGTTGATGCCACCGCTTCCGTCGCAGCAGCCGTTGAACCCATAAGCCGCACGGTCGGGGGCCGGATGGCGATCAGATGTCAGCGAGCACCGCGTTGAGCGCGCGTGGGCTCAGGCTCCGCTCGCCGCGCACATAGGCCACACCTTCACCGCGTACCACGACCGCCTCCAACACACCGGGAACCTGTCGCAGCCTGTCTTCCAATCGCCGGGCTTCGGATTCATCTTGCACGCTCACGCGCAGGACCCGACTGGAAACCTGGGCCGGCGGGCGCATGGACCACGCGAACGACCACCACAGGACCGCCACGGCGACGCAGAATGCCACCACGCCGTCAACGCCCCAGCGGCTGTCGATCCATCCGCCCAAGGCGCCTCCCACGAAAATGCCCAGGAACTGCGAGGACGAGTACACGCCCATCGCGGTGCCTTTGGCGTCGGCCGGCGCGAGGCGTGACACCAGCGAGGGCAGAATCGACTCGAGCACATTGAACGCCGTGAAAAACGCCAGCAGCCCCAGCACCATGAGACCGAGGTGTGCTCGCCCCCAGGGAAACAGCACTTGGCCAGCCGCGAGCAACGCAATCGAGCCGAGAAACACGGGCTTCATCCGTCCACGCTCGGCCAGGATCACCAGCGGTACCAGCAACACGATCGACACGACCAGCACCGGCAGGTACACCCACCACTGATGATGCAAGGCGACGCCCGCGTGCGTGAGCAGGAACGGAACCGTGAGGAAGGTTGCCGTCAGGATCGCGTGCTGGCAGAAAATGGAGAGATCGAGGCGCCGCAGGTCACGGTTGGCAAGCACCCGGCCGAACAACGCGGCTACGGGCTCGGCATCGCGATGGATGGCCGTTGTCGCCGGGTGCGGCACCAGCACGTACAAGACCACGATGCCCAATCCCGCCAACGCGGCCGTCAACCAGAAAATACCGCGCACGCCGATCCAGCCGTTGAGTACCGGACCCAGCACCACCGCGATACCGAAGGCGAGGCCGATGGTCATGCCGATGACGGCCATGGCCTTGGTGCGGTGTTCTTCGCGCGTCAGGTCGGCCGCCAACGCCAGCAGGGTCGAGCCCACCGCGCCCGCACCTTGCAGGACGCGCCCCAGCACGATTCCGTAGATCGATGGCGACAGCGCCGCGATCACGCTGCCCACCGCGAACAGCACCAGCCCCGCCGCAATCACGCGCTTGCGGCCGATGCGGTCGGACAGGAAGCCGAACGGGATCTGCAAAAGGGCCTGGGCCAGCCCGTACACCCCGAGCGCCAGGCCGATGCTCACGGCGGTGGCGTCCGGCAGGTGCCGCGCCCACGGCGCGAACACCGGATAGATCATGAACAAGCCGAGCATCCGCAGCGAGAAGATGCCCGCAAGCGACAGAGCGGCACGCCGCTCGGTGCCGGTCAGCGAATCGGTTGGCACGGAAGATACAAGTGCAGGAATACAAGGCGCGAACTTTAGCACCCGATTGCGGGATTGCCCAATCCCGGTACGGTTGCAACGATGAAACGCGGTGTACCGGCGCGGCCTGCGACAATTTGCCGCACTGCCCGATTCGGTCCGGTGAATATACTGAAGGGCCATGCGTCACGCGGATCGGCGGCCGGGCGTCACGCGGATCGGCGGCCGGACCCAGCGTCGTTTCCGCACGCCGGCATCGGCACGGATGGTCGCGCGGTCGTGTCGCCCACGCGTGGGTCCACGAACCGCGTCACGAAAAAAGGACACGCAGCAGAGTGCAACTTCGACGGATTCGAACGTTCTGGTGGCTGTCGATCGCGGCCATCGCCTTGGTTCTCTCCGGCACGGTATCGGCCAGCGCGCACGCCATCGCCGGGCAGCGCTTGTTTCCTTCGACCCTGACCTTCGACGATCCGGGCATCGGCGCGGAGATGCCGTGGGTGTTCAATCACATCAACGTCGACGGCCTTGAGCAGAACGATCTGGGATTTTCCGTCACCAAGCCGATCACGCAACGATTCTCGCTGATCGGCGGCACGGACTATTTCGGTCAGACCGGCGGTGGCCTTCCGCCCGTGCATGGCTTGGACAACTTCACGCTGGGCGCGGTGTGGCAGGCCTATGTGGATCCGTCAACGGAATCGATCGGCTCGTTCGAAATCAACCGTACCTTCGCCCACACCGGAAGCCGCGCCGTGCGCGCCGGCTATTCCACCTGGTCGCCGCAGTTCAACTTTGGCCCGGGGGCTCGGGTTTGCGCACGCCAACTGGTTACGCCCGTTCGCGGTGAGCGGGGCGATTGGGCTGGACCTGCCGAATAATCCCGGCGTACCGCGCATGCTGAATTGGGACATGTCGCTGCAATACAGCATTCCCTACCTGCAGGACTTCGTGAAGTACGCGGGCATCAAGGCGCCGTTCAACAACATGATCCCGATCATCGAGTTTCCGATGCAAACCTGCCTCGACCGCGGTTGCCACGGTCAGACTACGGGCTATGTTGCGCCCGGCGTCATCTGGATCGGGCATTATTTCCAGTGGGGCGTAGAACTGCAGATACCCATGAACCACCGCACCGGCAACTCGGTCGGAATCATGTTCGGATT
>JBOHYW010000237.1:0-5515 GCA_050738155.1 Rhodanobacteraceae bacterium
CCTGAGCACCGATCATTGCCGGCGTTGCTGGCTCCTCAATTGCGCCAGGCATTGTTGCGTCTGTCCAGAAACAGGCAGGCGCGCGAACTGGGGCACCGCGCGTTGCGCGCGTTGGCAGGATTCGCCAAGGCTTTGAAACTGAAGTATCAGGATATCGAGGTCGGTATCGATTTCGACCCCGAGCCGGGGCTTGCAGACAATGGCGACCTGGAACACGACCTGCAGGCACTGCTGGAAGCCGCGGGTCAGGCGGCACAGAGGGCCGGTACCGCGCTGGTCATGTTCATCGACGAACTCCAATACGTGGAAGAGGACCAGTTGGCGGCACTGATCGTGGCACTGCACCGCGCCGCGCAGCGCAAGTTGCCGGTGATGCTGGTGGGTGCCGGCCTGCCACAGCTCCGTGGGCGCATGGGCGACGCGAAATCCTACGCCGAACGGCTGTTCGACTTTCCCGAGGTCGGGGCGCTCACGCCGAAAGCTGCCGCACGGGCGATAAACAAGCCCCTTGCCGACTTGAAGATCGAGATAAACGAGGCGGCGCTGAAACGGATCCTGAGTGAGACACACCGCTACCCGTACTTTCTGCAGGAATGGGGGAAACAGGTGTGGGACGTGGCGCCTGGTTCCCCGGTGAAGCTGGCCGACGTCAAATCGGCTTCGACCGAGGCATTGGCGGGTCTTGACGAAAGCTTCTTTCGCGTGCGGTTTGATCGCCTGACGCCCTCCGAAAAGAAGTATCTGAGGGCAATGGCTGAACTCGGACCGGGACCACACCGTTCCGGCGACGTGGCCGAGATGCTGGGTCGGAAGGTTACCTCGTTGGGCCCCACGCGCAATCAGCTCATTGCCAAGGGGATGGTCTGGAGCCCCAGTCATGGAGACACGGCATTTACCGTGCCGCTGTTCGACGAGTTCATGAAGCGCATCATGCCCGGGGCCGATTGGCACAGCGATTGAGTCGGGCTGTGCCATCCTTGTTGCGTTCCACCGCGTGTGTGACGTGCTTTTGTTGGATCGTGGATCCTGATTTGCGCCATAAGTCAACAAACACCTTTCACCCCAAGATCCGCGATTGGTTTGCGGTGAGCGGTCTGTGGGCTCGTCATGCGAGCCAAGTTGCAAGCGCGGCGCCCGACCTCGGTCACGCGAGCCCCGGTGACGGCCCATCGCATCGGTTTGTGGTGTCCTATGGGCGATCGCACGGTGCCAGCTGCGGAAGGAAGGTAAACGATCCCCGAGCCCCGTGCGGCCCGCAGCCTGCAATGGGCGCCGGTCAGGTCGTCAGGTCATGCCGGTCAATGCCGCCTGCCAGCAGCGAACCCGGATGGATTCGAACAGCGCCAGCGCCGCGCGCGATACCTTCAGGTACACGCGTCCGGCATGTCGCACGCTCTTGGCCGCCGTTTGATAGAGCCGCCAACGCACGGTTTGTACCTGGTACTGATGCCAGGTGGTGTTGAAGGCGCAACGCACAAAGCCCTTGAACAGGTTGTAGGCCAGTGCGCCGATGCGGAAGAACACGGCATTGGCCGCGAACTGCCCACCCGGCAGGTATTCCAGACCCAGGCCGAGCTTGAGCTCCTTGATGCGGTTTTCGCTGGCCTCACCGCGTTGCCGGGACCAGTCCAGCGTCACTGCTGCACTCTCGCAGCGGTTGCTGGCAATGACGGTGTAGCGATAATGCCGGCTGTCGGCGTCAAACAGTTCGCCCTGCCGGCCGCGCCGCATCACGATCAAGCGGAAGGCTTTGGCCGTGCCATTCATGCAGTGCACGGTCTCGGCAATCTCACCGTCCCGATAAGCAGACCAAGCAGCCCCGGGCAACGCCGCGATGGCGGCCGTCACCGCCTGGTCGCGATCGGCCCCGATCGCAAAGGTCTGACCGCGGGCCTCGCAGTGATTGAAGATCGCTGCCTGGTAGGCCGCACTGTCCGCACGCACCGCAGTGATCCGATGACCTTCGGCAGCTGCGCCTCACCAGCCTGGATAAACTCCAGATTCCGCGTCGCCGGCGACACGTTGCCGTCACGGAACTCGTCATGCAGCACCACGCCAGTCTCGGTCAGGTGCCCCACCATCGGCATGTAACCGATCTCCCCCTTGTACGTGCGCCGCGCGGTCACCTTCTCCGCCACGATCTGGGTCGCATCGATGTCCAGCGTGTGCTCGCGGAACTCACGACGCAACAGGATTTGCCGCACCACCCGCCGCTGCACCGCCGCCAGTCCGTCCAATCCCGTTCCCGCCCCCATGCACCGCAACCAGTCCCCCAGCGCGTCGCTGCTCGGCACGTGCAGCTGCAGCAGATCCAGCAACCCCGTGTCCGCCCGCAACATGCGCAGGTCCTCCAAACGTCGACCGCCGCCGTGCAGCATCCATACCACCGAGAGCACATGACTCGAAGCCGCATAACCGGCCCCACTGCCCGGCGCGGGCAATTCCTGGTCCAGCCACTTCGCCAACCCGATCGCCCGGCAGTGCTCCCCAAACAGCGCCAAGCCTCCGTGCGCCGTCAGGGTCTCATCGCTCGTTTCCAGCTTGAACGGCAGAACTGTTGGTGCCAGCATTTCATCAAACCTCGCTGGTGTGAGCAGGGTTGGTCTTGGCGACCTCTATCCTACTCATTCCACGGGGTTTTTCTATGACCGACGCGAATCAATCGCAGACCTTGGGGTTACCGGCAACGATCGCTTCGGCATGAACCGATTCGTTCCGTGCTACTCCACGCGGCTTGTCACACCCTTCGGCGCCAGCGAAGATAGGCAATTCTGATGCCGATTCGCCCCTCTTGGAGACCGCTGTGACCGAACTCGTCCTATGGCTGGACCAACTGCGCATGACCGACCTCGCCAAGGTTGGCGGCAAGAACGCCTCGCTGGGCGAAATGATCGGCAACCTTGCAAAGCTGGGCGTGTCGGTGCCGGGCGGCTTTGCCACCACGGCCGCCGCGTTCCAGCAGTATCTCGAGAAGAGCGGGTTGGCGGACCGAATCCAGAAGCGCCTGGCGACGCTCGACGTGGAAGACGTCAATGCGCTGACTGCAGCCGGCAAGGAGATTCGCGGATGGATCGTCGATACCGCGCTGCCCGATGATTTGGAAAAGGCCATCCGCGATGCCTACGCAAAGCTGTGCAAGGATGCCGGCGCCAACAACGTACCCGTGGCGGTGCGTTCTTCCGCCACCGCGGAAGATCTGCCCGACGCGTCGTTCGCGGGCCAGCAGGAGACCTTCCTCAACGTCACCGGCATCGATCAGGTGCTGCACAACGTGAAGGAAGTTTTCGCCTCGCTTTACAACGACCGCGCGATTGCTTACCGGGTGCACCACGGCTTCAAGCACGAGGACGTGTTTCTTTCCGCCGGCGTGCAGTTGATGGTGCGCTCCGACATCGGCGCGTCGGGCGTGTTGTTCACGCTGGACACCGAATCCGGATTCCGCGACGTGGTGTTCGTGACCGCCAGCTACGGTCTCGGCGAAATGGTCGTCCAGGGTGCTGTGAATCCGGACGAATTCTACATGTTCAAACCCACGCTCAAGGCCGGCAAGCAGGCGTTGCTGCGCCGCAGCCTCGGCGCCAAGCAGCAACGCATGGTGTATTCGGAAAAGCCGGGCGAGCGCGTACGCATCGAGGAGACACCCGCCGATCTTCGCCGCAAGTTCTGTATCAGCAACGCAGACGTGCTGGAACTGTCGAAGCAGGCGCTGACCATAGAGAAGCATTACGAACGCCCGATGGATATCGAGTGGGCGAAAGACGGCGCGACCGGCAAGCTCTACATCGTGCAGGCGCGGCCGGAGACGGTGAAATCACGCGCCCATGCGACTCAGCTCGAACGCTTCCGGTTGAACGAAAAAGGCAAGGTGCTCGCAGAGGGCCGCTCGATCGGCCAGAAGATCGGCGCCGGCACCGCGCGCGTAATTCGTTCGCTCGCCAGGATGAATGAATTCAAGGCCGGCGATGTGCTGGTCGCCGACATGACCGACCCCGACTGGGAACCGATCATGAAACGCGCCGCGGCGATCGTCACCAACCGCGGCGGCCGCACCTGCCACGCCGCGATCATCGCGCGCGAGTTGGGCGTGCCGGCGGTGGTCGGCACCGGCGATGGACTGGACAAAATTCCGGACGGCGCAGCAGTTACCGTGTCCTGCGCCGAGGGCGACGCCGGTTTCATCTACGACGGCAAACTGAAGTTCGAGCGCATCACCACCGATCTCGGCGACATGCCCGAAGCCCCGCTCAAGATCATGATGAACGTGGCCAATCCCGACCGCGCATTCGACTTCGGGATGCTGCCCAATCAAGGCATCGGTCTTGCGCGTCTGGAAATGATCATCGCCAGCCACATCGGTATCCATCCGAAAGCGCTGCTGCAGTACGACCAGCAGGATGCCGAAACGAAAAAGAAGATCGACGAGCGCATCGCGGGCTACGCCGGTCCGGTCGAGTTCTACATCGACCGCCTGGCCGAGGGTATCGCCACCATCGCGGCGTCGGTGTACCCGAAGACCGTGATCGTTCGCATGAGCGACTTCAAGTCCAACGAGTATGCCAACCTGCTCGGCGGCAGCAAGTACGAGCCGCACGAGGAAAACCCGATGATCGGGTTCCGCGGAGCCTCGCGCTACGTGGACTCATCGTTCGCCGAAGCATTCGGGTTGGAATGCAAGGCGATCAAGAAGGTGCGCGAGGCCATGGGCCTCGACAACGTGTGGGTGATGATCCCGTTCATCCGCACGCTCGACGAAGCCCGCAAGGTCATCGAGGTGCTGCGCGCTAACGGCCTCGTGCAGGGCGAAAGCGTGGACGGCAACGAGGCGCTGAAAGTCATCATGATGTGCGAGGTACCGTCCAACGCACTGCTGGCTGACGAATTCCTGGACATCTTCGACGGCTTCTCGATCGGCTCCAACGACTTGACCCAGTTGACGCTGGGCCTGGATCGCGATTCCTCGATCGTCGCCGGGCTGTTCGACGAGCGCAACCCGGCGGTCAAGAAACTGCTGGCGATGGCGATCAAGACGGCGCGTGCGAAGGGCAAGTACGTCGGCATTTGCGGACAGGGCCCGTCCGACCACGCCGACCTCGCCGAGTGGCTGATGGACCAGGGCATCGAATCGGTGTCGCTGAACCCGGACACCGTGGTCGACACCTGGCTGCGGCTGGCGAAATACAAGGGTTGACGATACCCCTGAACAAGTTGCTGCGTTTGACAGCGTGCGCGACGATTTCCGGGGAGTCGTCCGGAACGGAAGCAAAGTTCACATCGATAAAGAGAAACGATCCCCGCCCGTTCTTGAATACCCGTTTCAGTCTGTACCGCTGATCATCGCCTGCAGGGCACGCAGGTGCAGGTTCAGCGTATGGCTGCCCGATTTGGTCAGGCTGTACCAGGTCACTGGCTTGCGCTCGACGAAGTCGCGGCGCAACGCAACGCAATCCGCGTCCTCCAGCTTGCGCAGGTGCGCACCGAGGTTGCCGTCGGTCAGGTCGAGCTGTTCCTTGAGGCG
>JBOHYW010000238.1:0-5483 GCA_050738155.1 Rhodanobacteraceae bacterium
AGTTATCTCGGCGAAGACGACATCGTGCGCTTCGAAGACGTGTATGGCCGCGGTCCATGAAATTCGCCCGCGGAGCAAACCCCCGCGCTGCCCAGCCCCAAGCGAGGGCGACGCACGAGGCAACGATCCCGGAGCTCGCCACGAATCCCGCCGACTCTTCCGCCATACCGTTGTGCGTTGACCTGGACGGCACGCTGCTTCGCAGCGACCTGCTACTCGAGTCCGCACTGGCGCTGCTCCGACGCAATCCGCTTTATCTGTTCGCCTTCCCGGCGTGGCTGCTGCGCGGCCGCGCCTGTCTGAAGCGCGAAATTGCCAGGCGCGCACGGCTTGACGTCGCTACGCTGCCCTACGATCCGCGCATGCTCGAACTGCTGGGCACCGAGCGGGCGCGGCGGCAAGTCGTGTTGTGTACGGCATCGGACGACATGCTGGCGACAGCGGTCGCGGAACACGTGGGCTGCTTCCACGAAGTGATGGCCAGTGCCGGTTCTCGCAACTTGGCCGGGCCCGACAAAGCAGCCGCGCTGGTCGCCCGCTTCGGCGACCGCGGGTTCGACTACGCCGGCAACGAGATGCGCGATCTGGCGGTCTGGAAGCACGCTCGCCGCGCCTTCGTGGTGAACGCGGCGGACAAGCTCGTGCCCAAGGTTGTCCGCGTCAGCGAGCTCGCCGCCGTGATACCGCGCGAGCACGCCGGACTCGGAACCTGGCTCAAGGCGCTGCGGCTGCACCAGTGGCTCAAGAACGCACTGGTGTTCGTGCCGCTGCTGGCTGCACATCTTGTGCTGAACCCGATCGCGGATGCGCGTGCGGTGGCGGCGTTTCTGATTTTCAGCGTGTGTGCTTCCAGTGTTTACCTGCTGAACGACATGCTCGATCTCGACGCCGACCGCAGGCACCCGCGCAAGCGGATGCGACCGGACGCACCGGGGTCGGGCAGGATCAGTTCGGCGCTCGACACGGCGGAATCGGCAACATAACGAGGTATACGCTGGGCAGCACGACGTCGCCGCCTTCCACCTCCAGCTGTCCCTGCAATTCGTACCAGCCTGCGGCGAGCGGCGCTGGCAACGCGGCAGCGTCGAGGCGGAAACCCGGGCGCGCACCGATCGCCTTCCAGCGCCCCAAGTTGTCTGGGCCACCGGACCGCCAGCACAACTGGGCATTCGCGTTCAGGCGAACCCGAATATCCATGGAACCGGAAACAATACTCCAGGCAAAGCCGGCCTGATCGCGCAATCCGCTGTTACCCACAGAATGCTTCCTCGTTTCCAAATCCCGGACCGGGGGCCCGGGTGCGCCAGGCGTCTGATCACCCCGCACCGTTGGACAGCGAGACATGGATCGACACGCATGTGACGCAGCATGCCTAGGCAGCAGGCTCGACCCCGTCACGCCATCAAGTCGTCTAGAATACCGCCCCGACGATATCGGCAATCCGGTCCCCGACCGCGCGATCATCAGCGACCCGCATCTGATCCGCCAACGGGCAGCTACCATACTTTGCAGGATCCAGCCACAAACTTTCCGGGACCGCCCGATTCCACCTTGCCGCGATCGATGGCGCCCGTTCGGAAGCCTGATGAAAGAGACCCATGGAACAGGACCACGAAGACCACGTCGTCATCCTCACTCACTCCTACCCGCGCTTCCCCGGTGACTGGCGTTCCAATTTCATAGAGGCGCTCGCCATTGCCTATCGAAGACTCGGACTGCGCGTTACCGTGCTGGTCCCGCTGGCGGCCCGATGGGACCGGCCCGGCATCGATGAACATGGCGTTCGAATCATTCCGTATCGCTACGCGCCGCTCAAGGCATGGCACGTGCTCGGATATGGAGACTCGCTGAAAGGCGACCTGTCAATGAACTTGCTGCACGCCCTGCTGGTCCCCTTTCTCTTTGTGGCAGGCACAGTGAACCTGCTTCGGCTGCTGCGACGGGAACACGTCAGCTTCGTGCACTGTCACTGGGCCGTTCCCAATACGCCGATTGCGCTCGTCGCCCGATTCCTCTCCCGCCGTCGTACCAAGGTGTTCACCTCTTTTCCAGGCTCGGACGTGACGATTATCCAGCGCACCGCAATCGTCGGTCGCATGCTGGCAAAGTGGATTGCAGGATCAGATTACCTGTCGTGCAACAGCTCGGACCTGAAGGATGACCTCGTCGACGCGGGCATCCCCGTCGACAAGATCCACTACGAGATCTACGGCGTGGACGACAGCAGAATCCACTTTGATCCCGCGGGTCGCAAGGCTACACGTGAAAGCATGGGCGCCAGCGCCGATGAAACAATCCTCCTCATGGTCGGACGCTTCGTGGCCAAAAAAGGCTTCGCCACGGGCATCAAGGCCATGCGGAAAATCGCAACCAACCATCCGAAAGCGCGCTTGTACATCATCGGCAGCGGCTTGCTCGAACCCGGATACCGCGCATTGATCAAGGAGCTTGATATCGAGCACGCCGTCGTTTTCCTCGGCGAGGTACTACCCTCCGAACTGAAGAGCTATTATTCCGCCTGCGATGTGTTTCTGATGCCGTCGGAGCGATTTCCGTCCGACGGCCTGAACGTGGTGGTGGTCGAGGCAATGGCTTGTGGACGGCCGATCGTAGCGTCTGCCGCAGGGGGCAATGCGCTGGTGGTGCGGGATGGCCAGAACGGTTTCCTGCATCAGCCGGAAGACAGCGCGGATCTGGCCGACAAGACCTCCCGCCTGATTTCGAATTCCGGATTGCGCATGGCGATGGGTCGCGAGTCGGCGAGACTCGTACACGAGCAGTTCACCTGGGACGCAATTGCCGGTCGATACGTAGCGTGCTACCGGGCGCTGCTTGGTGCCACAAAAGCCCAATCCTCGACGGCGCCCGCCCGTCAACCTTGAACACCGTTGCACACAGCACAGCCACCATTCCGGTAATCCGTTCCGCATGGCCAACCTGATCGATCTGCCTACCTTTTCCGATGCGCGCGGCAATCTTACGGTGATCGAAAAGGTCATCCCGTTCGAAATCCGACGCATCTTCTATATTTACCGCGTGGATGACTCCATCCGGGGGGGGCACCGGCATCACAAGACTCGGCAAGCCGCCTTCTGCATTCAGGGCGCCTGCACCATCTCGAACAACGACGGGCGCGAAGAGGACGATTTCGTTCTCGACACGCCGCGCATGGGCTTGATTCTGGAACCCCGGGACTGGCACACAATGCATGACTTTACGCCGGATGCGATCCTGATGGTGCTCGCCTCCGAGTATTTCGATCCTGCAGACTACATCCACGAGAAGTACCCATGATCGAATACGAGGATCTTGCGCTCGCCAACAAGCCGTACTTCGATGAGTTCCGTCGGTCATTCGATGAGACGCTTTGCTCAGGTTGGTTCATCCTGGGCAAGCGCGTGGAGGAATTCGAGAAACGGTTTGCGGAATACTGTGGCGTGCGCCATTGCATCGGCGTTGCATCCGGCCTGGATGCGCTCGACCTGTCGCTGCGCGCGTTCGGTTTCAAGCCGGGTAGCGAAGTCATCGTCCCGTCCAATACATATATCGCGACGATTCTGGCTGTCCTTCATTGCGGATTGACGCCAGTCCTGGTCGAACCGGACATCCGCAGCTACAACTTGGACCCGGCGCGACTCGATGCCGCGATTACGCCGAGAACGGTCGCGGTGCTCCCCGTTCACCTTTACGGCAAGGTCTGCGACATGGGCGCGATCCTGAAAATCGCTGCCGACCGGAGATTGGTGGTCATCGAAGATTGCGCACAAGCACATGGCGCAGAATACCGCGGCAGGAAGGTCGGCTCGTTCGGAGTCTGCAACGCCTTCAGTTTTTATCCCACCAAAAATCTCGGAGCACTCGGAGACGCGGGAGCCGTCACCACCGATGACGACGAACTGGCAACGGCGGTCAGGACGCTGAGGAATTACGGCTCGCGCACGAAGTATTGCAACGAAGTGGTGGGTTACAACTCCAGGCTCGACGAGATCCAGGCGGGGTTCCTCGGCATCAAGTTGCGGCACCTCGATGCGATCAATCAGCACAAGCGGGAGCTTGCCCAAGCTTACTTCCAGCACCTTGGCGATTCCGTCGTCAAACCCTGCCGTGACGATGAACACAACGACGTGTACCATATCTTCAACGTGCGCCATCCCCGACGCGACGCACTGCGAAAGTACCTGCTCGACCAGGGAATCAAGACCGAAATCCATTACCCCGTCGCACCCGCCCGTCAGGCCGCGCTGCGCGGGAGGTTCGCCGTCGACGATTTTCCGCTCGCCGATACGATCCACGCCACCACCCTCAGCCTGCCCATTTCCCGTTTTCACACGACCGGCGATGTCGTAACGGTTTGTGATGCGATCAACGGTTTCGAGGCCTGAGGTGCGCGGATTCGCAACCGCCGAGGGCCGCGACCGGAAAGCCGCCAAGATCGAGGCGGTACTTTGCGCCGCACTGGACAGCGACCACCTTGCGGACCATGACATCGTCGATGTCGGATCCGGAAGCGGCCACATCGCGGCCCATCTCGCCGGGTCCAACCGGGTGACCGCTGCCGACATCGAGGACCAAATCCAGGCCTCGGCGCCGCAGCTGCAATTTGCACTCCTTGCGGGCGACCGATTCCCGTTCGACGACGGCAGCTTCGACATCGCGGTGCTCAATTTCGTGCTGATGTATGTACCCGACCCGCTGGCAACGCCGAAGGAGACCCGCAGGGTGCTGCGGCCCGGAGGACTCTGCTACGTGGCATTGCCCAACCGCTGCTTTCCCATCGACCCCCACGTGCACCTGCCTTTCGTCTCTTGGCTGCCGGCAGCCCTCTACCAGCCGCTCGTCAACAGGCTGCGGCGGACCGATGAGCGCGTGCGGCTGTTCACGCCCGCGGATGCGCGGGTACTGTTCGAAAAGGCCGGTTTCGGCTATGAGGATTTCACCCACCGAATACTGCATGAGCCCGGGCGTTTCCACATCGGGTTGCCGACACAGCTTCCAGACTGGCCATGGCTGACCTGGCTCTCACCAAGCAACATCTTTTTGCTGAGGGTACCGAACCAGCCATGAGCGCGAGGACGGCAATACGCACGGCGGTCTTCCTGCTGTTGATGGCCGCTGTCGGGTGGTTCTTTGCATCCCAGGTACGCGCCCATTGGCTGCAACTGTCGTCATTTCGGATCGTGCTCCACTGGCCGTGGATCATCGCCGGCATGGCTCTTGTCGTCATCCACTATCTCGTCGCGACGGCAGCCTGGCGCACGGCGCTGCTGGGGCACGCCACGCGATCACTGTCATTCATCGAATGCGTGGGGCTTTCGAACATTTCACAGCTCACGAAGTATTTGCCCGGCAAGATATGGTCCTACGCAATCCAGATGCACCTGCTTGCCAGCCATGGCGTTTCGAAAACGCGCGTACTGTCCACCAACATCCTCATGCTGCTGTCTTTGATTGGTTCTGCGGCCGTGATCGGATGCGGGTATCTG
>JBOHYW010000239.1:0-5341 GCA_050738155.1 Rhodanobacteraceae bacterium
CGGGTTCGCGCTTGCTGGATGCACCCGCCGACGGGTTTTCGGTGGAAGCCACGTTGCGCATCGCCGAAACCTACGAACTGGTGATCATTCATACCAGCACGCCATCGTTCCCGACCGACGCCAGGTTTGCCGAGCTGCTGAAGGCCCGCAAGCCCGACATCATGATCGGGATGGTGGGTGCCAAGGTGGCCGTCGAACCGGAAGAGTCGTTGAACGCCTCCACGGCGATCGATTTCGTGGCCCGCGAAGAATTCGATTACACGTGCAAGGAAGTGGCCGAGGGCCATCCGCTGAAGTTCATCGATGGGGTGAATTTCAGGCTTCCCGACGGCACTATCCACCGCAACCCGTCGCGCGCGAAGATCGAGAACATGGACGATCTGCCCTTCGTCGCGCCGATCTACAAGCGCGACCTGAACATCAACAATTATTTCATCGGTTATCTCCTGCACCCTTATGTGTCGTTTTACACGGGCCGCGGCTGCCGTTCCCATTGCACGTTCTGCCTGTGGCCGCAGACGGTCGGCGGCCATCGCTACCGGGTGCGTTCGCCGGAAAACGTGCTGGCGGAGGTGAAGTGGATCAAGGAGAACATGCCCGAGGTCAAGGAGATCATGTTCGACGACGACACGTTTACCGACTTCAAGCCGCGGGTCGAGGAAATCGCCCGGGGCCTTGGCAAGCTCGGTGTCACGTGGTCATGCAATGCGAAGGCCAACGTGCCGTACGACACGCTGAAGGTCATGAAGGAAAACGGCCTGCGGCTGCTGCTGGTCGGTTACGAATCCGGCGACGATGCGATCCTGCACAACATCAAGAAGGGCCTGCGGACCGACATCGCGCGCCGCTTCAGCGCAGACTGCCGCAAGCTCGGCATCATGATCCACGGCACCTTCATCCTCGGCCTGCCCGGCGAGACGCGGGAGACCATTGCGGAGACGATCCGGTTCGCCAGGGAAGTCAATCCGCACACGATCCAGGTGTCGCTGGCGGCGCCCTATCCCGGCACCGAGCTGTACCGGCAGGCACTCGCCAACGGCTGGCTCGAGAAGGACGAGTCCGTCAACCTGGTCAACGCCAAGGGCGTGCAGCTTGCCTTGATCAGCTATCCGCATCTGTCCAAGGACGACATCTACCACAGCCTGGAAACCTTCTACCGGAGTTTTTATTTCAGGCCGTCGAAAATCTGGGAAATCGTCAAGGAAATGCTGGGTAGCTGGGACATGATGAAACGTCGCCTGCGCGAAGGCGTGGAGTTCTTCCACTTCCTGCGGGCACACAAGGCGGTGATGGCTTCACTTGCAACGGGCAGCAAGTGATCAGGCCGTTCGCGGCATGAAAAAGCGCGCGGTGCGCGCCATCCGGGGTACCAGCGTCGGCCTGAGCAGGCGCGGGTCGTAACCGTCCATCCGGCGGCGGTCTTCATCCAGGCACAAACGCAGCAGTTCCCCCAGGTTGAGCTGTGCGCCCAGCTCCTGGTGGCCGTTGAACGCGAAGTTGGCGTCCTGCATTTCGCCCTTGCTGTTCAGTCCCTTGGCCATGCCGATGCGTTCCCAGATCAGGAATCCCCACACGCGGACGACCTTGACCTTGAACAGGATCCTTCGCCACCACGACAGTTGCCGGCGATGCCACGCCGTCCAGTTGGCGAAAAACAGGATGTGGCGCGCTTCTTCCTGGATCACGGGCTCGAAGGTAGCGACGAGTTCGGGCGGGAAATAGCCGGTGCGCTTGGCCGATTCGAACAGCCCGAAGCCGAAGAAACTGTCGATGCACTCGCTGTAACCCGTCACCAGCCAGTCCCATTCGGGATCCTTGGGCACCTCGTATTCCGGTTCGGGCGCCAGCTCGATGCCGTAGGCTTCCACCAGCTTGCTTAGCACGACCTTGTGGCGCGCCTCTTCACCCGCATCCATCGAGAGCGCATCCCGCAGCAGCCGGTCGCCAATGGTGTCCGCGTAGGTTTTGGCGCGGAGCATCGCGCGGCCTTCGGTTTGCACCGCGATGTCCCAGATCGGCAGCGCGGTGATGCGTCGCAGCGCGTCGGGACTCAAGGGGGGCCACACCATGACCGCCGGCTTGTAGGGGTTGTGGCTCTCCAGCAGCATGCGGCAGAACAGGCGCTTGTGCGCGTCGGAGCCGACCTTGACCCGCCCCGGCTCCGCACCCTGCCAGTTGCGCATGGTGTGGTCGGCGTCAGCCTCGGCCGCGGCATTCGACATCAGAACCTCGCTGCCTGGCCATTCAGAAACGGGCGTCATTCGTTTCGGACCCATCCCGCGTGGCACCCTCGCGCCACATCGTACGCAATCGGTGTGCCTCGATCCATTGCCAAGAGATGAGGGCTGGCACGCCGAAAGCAATCTCCCGCATCCGTTTGATCAGCGACAGCGCAATGCTGACATCGGCGGGCAGCCCGATCATGTCCCCGATCAGGAGCAGGCCGCCCTCCTGTACCCCGAGGCCAGACGGCACCACGAAGAAGACGTGGCGCAGTGCCTGGGTGGTTGCCTCGAGCGCGACGGCATCGGCGATGCCGACCGGATGGCCCAGCAGCCTGAGCGCCAGCCAGCATTCGAAGCTTCCGACCACCAGCCCGAGAAGCTGCCAGGCGCCGGCGGCGACCAGGCGGGCAGGCCGGGCGCACAGCGCGCGGATTTCGTGGTCCAGTTGGGAGCCGTCAACCAGTTCCGCCAGCACACGCGAGAGACCGCTGGATATTTTTTTCGTGACGGATTCCAGACGCGAAAACACCCGCCCGTAGCGCACCAGGGCGATCAACGCAATCGGCACGGGCAAGCTCACCACGAGGGCGATGAGCACCGAGCCCAGGGTGCCGGTGTCCACCGTCAACACGATCAGCAGAACCAGCCCCAACCCGACGAACAGGTATTGATTGACCACGGTGAGCAGGACTTCCATGATCACGCTCGCCGCGCCTGCTGCGGCGTCGATGCCGCGCCATTTGAGCAGGCGGACGCCGATGATCTCGCCACCGATGTTGGCCACCGGCAGCAGGCGGTCGCCGGCCTCGCGCACCGCCGCGATCCAGAACAGGACCGGGATCGTGGCGCGTCGCTGCGGGTCGCGCGGCGACAGCAGCACGCGCCAGCCGAAGACGTCCAGCAGCAGTGGCAGCGCGTGGAACGGCAGCAGCCACAGCAGTGGCCAACCGGCGCGGTCGATCGCGCCGAAAATGTCGGCCCAACCTTGATGGACGACCAGCGCGATCGCGGCGGCCAGTCCCAACAGGCCCAGCAGGTAGCCGAAGCGTTTCACGCGCGTGCGCCAGCCACTTGAGGATCGGAAAAACCGCGGCACGGCACGCAGCGCCCGGTGATCGCTGCGCACACGCGCGGCGAGAGCAGCGCGGCCAATTCGTCGACGTGCCGGTAACCCGGCACGCTGCCGGGCAGCGCGTCGCGGGTCGCCGGATGCAGGTACACCTCGGAAATGCCTTCGGGCAAGTTGCGGAGTACCGCGAGCAGTGCGGACTCATCCATGGCGCCGCTGTGGCGGATGCCAAAGACGTGATCGTTGCGGGCGATGCCGGCCTTGTCGATGCGCCTGCGCATGAGTGCGATCCACGGACGCAGCCACAGTGGCATGCCGGGTTCGGCCGGCAGGCGGATGGCGCGCATGCCGAATTCGGCGCCTGTCGAAAGCATCAGCGACAGGATCGTGGGGTGCAGGTGGAAATGTTTGTGGGCATTGACATGATCCAGGGGCAGGCCGCTCGCGCGGAACGCCTCGAACTGGGCCCGGATTTCAGCGGCCAGTTGGCGCCGAACACGGGGAAGGAAAAAAAACCGGAAGCCATCGGACACCATCGCGTTGCGAAACATGCCGTTCGCGTCGACGAGATCGGGAACCTGCGCAGGCGGCAACAGCGCCCGTCCGTCCGTCAGCACCAGGTGCAGGCCGACCGCGAGGCCGTGGAGCTGCCGTGCGCGCGCGACGGCATCGCGGGCCGCCGGCGCCGCAACCATCAGGCTCGTCGCCCGCAACACGCCGTCGCGATACGCGTGCTCGACGGCTTCGTTGACGGATTCGTGCAGCCCAAAATCATCCGCGGTGATGATCAAGCGCGCTCGGGTCATCGCGGTGCGCTGGAACTGCACGATCCTGGTTGCTCGTGGCGGCGCGCGGTTTCGACAACGCTTATTTTACCGTGAAACAAGCGCGTTCGACGCGGATTTGCGCGGATCAACGGGCAGCCGGCCGCGGCAGCATGAACAGCACCGCGGGCAGGAACGTGAAGGTCGACGCCAACACCGCAAGCAGGCTCAGGAGCAATACCCAGCCCATGCTGGCCGTGCCGGGATTGCTCGACACCGCGAGCGTGCCGAAGGCGGTGGCGGTCGTCAGCGCCGAAAACAGGATCGCGCGGGCGGTGGGTGAACCCAGGAACGCGAGCCGGCCCTCGCGCCAGTTCATCACGAAATAGACGTTGAACGATACGCCTACGCCCAGCAGCAATGGCAAGGCGATGATGTTGGCGTAATTGATGGAGATGCCGGCGAGTTTCATCATCAGGGCCGTCAACAGCGCCGACATCGCCAGCGTCATCATGACCAGCGCCGCGTCGCGCACCCGCCGCAACACGATCAGGAGCACCGCCGCGATGGCGATCGACGCGTAGAGCGCCGCCTCGCGGAAGGAATCCAGGATCGTGTCGGCGGCTTCGATCGTATCAACCGCCGGGCCCGTCGCCTCCGGTGCCACCTTGCGTACCGCCTGCACGAAACGCCGGAGCCCGGCGGTCGTTTGCGCCTGCTGGGTCGGCGTGACCTGGATGCGCACCCGGCCGTCCGGCGTGAACCAGTCGCGCTTGAGCTGGGGCGGCAGATCCTTGAGCGTGATGGGGGTGGCGGACAACGAATCGTTGAGCTGCACCAGCGTTGCCGGCAGGAAGTGCGTCAGCGCCTTGCCGGCCAGCAGCACGGTCCGGTCGGGTGCCTGCGCGAGTTTTCCCAGCGCCTGGCCGATCCGCAACAACGGCGGCGATTGGGAGGCCAATTCCGCGGGAGCCGTCGCGATCTCGACGTGCGAGTGCTGCGCAGCGCTGCGCAGTTCTTCGACGCTGGGCGCGGGCAACTTGGTCGGTGGCTCCAGCACCGTGAACATCAGGTCCGCGGCCTGCTGGATCTGCCCGAGCCTCGCGGTCTGGTCCTCGGGGACGAAATCGGCGCCGGAAACTACCTGCGCGACTTCCGGCAGCTTGCCCAGCCGGTCCTCCAGCGCCCGCGCTGCCGGGAGGTTCTTCGTCAACACGTTGATCGTGAACGGATTGGTGGTCGCGTTGCCGCGCAATGACAGCAGCGTGCGCACCGCTTCGGCG
>JBOHYW010000240.1:0-5317 GCA_050738155.1 Rhodanobacteraceae bacterium
ATTGCGGTGTGTTCAACGCCGGCATCTGCACCGCGGTGAGGTGGACACGGCTTCGGTCGTGGATCAATTCGCAACGCACGGCATCGAGGAATCCCGCCAACGCATGCTTGGCGCCACAGTAGGCCGACTGCAACGGAATGCTGCGGTAGGCCAGCGCCGATGACACCTGCACGATGGTGCCGCGGTTGCGCTTGCGCATCCGCTTCAATGCGGCCATGGTGCCGTACACGCCGCCGAGGTAGGTGACTTCGGTGACACGCTTGAATTCGTCCGGTTCGATGTCACCGATCGACCCGAACACCGTCGCCATCGCATCGTTGACCCAGACATCGATGGGACCCAGCTCCTGCTCGATGCGGCTGGCCGCGTCATCGAGCGCCTTGGCGTCGGCGACGTCGACGATGCAGGTGATCGCCGTGCCACCCGCGCCTGCAATTTCCCGTTGCGTGGATTCCAGCCCCTCCTTGCCGCGTGCGATCAAGCCAAGCTTCGCACCGCGCTTCGCGAACGCGAGCGCCGCGGCACGACCAACCCCGGCGCTGGCGCCGGTAATGGCGATTACCTTGTTTTTGAAATCCTTGTGCATGTGTTGCTCCTTGAAAAATTCCATCCAAGCTGTGGGCGCTGGCAAAAACGAACGCTTGACCCTTCTCCCTCCGGGAGAAGGTGGCGCGCAGCGCCGGATGAGGGTCCGGTTATTCAGCACGCATAATGAATGCACGCAACATCCGGGGCACCTTGCGTGCGCGTACCCTCACCCGCCCCTGCGGGGCACCCCCTCCCGCAGGGAGAGGGGATTGCAAAGCCTGCGTAGGCCGGAATGGCGGTGTTGGGCGTTGCCAAAACGATAGCCGTTCGAGGCGGAACGAACGTCCTTCACTTCTCGCCGCATTCGGAATGCCCGCAGCCACAACCACCGTGTGGCGCTTCGTCGGCATTGTCCGAGTATTCCGAGGCGTCGCGACAGTACTCGCTGCAGTAGGGATGCCCGGCCTCCACTTCGCAGCCGCATCCTTCGTGTTGACACTGTTGTTTCAGGTGATCGATTTGCATGTTTTGATCCTCCTTGCAGCCCTTGTGTCTGGCGGTCGGGCAAGCAGCCATCCTTGGCACGTGGCGCCGGTGCGGTCATCCTCGGCCGCCCATTCGAAGCGGCGCGTGATGCCGCTGGCATCACGCAGGCGCCGCTTCTCACCCTGCAAGCAGGCTCCTACCAACCGTTTTCGCAGGAGCGAGCGTGCTCGCGACTTCGTTGCTGTCTGGCCAACTCGGGTCGCGCTCACGAGCGCTCCTACATTGCATGTGCGCGGCCAGGGGCCGCTCCCACGTTCGTTGTATCTGTCGCATTCACGAGCTCTCCTGCACGCGATAACGTTCCGCATCCTCGTGTTTGAATTCCAGGCCAAGGCCCGGTCGCGACAGGTCGGGTTGCAGCCTGCCAGCCACGGATTTGACCACGCCGTCGAACAGCATGTTCTCGATGCGCACGTGGTCATGGAAATATTCGATGTGTTCCAGCGGCACCGCCGCGCAGGACGGGTGCAGGTGCAATGCCGGTGCGCAATGCGCCGAGAACGGCACATGGAAGGCTTCGCACAGCGCCGCCGCCTGCATGAAACCGCTGATGCCCAGACAGCGCGTCGCGTCGGCTTGCAGCACGTCGACGGCGCCGGCCTGCAGCATGCGCCGGAAATACCCGGCGTCGTAGCCGTACTCGCCGGCGGCGATGTCCATGCTCGCCGGCGCGCAATCGCGCAGCAGCCGCAAGCCTTCCAGATCATCGGAAGACACCGGTTCCTCGAACCACGCCACGCCCTGCTCGACAAAGTCATTGGCCATCCGCAACGCCTGCTTGCGCGAGAACGCGCCGTTGCCATCCACGAACAACTGCACGCCCGCCCCGATCGCGACGCGCGCGCTGCGCACGCGGGCAAGGTCATGCTGCGGTTCGCGACCGACCTTCATCTTCACCATCTTGAAACCGTCCTGTGCCCAGCCTCCCAGTTGTCCGCGCAATTGCGCGTCGTCGTAGGAGGTGAAGCCGCCGCTGCCGTAAACGGGAACGCTTGCGCGTACCGCGCCCAGCAACTTGCACA
This sequence comes from Rhodanobacteraceae bacterium, assembly GCA_050738155.1. Classification (GTDB taxonomy): domain Bacteria; phylum Pseudomonadota; class Gammaproteobacteria; order Xanthomonadales; family Rhodanobacteraceae; genus 66-474. The sequence continues at coordinate 2,097 of JBOHYW010000240.1, forward strand.
GCGGCAAATCCAGCAATTTCGCTTTCAAATCCCACAGCGCGTTGTCCACCGCACTGATCGCCATGGCCGCAATACCTGCATGGCCGAGATTGCGCACCGCCACGCGCATTGCCGACCATGTACCGGCAACGTCCAGGGCGTCGCGCCCTTCGATCACATCTGCAAGCAGGCCGTGTATCAGCGCCGCCGTGGCGGCATCGGCATAGCTGTAGCCGAACCCATGGCGGCCGCCGGCTTCGATCTCCACCAGCACCAGCGTCGTCGAATTCCATTCCAGCGTGCCATCGGATTCAGGCGCGTCGGTCGGCACGGTGTACGCGCTTGCACGCGGTGCACCCAGGGCGACCCTGTCCGCCACGCTCAATCACCGCCGTGGAACACGGTAGCCTTGGCCTCACGCATGGCCTGCCGCAACATCGACGCGCGATCGGAATCGCCCTTCCACATCGATGCGGCGAATGCCTTGGCCTGCTTGAGCGTGATGTGCGGCGGCAGTGGCGGCACTTCCGGATCGGTGATCGCCTCGATGAGACACGGGCGATCGGCTTCCAGCGCGGTGTCCCAGGCCGGTCCGATCTGCTCGGGTTTGTCCACCCGTACCGCTGCCAGGCCGAGCATCTCGGCATAACGCGCGTACGGAAAGTCGATCACGTGCTGCGACGTGTCGTATCTCGGGTCGCCCGCCTGCGCACGTTGCTCCCAGGTCACCTGGTTGAGGTCGCGATTGTTCAACACCATGATGATCAGGCGCGGATCGTCCCAACTCTCCCAGTGGTCGCGGATGGTGTTGAGCTCGTTGTTGCCGTTCATCTGCATCGCGCCGTCGCCGACCAGCGCGATTGCGACGCGCTCGGGAAACGCGAACTTGGCGGCGATCGCATACGGCACGCCCGGTCCCATGGTCGCGAGGCCGCCGGACAGCGACGCCAGCATGCCGCGGCGGATCTTGAGATCACGCGCGTACCAGTTGGCGGCCGAACCGGAATCGGAAGACAGGATGCAGTAGTCGGGCAACTTCGACGACAACTCCCAGAACACGCGTTCGGGATTGACCGGCTCGGCCTCGGCCATGGCGCGCGATTCCAGCACCTTCCACCATTCGGCCACGCCCTTCTCGATCTTTTCGCGCCAGCCGCGCTCGGATTTGCGCTCCAGCATCGGCAGCAGCGCGCGCAAGGTGGCGGCGGCATCGCCGGTCAGGTTGATCTCCATCGGGTAGCGGATCGACAGCATCGCCGGGTCGATGTCGATCTGCACGCCACGCGCCTGGCCTTCCTTGGGCAGGAATTCCGAATACGGGAAACGCGAGCCGATCATCAGCAGGGTGTCGCATTCTTCCATCATGTCCCAACTCGGTTTGGTGCCGAGCAGGCCGATGGCGCCGGTGACGAATGGCAAATCGTCGGGCACCGCGGCCTTGCCGAGCAGCGCCTTGGCGACGCCCGCGCCCAGCGCGTCGGCGACCTCGATGACCTCGTCGGCCGCGGCGAGCGCACCCGCGCCCACCAGGATCGCCACGCGCGAACCGGCATTCAGAAGATCCGCGGCGGCGCGCAGGTCGTCCTCGCGCGGACAGATGTCGGGCGCGTTGTAGCCGAGCCCGGAGTGCACGGTGCCATGCGCGTGCGGCGGCGACTCCACTGCATCCAGTTCCTGCAGATCATTGGGGACGATCACGCAGGTGACCGTGCGTTTGGAAATCGCGATGCGAAAAGCGCGATCGATCACGTGGCGTGCCTGTGCGGGCACGGTGATCATTTCGATGTACTCGCTGGCGACATCCTTGAACAGGACTCCCAGATCGACTTCCTGCTGGTAGTTGCCGCCCAGCGCGGCGCGCGCCTGCTGGCCGACGATCGCGACCACCGGCATGTGGTCGAGCTTGGCGTCGTACAGGCCGTTCAACAGATGGATGGCGCCGGGCCCGGAGGTGGCCATGCACACGCCGACTTCGCCGGTATATTTCGCGTGCGCGCAGGCCATGAACGCGCACATCTCCTCGTGGCACGCGCGCACCAGCGCGATGCGGTCGTCGTTGGCGCGATTCATCGCGCCCATCAGTCCGTTGATGCCGTCACCCGGGTAACCGTAGATGCGGCGCACGCCCCACTCGTGCAGGCGATGGATGATGAAGTCACTGACGGTACTGCTGGCCATGCCCGATCCCTCGGATTGATTGATTTCCTGGAAGCCATACTGCGCCGAGCGCAATGAAGCCGCAGTTAACTGCAACGCGATTGGCGCCAATCATTCCCGCCCGTGCTGCATGTGATCGCAACGCAGGTCGACCAGGGTCATGCATTCGCGCGCGACCGCTTCCGCCGCCGGCATGTCGCCATTGCACAACGCCATGTCCATCGCGTCCATCAGGCAGCGCACCGAATCCGGGCGATCCTCGGCGATCGGCATGGCCTCGCCCATCTCCACCAGCGCGATGGCGAGCCGCGCGGCGCGACCGCGGCTCGCTTCGAGTTCGCGGGTCCAGTGCTGGCGCAGCACTTCGTCTTTCACGCACGCCAGCGCCTTGCGGTAGTGGCGCATGCGCACCTGTTCGGCGGCCAGTGCCCGGCGGGTGAGGCCGCGTTTGGCCCGCGGCGTGGCATTTGCTTCGACTTGCGACATGCTTGGGTTCCGTTCGCCAGTTGCAGGGGTGCCGGTTGTCTAGCAGCAATCGTGCCGGGCGCGAAAAAACGCGCATGCAGCGCCACCCAGCCGCACACGTGAAAAATTGTTCCGCCATGCGTGAGAATTATTTACCCGATTTCCGGGTGCGGAATGGACGGCCATATGCGTGGTCGCAATGCCTGATTGCGAAGATAGGCAGGTTGGGCTGAGCGGCTTCTCGCGAAGCCCAACGGAACGCCCATGGCTGCGTGAATTCCGATCCTGCCGGGTGGATCGTGTTGGGCTTCATCCGCGCAAACGCGGATTCAACCCAACCTACGGCATCGTCGCGGGAGCACATCATGCGCACGACAGGCAGGTTGGGCTGAGCGGCTTCTCGCGAAGCCCAACGGAACGCCCGTGGCTGCGTGGCCTCCGATCCTGCCAGACGGATCATGTTGGGCTTCATCCGCGAAAAGCGCGAATTCAACCCAACCTATGTATGGACTCGCCCCTGGTGTCAACCGCTGTTGTGCACGAAGCACGGGCTGCATTTATGTATGAGGCCTCGTCGAAGGTGGCCACTTGGGGGCCACGGGCCGGCATCGGATGAGCTC
>JBOHYW010000241.1:0-5281 GCA_050738155.1 Rhodanobacteraceae bacterium
GGGCTGCGACAATGGCTGCGTCGAGGTGTTCGGCAGAAAATAATTGGTGAGAGGTATTTGGGAGAAGTCAGCGAGCATCTGTAAAAGCTGCGTGCCGAGCGAATCGTGTCGTGCCGCCGATTTCACGAGCGTTGGAGTCAAGCCCGCTGCGCCACAGGTTTTCTCACTTTTCCGGATGCTGGATTTGACCCGACATAAACTCCGAAACGGACTCATTGGAGGCATGGTGCTGGCCTTGGTGCTTGGTGCCTTCAGGCACTTCGCTGGCGGACATGCAGCGGCCCCGAAACTACGCGACGCGGTAGCACCGGTACGGGTGGCGTCGGTGCAGCGCCGCAACATGAGCGTCGTCGCGCACAGCTTGGGAACCATCGTCGCCAATATTACGGTGCAGGTCACACCAAGGGTTCAGGGCACCTTGGAATCTGCTGACTGTAAGGAAGGACAGTTCGTCAAGAAAGGGGATCGCTTTTTTTTGATCGATCCGCGCCCGTTTCAGGCCGCACTGAACGAGGCGCGTGCGACCCTGCGACGGGGCCAGGCGATGCTTGAGAACGCACACCGTGACCTGTCGCGCTATCAGATTTTGTACGGCAAGCACCTGATCTCGGCGTAACTGCACTATACCTCCGCGACCAATGTGAACGTGCTGACCGCTACGGTCGCGCAGGGTGCCACCAAGCAACCGGTGATGCAGCGCTTCTCCTCACGGAGTTACCAGAAGCCTCGCATCTTGACGCCCAGGCATTGTCCGAGGAGTCGCGTGCAACCGTAAGGAAACTCTCAATCGCCACCGACGGTCGTTGCTTCGTTGGATGCGACGAAGACCGGCATCTCGAACGTCACCCGTAGACCGGTACCATCGCTGCCGCGCCGCGCGTAAATCCTTCCTTTGTGCAGGCCTACGATGCTGCGACAGATGGCGAGACCCAGACCGGCCCCCCGGTACTCGACCGCCGGGACATTGAAACGTACAAATCGGTCGAACGCATGTTCGCGTTGGTCGTCGCTCAACCCCGGGCCTTGGTCCTCGACGCTGACGGACCAAGCGTTGCCATCTATCACCGAGCGGATCTCGATACGCCCGCCGGGCGGCGACACGCGTAACGCGTTGGTCAACAAGTTGAAGATGACCTGGCGCAGCCACTTGGTCTCGATGGCGACGATGCCCTCGCCTTCATGCGAAAACACTAAACACATGCCGCGATCTTCCGCCAACACCCTCAGATCCGGTTCAATGCTTTGCAGAAACCCGGCAGGATTTTCAGGGGACAACCGGAGTTTGACACCGTCCGCTTCAGCACGCGAAATGAAAAGAAGATCATCGATGATCTGATTCATGCGCGTCAGTTCGTCAATCTGCTCCAACAAGGCTTCCTCTTGGTGATGCCGGAGATTGCCGTCTGTCAACAGCTTCTCGGCATGAAGCCGTATCAGCGAGAGCGGCGTCTTCAGTTCATGCGATACGTCCGCGGAAAACCGGCGGACTTGTGCGAACGAATCTTCGAGTCGATCGAACATTTGGTTGAGCAGTCTCGCGAGGTCGAAAATCTCGTCCTTGACACCAGGTGTGACAATCCGCTCGGAGAGATTGTCGGAATTGATCCGGTTGGCTGTCTCGCCGATGAGTCGGACGGGACGAAGAATCAACTGCCCCACGCCGATACCAATCAGGCCGCTGACCAGAAGCATCGCTGCCAACAGCGCGATGCACACCTCGACGTAGGCTCGCATGACCTGTTGCATCTGCCTGCTCGGCGTGGCGATCGTGATATCGAAGGGGCGCATGATGAATTCTGCGACCCGCATCTCGCCAATGCCTGGTACGATGGCGTTATAGATGTGCTTGTGCGGAACATCCGGAATCGGTCGACCATCGAGATTGTTGGAATAGAAAAGCATGTCGTGAGGTGGCTTGTCGATGTTGATGTAGAACAACACCGATGCCGAATTGGTGGTCTCACGAATGCGTTGATCCACCATCGTGGGCGTCAGTATCTTGTAGTCGTGGCCAAGCTGCTGACGGATTTGTTCGAATTCGGCGTGGTTGAGCAAGTCAAGGTCACGCAGAATGTAGCTTTGCAGCAACTGGTAGCCGAAAATAAATAGCACTGCCATCGTGAGGGTTGCGCTCAACGCGTACCAAACGCCGATGCGCGCGCGTATCGATTTCATGCCAACTGATAGCCGATCCCGCGTCGTGTCTTGAATATCGGCCCCATGGCACCGTTCTCAAGTTTCGCGCGCAAACGGCTCATGTAGACGTCGAGCAGATTGGCCTCCACGAGACCTGGCCAGATGCGCTCGGAAATATAGGAGCGTGTCAATGTCCGCCCTGCGTTCTGCATGAATATTTCGAGTAACGCAAATTCCCTGTTGGTCAGTTCGATCGATCGATCCTGCAGCCGCACCGTGTGGCTCAGCAGATCGAGCCTGATGCCGTGGTATTCGAAGACGGTCTGCTTGACTGCAGCTTGTCTGCGCAAGAGCGACCGTAGGTGAGCGAGCAATTCCTCAAAACTGAAAGGCTTGGGCAGATAGTCATCGGCGCCCAGATCGAGTCCCTTGATGCGATCTTCAACGGTGTCGCGTGCGCTCAGGATCAGCACCGGTTCGTTGAAGCCGCAGCGACGCCATTGGCAGAGCAACTGAAGGCCATCACCATCGGGCAGCCCAAGATCGAGAATAATCACGTCGCAGCTTTCCTCGGCGAGCGCGTCCCGTGCCTCCTTGAGGCTCTGTGTCCACGTGACCGTATACGATCGCTCGCTCAAGCTCTGCTTGAGGAATCGCCCCAGCCTGCGCTCATCTTCGACAATCAGCACTTTCACGTGTATCACCTCCTCAAACGCGTTCGCACCCGAGTCTGCGCCGTGACGGCTGATTCGTCATGACGCACCGCAACAAGCGCCGCAAGCACTGAGCACAATCGAGACACCTGAACGATTTTTCAGGAAGATTTCATCGCCACGTCAGGATGCCTGCCTACGGTGACAGTTCGAAAGTCGAACGTTCGCGGAGCGCCTCACAAGTTACTGAGGAGGACCGCAGCTGACCGCCGGTGCCCCGGCCACCACCATGTGTGACAAACCAGTTGACCGATCCGGTGAGCATTGCCCGTGAGGAACGATGAGCAAAATCAAGCAGCCAGAGGGTGCTGGATCTTCTCGGGCAGAACCGTAACACGTTATCCGTCACCGACTCCGTGCGAATGAGCGCCCATGTCCGAATTTGATGCCGCTCAGATCGCTGCGCGCCTTGACCGATTGCCATCCTCGCGCACCGTTTGGTCGATCATCATCCTGATTTCCTTGGGCGGAGTGTTCGAGTTTTACGACCTGTTCTTCACGGGATATGTCGCGCCAGGCATGCTCAAGTCGGGGCTGTTCACGGCAGAATCGCTGGGGTTTTTCGCCACTTTGGGCGGAATCAAGGTGGCCGGCTTCGGGACGTTCGTGTTCTGCACGTTCGCGGGGCTTTGGGTCGGCGTCCTCCTGTTCGGACACTTGGCGGACCGTTATGGCCGGCGTCCCGTTTTCACGTGGTCGCTGGTGTGGTACGCAATTTGCACCGGCATCATGGCCTTCCAGCGCTCGGGCGAGATGCTCAATGTCTGGCGTTTTATCGCGGGGGTCGGCTTCGCGGTGCAGTTGGTCACCATCGATACCTACATCTCCGAATTGATTCCGAGAGCCGAGCGGGGGCGCGCGTTCTCGATCAACCAGTTCATCACGTTTTGCGCGGTTCCGATCGTCGCCCTTTTCGCGTGGTTGCTTGTACCGCTTTCTCCGCTCGGACTCTCGGGATGGCGGTGGGTGGTGCTGATCGGATCCTGTGGCGCTGGCATCGTGTGGTTCCTGATCCGCCGCATCCCGGAAAGCCCGCGCTGGCTGGCCTTGCACGGCCACATCAAAGAAGCGGAAGCAGTGGTTCGCGGGATCGAATCGAGAGTGGAGGCCGAGACCGGCAGGCCGCTCCCCGCGCCCAAGCGGATCGAAGCCGTTCCAGATGATCGAGCAGCGCGATTCATCGAAATTTTCTTGCCGCGTTATCGCAGCCGCACGATCATGCTGTCGATCTTCAACATGGCCCAGGTCATCGGGTTCTACGGGTTTGCCGCGTGGGTGCCGACGTTGTTGATTGCACGCGGCGTCACGCTTACGCACAGTCTGGAATACTCTTTCATCATCGCCATCGCCAACCCTTTCGGGCCCTTGCTCGGTACGCTTTTCGCGGATCGCATCGAAAGAAAACAACAGATCATGGCCGGCCTCGTCATCATGGGATTAGCTATGCTCGGATTCGCGAATGTACGCTCTCCCGTGGCGCTAGTGACCTTGGGCGTTGTTTTCACGCTGGCTGCGAATGTGATGTCGTATGCGTATCACAGCTATCAAGCCGAAATGTTCCCAACTCGGATCAGAGCGAGAGCCGTAGGATTCGTCTATTCGTGGAGCCGCATTGCGGCAGCCTTCGCCGGCCTCGCGATCGGCTACTTCCTTAACGCGGGTGGCACATTGGCTGTTGCAGTTTTCATCGCGATCGCCATGGCGGTCGGCATCATCGTTATCGGCGTATTTGGGCCAGCTACGAAGGGCGTGGCACTGGAGCAAATCAGTCGTTGAACAAGAGCTGGAATCGCCGCGATCAGGAACCCCCGCACCCGTGAAGCGTGGCAGATCGACCACGCGGCGAGTCGGATGTGGCATATCCGCGAAGACGAGAATCGGAGCCTGCAGGCTGCGGTGGCGCACATTGGCTAGAGATTGCGCATCCAGACGTAAGCAATTGACTGAGGCACGCTTGGCAAAATGCGCACGCAACCGCAATCTGGTCGACGTACTGAACGATCGGAGGTACTGAACACGTTGCTGCGTTCACGTCGCAGAGCACTGATCGACTTTTGACTCGAATGCGCCGACCGAAAGCCTACGCGCGGTTTGGCGGGTGCTGTGGTCGTGCTCGACGTCGATCACCAAGGCGCGCCGCGGGGCTTGGGCCGCGCCAGCGGCCTCTTCCTCGATTACCTCGCGCTCGTCCTCCGAAGGTGGTCAGCGATGTTGTCGTTGGCGCGGGATCGCACGCGCTCGGCGCAGACAATTGGGGGCTGCTGCATCAAGTTGATTACCAAGGTGAAAGCTAGGCCGAAGACTCGTCCGGCCAAGCATCGAGCACAGCTGTGGCTGTTGTAGAGTTCGCTGGCGTTGTCGAAACAGTTGCGAACTACCGGCAGGAGAACCCATGGTCATCAGTACGCAGAGCCGCTACACGCGCACCGCGA
>JBOHYW010000242.1:0-5278 GCA_050738155.1 Rhodanobacteraceae bacterium
CGCACGCTCCTACAACCTGCGGTTCCTGATAACCGGATGTCATCATGGAAATTCGACCTATCCTGTCTGCACTACGCCGCCACAAACTCATCGCGACCTTGCTGGCGCTGCTGGTCGCGCTCACCTGCGCGATCGTCTGCAATGTCGCTTTCATGATCCAGCAGCGCACCTTGTTGATGAATTTGCCGAGCGGTGTGGCCGAGAACCGGGTCGTGATGATCCAGAGCTTCAACATGGATCAACACGCCAATCAGATCGATGGTCACAAGGCCGACCTCACCGCGCTCCGAATGATCCCCGGTGTTGAATCCGCGGCGGCGGTGGATGCGCTGCCGTTTAACCAGAAAAACTGGACGATGGGTGTAGGAACCAATCCTCAGAACAATGTTGCGCTCGCCAGCGTGTTCAACGGCACGCCGGGCGAGCTGAAGGCGCTTGGATTGCAATTGGTCGCAGGGCGCGATTTTCGGCCGGACGAATACCTTCCAGAGGACAGTACGCACGGTTACGACGGCCTCAATCGCGTTCCGGCTGCAATCATCACGAAGGTGCTTGCCGCGCGCCTGTTCCCGGGTGAAAGCGCGCTCGGCAGGTCGATCTATGTCGCACCCAGCCCGGTCCGTGTTGTCGGGGTGGTGGCGCACCTGCTACGGCCAGACGTCAACCTCGGGAACGGTAATGGTTTCAGCATGCTGCTTCCGATGCTGCCCGATGCGAGCAACGTGACATACATTCTGCGCACCCGCTCGCAGGATCGCGCGCGCGTGTTGAAGCAGGCCAAGAATATCCTGTACCGACTCGACGCCAACCGCGTCGTAAGGCACGCGATGACTTTCACCCAGTTGCGTGCCACCTACTTCCAGCGCGACCGCACCATGATCAGCTTGTTGCTGGCCTCGGCACTGGGCCTGCTGTTAGTGGCTGCGCTGGGCATCACGGGTCTTGCCAATTTCTGGGTGCAACAGCGCACTCGCAGCATCGGCATCCGCCGCGCGGTTGGAGCCACGCGCGCGGACATCCTTCGTTATTTCCAGACCGAGAATTTCCTGATCGTGACTGGCGGCATCGTGCTTGGCGCGATCCTGGCTATTGGGTTGAATCTGTTGCTGATGAAATACTACGAACTGGTGCGGTTACCCTTGTGGTATCTGCCGGTTGGTGCTGTCGCGTTGTGGATATTGGGCCAGCTTGCGGTACTGACACCGGCACTGCGCGCATCGCAGGTGCCGCCGGTGGTGGCAACGCGCAGCGTGTGATCCGGATTTTCCTTCTCCCTTCGGGAGAAGGTGCCCCGAAGGGGCGGATGAGGGTACGAATTCGCGCGGGATTTGCGCAAGCATTGTAGGTTGGGCTGAGCGTATGCGAAGCCCAACATGACCCCGCGCCGACGTTGGGCTTCCTCCGGAACGAGCCCGGAGTCATACCTGCTGTCTTCAAGCGTAGGGCAGGAGCAGCCGCGCAGCAGCGTATCCCGCTGTGTGGTCCTGGCCGTGAGGGAAGGATTCGCTACGCCCTACCGCCCTGCGCGAGGCCGGGTTTCATACAAACCGCAGCGCATGGCCATCGCGATCAAACGCCGCGAACTCGCCGATGCGGCCGTCATTGATCGCGTTGACCATGAAGCGCAGCGGTTGGTCGGCTTCGTCGCGGTTGGGGGCGATACCGCCGCGGCCTTCGAGGCTGCCGACGAAGACGATGTCCCAATGCTGGCCGGTCCGTTCGGATTCGGCGATGAGCGCCGCGAGACCGGTGATTTCGTCGGGTGCCTTGTCCACGCACAGGCAAGGTTGCAGGTGTCCACCTTCGCCGCGCGCGAAACTCGCGCGTTGCGCCGGGCTGGCATGCTCGCCGAGTTGCCGCTCGGCAAACACCAACAGCAGTCGCTGCGGTTCATCCTGTTGACGTGCGGCTTGCAGGAGTTGTTCGAAATCGTCCAGCGTTGTTGTGGTGTTCATGGCGAAAGGCTGCCTTGCTCGTCTTTACCGCAGAAGCGGGAATCCATTGCCTCGCTTGTCGATTCCCGCCTGCGTGGAAACGATGTGGAGTAGTCGGGCGGGGCTTCTTCAGCTCTTTGCATATTGTCCCGGCTGGTAGTGCCCTGGCTCGGAGCGAAACGGGATCGCGAGGCGATTCCAGCCATTGATCGCGATGATCGCGAATGACAGGTCCACCAGCTCCTTGTCGTTGAAGTGCTGGTGGACTTCTGCGTACAGTTCGTCGGAGATTTCGCTGTCGGCAATTCGCGTCAAGGCTTCAGTCCACGCCAGCGCCGCGCGCTCGCGCTCACTGTAGAACGGCGATTCACGCCATGCGTTCAAGACATACAGGCGTTGCTCGGTTTCACCCGCGGCGCGCGCGTCCTTCGAGTGCATGTCGAGGCAGTACGCGCAGCCGTTGATCTGCGAGGCGCGCATCTTCACCAGTTCCAGCAGCTTGTGTTCGATTCCGCAATCGTCGACATGTGCCTGCAGCGCGCGCATGGCCTTGAAGCCGTCGGGTGATGCCTTGGTGTAGTTGAGTCGTTGGGTCATTTATTGGTCTCCGGGGATGTGGCGGTGGCTCGAACGAAGCCGCGACCATGGACGATCGCATGTCAATGAAACGGAACCGGTGCGCTGTCGGACGGCGCTGGGTGCATGAAGAAATCATGCAGGTATTTCTCGCCTTCGTCATCGAGGATGGTGACGACGGTCTTCAGTTCGGGGTGTTGCTCGCGCACCCGGCGGGCGGCGATCAGGTGCGCGCCGGAACTCGGCCCGCAGAACAGCCCGCGGGTGCGTGCGAGCTGGCGCATTTCGGCGACTGCTTCGGTGCTGGATACGCTCAGCATGTCGTTCACGAGATCGCGGTGACTGGCGAAGATGCCGGGTACGAAGCCATCCGAGATGCCCTCGATCTGGTGCAGCGCGACTTCCCCGCACAGCAGCGTGCATGATTCGGAAGGTTCCATTGCGAACAGCCGCACCTTCGGGTTGACCTTGCGGAACGCCTGTCCGACACCGATCAGCGTGCCGCCGGTGCCGACCCCATGCACGAACGCATCCGGTACGCGGCCGTCGGGCAGTTGCGCAAGGATTTCCGGGCCGAGCCATTCGCGGTTTTCCTCGACGTTCCATTCCGATTCGAATTGGCCGGGGAAAAAGAAGCCGGGTTGGTTGCCCAGTTCACGGGCGCGTTCCAACGCGTCGTTGACGTGGAAGGTTCCGCAGAAAAGCACTTCGGCGCCGAACGCGCGCGAGATCGCGACGCGCTCGCTCGACAGGCCTTCCGGCATCACCACGATCATGCGGTAACCCTTGACCGCCGCCACCATCGCGAAAGCGTTGCCGGTGTTGCCGCTGGTGGCCTCGACGATGGTGTCGCCGGGCTTCAGGCGACCCGTCGCTTCGGCGCGCTCGACGATATGTTTGGCGATGCGCGCCTTGATCGAGCCGGATGGGTTCAGGTATTCGCATTTGGCGAATACCCCGTCGATGTCCAGCAGCGGGGTGTCGCCGATGGCGTCGAGGATGTTGTGCGAAAGGTTGGGATAGCGGATGGCCATGGCGTTGCTCGATTGCGTGACCACGCAGTATCCACCGGCAACCCGCGGTTGCCGGTGATCCAGGTCAGGCTACATCCTCGACAGCCACCGCAGGCCGCGAGTCCGTGCTCGTCGCGGCATCGCCGGACGTCACCAGCCGGATGACGCCTTTGCAGAGTCGGAACCGTCGGCGGATTTCAGCTTGGCGGCGAGCTTGCCGGCATCGCTGTGGATGGTCGCGAGTTCGTTCGCTTTCAGGCCGGATTGTGCTTCGGCCAGCGCCTTCTTCAGTTTGCGGTGCACCGCGTGGTTGCTCGCCGAATCGGGAATGGCGCCGTTGCCTTGTCCCTTGCACGGGTCCGCCGCCTTGGCATCGAAACCGCTGCCTTTCGGCCCGACCAGGCAGTTGATGACGTGATGCAGGTGGGTGTGTCCGATTTCGACCGTATCGGCGGTCGAAGCCAGCACTGCGTGGGCGTGGGCCGTAGTGATTTCGTCTTGGGCGGAATGGGTTTGCGCGAACGCCGCGAACGACAATCCGCTCGCCATTGCGCAGGTGATGCCGACAACCAGCAACTTTTTCATCGCTTGCCTCCAATCGGTACATGCCGTGTATGGGATGGATGAGGGTACGCGCCGGCATGTAAGCGGGATGTGTAGCAGGATGCAGCGGTTCAGCTTGCGGTCAGACTGTCTCGAACAGTGCCATGAAGCCGAAATCCATATGCACCTGCATGTGGCAATGAAACAAGGTGAGCCCCGGCATGTCGGCGGTGAAATCGACCTCGGCGATCTGGAACGGCGGCACCAGCACCACGTCCTTCATGACGCCGGCGGTCGGGTGGCCGTTGAGGTTGGTGAGTTCGAAGGTGTGGCGGTGCAGGTGCAACGGGTGGATGTCGCCGCTGGCGTTGCGAAAGCGCAGCCGGTAGCGGCGGCCGAGTTTCAATTTGCGCGTGACCGGCATGGTTTTCCAGTCGTACGGCACACCATTGATCGCATATTGATCAAAACCGTGTGCTGCGCTCTGGCGCGCGGTGATCAGCATGTCGATTATTTCGTCAGGTTTGGCGACTTTGCGCGTCGGGTCGGCGAACCGCCGGTAATCCCACAGATAAGCAGGCGGTGCTTGCCATTGCGGCTGGTCGGTGGAATTTGCGTATTCGACCACGACGCCCATGCCGCCTTCGCGGTTCGCATCGGCGATGTCACCGAGCACCCATATGCCGGGGTGGTTCATCTCGACAATTGCGGAAATGCGTTCGGCGGCGCCCATCCACAACACCGGCACGTTTGCCGGATGCGGTACCGGGTTGCCGTCCAGCGCAACCACTTTGAAGGTGTGGCCGGGCAGGGCGAGGCTGCGGTTTTCGGTGGCGCTGGCGTTGATCACGTGCAGCATCACGCGTTCGCCGCGCTTGACGCGGATCGGTTCGCCGTGGCCCAGCATCTTGCCGTTGATCGCGAATGACTCGTAGGCGAGTTCATAACCGGGGGGCACCTTGCCGGCGTTCGGATCGGAATGCGCGGCGATCGTGACCAGCGGCAGTTCCATGCCGGCCGGCTGCATGAACGGGGTGTCGTCGTCCATGCGGCTGAGGTAGGGCTGGAACTCCTTGAGCGTCAGAAATACCTCGCGGTCATACGCGCCCGGGTCGTGCTTCGGATCGATGTAAACCGGACCGGCTTGTCCGGAATAGAGGCCGCGCGAAAGGTCGGCGCCGGCGCGCACGTGGGTGTGGTAGAAGCGCAGGC
>JBOHYW010000243.1:0-5273 GCA_050738155.1 Rhodanobacteraceae bacterium
TCTTTTCCCGATTCGAAAAGCTGGACGTGATGTTTCTGGGCTTCATCAACTTTGCGCTCATTGCCGACGCACTCCGATAGTGTGAACACGCCCTAGTAGGATCACACCGCGTCGGCTCAATATTGCCACGATGACCACCGGCAAAAGCGCACACGACGAAGTCATTAGCGGGTAGCGAAGCGAAGCCAAGCGTGCGCGTCGGCTATCCAGCGCTACTGCGCCAAGCAGGCTAATGGCATCATCCGCTGTATCGACACTGGCACGCATCACCACTGACAGCCACAACCACGAGATCACCAGCGGGAGGAGCGCTACCACCAGTGGGAGCGATGACCCATGCGGCAAGCCAGCGAGCACGACCCCGACCAGCACAAACCTGCCGCCCCTCCGCCAACGTACCACCGCGGCGCGTCTTTGCCAGTCGAGCAGGTGCGGAAGATATGGGCCATTCAACCACGGCAGCGCGAGTAACGGCTCGCGAATGCCATCCACATGGCGTGATCGCGCTACTGCGCCTGGTCGCGACACTCGCGCCACGGCGACAAGAGTACCCGCGATCAGCCCCAGATCGATGCCTGCCAGCGCGTAAGCCAAATCAACTTGGTGGGCCGCCGATACCGAGACGGCCCACAGCAAAACGTCGACACACGCAAGCGACGACGTCAACGCCATTGCCATTACGAGAAACAATGTTCTCACCGTGGTGCTTGGCGCCACGGGTAGCGCGCCAAACCACCCAAAGCGCCAGCGCTTCAAAGTGTTCAACAACCGACTGTGCGCAATCGCGTGACTCCCACCCAGTGACAACAATGCGGCTGCCACAACACACCAGCCGTAGCCCAGGTAGAAGGCAGCGGATGCAAGCGCCACGCAGCACGACAGCAGCAACGCCGGCATACCCATCATCCGGGCAAAGCTGAGCATTCCCCTGCGTCGCAGCTGTAGCCAATCGGCGTGTATCGCGGGATGCAGCCCAGTTGTCATCGTCGTGGATTGTGGCATCACGCGACCAGCATGGCCTTCGATACTGAGGCGACGCGGAAGTTGCGCTTCATGCGGCAGATGCACTGCGATCGCTGCCTGGAGCGACTAACTTCTGGCGCCACGCTCCCAGCAAATAGCCAATGCCAATGAACAAGCACAGCGCCGAGCTTGCAACGACAAAGGCATTGAGGCTACTGCAGCGCCCACAGAACTGACCCAATGCCGACGGATTTTTAAACGCTAGAACCGGAAACCAGAGCCCGCGCACCGACAGACCCAAGCCAATGATGCTTAGCACGATACGTGTTGCCGGAAGATGCCGCACCAAACCAAGCGCCGAGAATGCGTAGACGGCGAACACGATGAGAATACACGCAATGATGATGCACGAAATGACCGGGCGTGCGAGCCCCGCTTGAGCCATTGCAACAAGACCCTGCGGCGCACCTGCGAAGCTGTACCAAGCAGGGCCACCAAGTGGTATGGCCAGATGCAGCAACGCGCCAACTGCGCACAGAGCACCAGAAGCAAACAACCAATATGCTGAAACTCGCGACAACCTCGCCTCCATAACCTAACTACTGAATATATGGATTTGCCAATCCGGTTATACAGGCCACGCAACTCGCCACCAGCAGTAGCGCAACCCTTGATAATGAAACGCTTCGCAGCATCCAATCCGGCTAACGATACGCAGCATCGCCGGACTCGGACGACGCGGGAGAAGTCGCGTTTCTCGCCCCGCCACTAGAACGACCGCAGCAAGCCTCCGACGGCCGCTTTGGTGCCAAGTGACAAAGGCTGCAAACGGCGGGTCAGTGCCCGTTGGTCGAGGGTCACTTCCCGACCCCAAGACTGTTGGCAGGTGACGCAAAGAATGGGGTATCTAATAGGCATCAACATTGTGAGCATCAACTGCTGTTTTTGTGCGAGGTTTTCCCGATACGGTAAGCACGATCCAGATTGCCATCAGTGCAAGTAACGGTAGGACCATTAGACTACCTTCCGGTCCGACGGATCCGCCGCTGAGCCAAGCCGGTCCGGCAGCGTGGGTTGTCAGCAAGTGCCCCTTCACTATGTTGCCGCTGTCGGCGGCGCCGAACAGGAAGGATTCGCTCCAGTCCCAGGCGGCGTGGAATCCCAAGGCCCACCACAGGGAACCCGTGCGCCATACCGCCAGGCACATTACTAGGCCGAACACGACCACCTGCAAAATTCCCAGAACGTCCTCGCCATGGTTGCCCAAGTGGGTGACACCGAACACCAATGACATAATGATGGCGGCGAGGTACGGGCCGCTTCCGTTAGCCAATCGAAAGAATAGGTAGCCGCGGAACATCGACTCTTCGAACAACGCCACCAGCGCGAAACCAAGCGCCAACGTTGCGCCTGATATCAGCAAAGACCAACCGCCGCCACTGTAACGGATCGTAGCCCCATGCGTGAGGACCAGCGCACACATAAGAAGCGACATCAGAATGAGACCAGCCAGTACGCCTTGAATGAGCCGCGTCGCTCGGCGCGGCCCCCTCCAGCTGTAGTCGAGCCACGACTTTCGCTCGACCCTTCCCATGACGACAGTTGCCGCTAACACCGCAAAAGCCTGCGCAAATTCAGTGAAGATCATCCGGCCGCGTGTCATTGCTAACCGCATAGGTGGGTGATGATGGGGATGATGAGGCATGAAGGCGACAACCATGCCGATGACCACGAGTACAGCAGCAAATATCGTCAGGAATAACAGCGCGGACCAGCCTATGTGCAAGCCATCGGCGCCTCGAAAGACCGCCTTGATACGTTGGGAGGTACTTGGAATGGTGGGCATGGATTTGGCTCCAGTTCTGATGGTCACCACCTATTAGTCCGCCTGCCTCACTAAAACCTTACATAGTGAGCGTGCTCGCACGCTCAAGCCGCAGGTCTGGCTCAGCGTGGGCGCTCATCGCACGTTGCAAACCGAACCGCCCCGGGGACCATAGAGGCTATTTTGTTTGAGTCACACTGGCATGCTCACTGTGCTTAGACGCTCGACGCGTGAGTTCAGCAAGTGGCCGGTCTGCGGCAGCTCGACAGAGACGGCGATGTCTCGTTTTGGCCAGTCAGCGACCGTTGATCGATACGTGTCCGCGCGGCACTGTCGCAGCGCTATCGAGAGGCGTCTTCGTCCGACTCTTCTCCAAGCAGGGCCTCAGCGCCGCGCAGCCGCCTACGTTGGCGGCGCATGTATAGAACGTTGAAGGCCAGGTACACGCTGCCAACTGCGATCAGTGGTATCAATAACTGCCGCAATGCGGAATCGTGTCGCCAACCTGCTGGCGTCAGCCAAGGTTCCGCCATCAGCAGCGACACCACGGTTATCGTCAGAATGCACGCGACGTTCACCGATGCCAGGCGGATGCCGGCCTTCGCGCGCTTTGCCGTAAGTCGAAGCAGATCTGGCACGCTGTCGTTGGCCGGGCGCCAAGTCCCACGATATATACGCAGCCGAAAATACAAGAATGCCGCGATCAGCAAGAGCATCAACGCGGCCCAGACCTTCAGAGGCGAGGACGCATTCGGCATAAGCTGCAGGCGCACCACCAAAACGACGGCCACCAAACAGCCGATTAATCGCCAAGCCACCATCGCACGCATCTGCCATAGTTTGCGCCGCACCCGGCGTTGCAGCCGTGGCACATCGACGGGGGGTTGGCGCTGCCACGCGTTGCTCCAACGAATCCAATCGTCGTCCGGGCTCATGCGGGCTCCCCCAAAACTGTCTTGAGCGCTTTTCGCGCTCGGTTCAGTCGTACCGCGACGTTGTTCACACTGGTGTCGAGCGTCTCGGCGATCTCCTGATGACTAAAGCCTTCGAACGCAAGCGTTACGGTCTGCCGTAAGTTCAGCGGCAATGTGCGCACCGCGCTTTGCAAGTGCTCGGATTGTTGTTGCAGCTGAGCGTAAATCTCAGGATCGTGGCCATGGTCGGGCAGTTCAGCGGTCAGCGCTTCCGTGCGCGGTAGCCGCCGTCGACCGACGACGTGGCTGGCACCGCGGTTGTGCGCCACCTGTGCGACAAATGTCTTCATCGATGCATCACCACGCCACGTGGGCGCCGCCCGCCACAGCTCAAGCGCCATGTCCTGCAGCAGGTCGTCACGAAGTGACGGATCCGCCTCATAACTGGCGGCGATGCGGGACAGCAAACCGCTGTATTCATCAAGTAACGTGGCAAATTCACTGCGCTCCACGTTACGGTTGGGTGGCTGATGGTGCTATCACGAGTGTCGGCCGCAGGTCACGCCATATTGCGTACGCTCACAGAACCAACCGTGGCTGCGCGAGCCTCGTCAGTGGGAACGTCAAGGCGAGTGCGCGGGGCTATGGTGACTCGAAAGGCACGTGGAATGGCGAGCATGGTTTTGGCTCCAATTCTTGCCCGTTAGTAAACGAAGGGGATCACGCGCTTGGCTTTCGCAGCGTACTTGGAGTATTCGGGGTAGGCATGGGTTAGGAACCGCTCCTCAAGAAGCATGCGAGCGAATAGCCCGAGGCTAGCCACCGCGGCCAAGGCCAAAGGGACAGCATGGGGCGCCTGAACCTGGCCCGCCCAGATGAAGTAGATGATCGACGCGTAAATCGGATGCCGCAAGTAGCGATAGGGGCCGGTTGTCACAAGACCTCCCTCTGATGTACTCGCCGCGGCATGAAAGCTGCGTACGCCAAAGGTTATGCGCGCCCAGATCATGAGCAAGGCTGCCGCAACTTGAACTGCAAGCAGGTATGGGCTTTTTGCGAATAGGTGGTGAATGGAGAGTAGCCCAGCCATTGCTGCTGCTGCGAGCAGCAAGCCTAGTATGGAAAGAAGGTTCTTGGTCATATAGTTGTGATGGCTAGCTGTGGTGTCAGGTCGGGATACCGATTTTCGCAAGCCGCGTAGTTCCAGTTACCGGTGTGGCTTCTGCGTGTGGAACCTTCGCTCCAGACGATCAACCGGGGAGAAGATAAGACAGAACATGCTGTAGTCGCGGTGCAAGATGAGATTCGGGATTGACGCGATCTCGCATCCTCCGTACCGAAATAGGCCCGCGACCAACATTGCCACCCCGAGAAATACAGCGTACGCACCGGCCGCTACGTCAACGCCGTGCCACAGACTTATCCCGACCAATGCACCAATAAAATACACGCGGTGCCACCAGAAGATCTGCGATGGCGCGAGGACGTGCCCGGCCTGCACCTCGTAAGTGAATAGCAGCAAGGTAAGTACCAGCGGAATGGCGGCGGCAACCAAGATTCCGGCCAGCAGC
>JBOHYW010000244.1:0-5197 GCA_050738155.1 Rhodanobacteraceae bacterium
ACCGCCGTCAACCATGGAAAAGGGGGTCGTCATGAACCGCATCTTCAGCCTGGTCTGGAACCGTGCGCTGGGCGCGCTGCGGGTGGCTTCGGAATTGACGCGAAGCCGTGGCGGCGGGGCGGCGGGTGCCGGTACGAGCAGTCACGGCGCCGTGCGAAAAGCCCTGGCGTTGGCGGTCGTGGCAGCGCTCGTCGCATGGATGCTGCCGTCCCCGGCGTTCGCGTGCGGCTCCAAGCGTTATGTCGTGACCGCGCCCGGCAATGGGGTCATCAGCCTGGCCTCGACGGGAGGGGTGCAGCCTGACCTCAGTCGAGGCGGAGGCGGGTGCTCGCCGACGTCTCCTCCATCCCCTCCGCCCCCGCCGGCCGGTTATGGCGCCGGCGGATCGGGTGGCATCGGCGCGGCCGGTTACAACGGCACCACCGGGACGTGGAACGCCTCCGGCAGCGGCACTGCCGGGGCCGCTGGCGGCGACGGTACCGGCGGTACCGGTGGCGCATGCAGTTCGGCAGCGAAAGCTGCTGGTATCGGCAGCTCGGTCGCGATGCGCTTGCACGCGACGAGCCAGCGCTGGAGACTTTGCGCCGGTGGTCAGATGCAGACTGACGCACCTGAAGGTTACGCGAGCAGGCAGCACGATGGATTTTTCGTTGACGAGGGACCAGATCGCAATCCGTGACGCGGTTTCCGTGATTTGTGCGCATTACGGCGACGCTTACTGGTTGGAGCACGATCGAACGGGCGAATTTCCGCAGGATCTCTACGCCGAACTCGCGCGTGACGGCTGGCTCGGCATCTGCATGCCGCGGGAATACGGTGGCTCCGGCCTCGGTATCACCGCCGCTGCCATCATGATGCGTGCCATCTCGGAGAGCGGTGGCGGCATGTCGGCGGCGTCCGCGGTGCACATGAACATCTTCGGGCTCAACCCGGTGGTGCGGTTCGGTACTGCGGAACAGAAACACCGGATGCTTCCGCCCATCGCCGAAGGGCGCGAAAAAGCCTGCTTCGGCGTCACCGAACCCAGCACGGGGCTGAATACGACGCAGCTCAAGGTGCACGCCGAGCGTCGCGGCGACCGATACCTGGTCAACGGCCAGAAGGTGTGGATTTCCACGGCGCAGGTTGCAGACCGAATCCTGCTGCTGGCGCGGACTACGCCGCTCACGCCAGTCGACAAGCCTACCCACGGCCTGAGTCTGTTCTACACACGGCTCGACCGCACGCGCGCCCGCATCAACGCCATCGAAAAAATGGGACGCAAGGCGGTTGATTCCAACGAGATCTTCTTCTCCGACTACGAAGTCCCTGCCGCCGATTTGATTGGCGAAGAGGGGCGAGGCTTCCAGTACATCCTGCACGGCATGAACCCAGAGCGCATCCTCATCTCCGCCGAGGCAGTCGGGCTGGGGCAAGTGGCCGTTGCTCGGGCTGCCCGGTACGCCGCGCAGCGCGTCGTTTTCAACCGGCCGATCGGGCAGAACCAGGCGATTCAGCACCCCTTGGCCAAGTGCTGGTCGGAGCTGGAAGCGGCCTGGCTCATGACGCTGTCGGCCGCACAGCGCTATGACAGCGGTCAGCCGGCCGGTGCCGCCGCAAACGCGGCCAAGTATCTCGCCGGGGAAGCCGGTTACAACGCCTGCCAGACGGCGGTGATGTGTCACGGTGGCTTCGGTTATGCCAAGGAGTACCACGTGGAGCGTTGGCTGAGGGAATCGTTCATCCCGCGTATTGCACCCGTGAGCCGAGAACTTGCCCTTAGTTTCATCGCGGAAAAGGTATTGCACCTACCCAAATCGTATTGACGATTCAACGTTGTGGTCGGACACCGCGTGCCTTGCGCCGGGTGCTGACGAGCCACCGGGCCGTCGCCGCCCTTTCGAAAGCCGGACACACATTCGTACGCACGGTGACCGGCTCGCTGGTTGACGTGCACTCGCTCGCGACCAGGAACAAAAGCTTGCTTGGCGTGCCCGGTCTGGCCACTGCGCTGCCATGGCGTTCGCCACGCAAGTCGGGGCGCGACACCCTTCATCCAATATTGCAGGCGAGCACAGAGTCCTCTGACATTGCGGGCCGGCGACGCGTAATGTTTGACTCACCGAATCTGCACAAGACCTGCACACGCTCTGAATAGGATTACTATCTCGTCAGCCGGTGCACTTCATGCGATGCCGGCCGCGCGCGTGTCCCGCCACCGGCGAACACGGATTGTTGTTGCGCAGTCGCCTACAGCGTTGCCGGAAAGATTTGCCACCGACTGACGGGCGCGATTGATGCCGTCGACGTTCAACGCAAGGAAAGATTTGAAATGGGCCCATTGACTGGACTGCGTGTAATAGATATGACAACCGTCGTTATGGGCCCGTATGCTACACAGACGCTTGGTGACTACGGTGCCGATGTCATCAAGATCGAGGCCCCATCAGGCGATGTCTTTCGACAGGCCGGAGCCAAGCGCCATGCTGGCATGGGGGCCCAGTTTCTTGCGATAAACCGATCCAAACGCTCGATTACGCTAGATGTGAAAAAGCCGGAAGCGCGCGACGTTGTGCTTCGCATGTGCGAATCCGCCGATATTCTGATCTACAACCTACGCCCATCGTCGATGAGCAGGCTTGGCGTGTCGTATGCAGACGTCACGCGACACAATCCACGCATCATCTACGTGGGTGCGTTTGGTTATGGTCAGGACGGCCCGTATGCAGACAATCCCGCGTACGATGACCTGATTCAAGGCGCTGCCTTGTTGCCGTATCTGATGCAGCAATCCGGTAGTTCAGCGCCGAGATACGTGCCTCTGTCGATGTGCGATCGTGTCGTGGGCCTTTTCTTGGTATCCGCGATACTTACCGGCGTCATCGAACGCACGCGATCAGGCAAAGGGCAACGGATTGATGTCCCGATGTTCGAATCAATGGTTAGCTTCGTACTATCCGACCAAATCGGCGGGCTTCTTTTCGAACCGCCCCTGGACGACGGCGGTTATGCGCGGAACCTCACGCCATCCCGACGTCCGTTTCGTACGAAAGATGGATACTTGTGTGCGTTACCCTATACGGATGCACATTGGCGGCGCCTGCTCGGCGCAATCGGGCGCATGGACATTATGGAGTCCGATCTGTGCTTCGCGACCTACGCAACGCGTCTGGAACACATCGGCCACGTGTACGACGTACTCGCGGGCATCTTGGAAAATCGATCGACCGACGAATGGCTTAACATCTTCAACCAGGCGGATGTTCCTGCGATGCCGATGCACGACTTCGACAGCTTGTTCCAAGACCCCCACCTGCGCACCACGCAATTTTTCGGAACGACGATCCATCCGACCGAGGGTCGCATGCGGCATTTGAAAGTCCCGGTCCAGTTTTATCGGACTCCGGCCGAGCCAGAACGATCCGCGCCGACTCAAGGTGAGCATGGCCACGAACTTCTGCGGGAGTTTGGATATGTTTCGGAAGAGATAACTGCTTTGCGGGATGCTGGGGCTTGGGTGCCTGGTGCTCGCGCGAGCTGAAGGTTGCTCCAGCTTGCCCGATTCCTAGGGAACACCGGCTATCAACTTCGCCTTCGCCAGACGAACGTGGAAAAAACGACGGATCGCGACGCACCAGACGCGGGGCCCCCTCCGGCCGTTCCGGGTGCCCCGAGCGCCACAGGTGGGGCTACAGCGAGTGCACAGGATCGCACAAACATAGAAAAGCTGGTGTGGACGTAGTACGATGCGTTCGGTTGACATGCCGGGGTTGCTTCATACTAGCGAGTCTACACGTCACAATGAACGCAGAGGGACGATATTACAGGCCCCAACGTTAACGAGATTGGCTCCAAGCGGGCCCAAGTGAGGTCAGCCATGTTGCGCTCCATCCTGGTAACTCTAATCATTGCCGTTTTTTCGTTCAGCGCATATGCGGGTGAGACGCAGTCTGCGCCGTCGGAAATCAAGATTGGAACGTTGTACGCATCGTCTGGCACGTTCGCATCAATATCGATGCCGGTATATCACGGCCTCAAGCTCTGGGTGGAGCGTGAGAACGCGCAAGGGGGTGTATTCGTCAAGCCGTATGGTAAGCGCATCCCCATCAAGCTCATCGCTTACGATGATCAAAGTAACCCGGGGACGGCGACCACGCTGTACAACCAACTGGTGACGCGGAACAAGGTTGACATACTGACCTCCGATAGTGGATCGGTGTTAACCGCCCCGGCGGTTACCATTGCTCATGAGCACAAGGTTTTTCTGTTTGATCAGACAGGAACTGGGTTGTCATTTTTCAGTGCGGATAATCCGTACATTGCGCTAATTTCAGATCCGACGTCCTCTGCTTGGCCAAAATATGTAGCTGCGTTCTTGACGGATGAAGGACCGAAGCTCGGCATCAAGCGAATCGCGCTGCTATATTCGACGAACGATTTTACCGGCGAACAGGCGAAGTGGTTCACCAAGATGATCGATGGTGCACATGCTGGGTTGGACATTGTGTACAACCGCGGCGTACCCACGAGCACATCCAACTACGCCGTACTCATTCGAACGATTGAGGCATCGCATCCGGATGCAGTGCTGGAAATGGGGTACCCGGACAATGACATTTCTTTTCTAAGGGATCTCCAGAGTAGTGGTACGCATCTCAAATGGCTTTTCACTTTTTATCCTGGTCTGGAAACGCCTCTACTACTGAAAACCGTTGGAGTGAGCGGCCTGCAGTATGGGTATACATACATGCCAGCGTCACTGATCAAATACAAGGTCAACGTGGGCATGACACTTCCCGAATTTCACGACGCATGGAAAAAGGCGTATCCTGATCACATGGAGGAGTTCGGGTTTAATGCGGTCGCGGGATACAACACGGGTCTCGTTATACAGCGCGCACTTGCTGTGACAAAGGGCATGAGCCAGTTTGACCTGCACGACGCCGTGTTCAGCCTGTCTGGAAAGCTTAAGACTATTGACGGCTCGTTCGTGCTCGACAAAATAGGCGCACAAATAGGAGATTTGATGCCACTCGCCCAGATGGTCCCGAATGGTAAGGGTGGCCTGAAGTTTAATGTGGTTTATCCACTTGATGTCGCGGACGCCAAGCCGGTTTACCCGGCGCCAGTAAAATAGGCCATGAGGCTGATGATTAGCTGGGCGACACGTTAGGTCTGTGGTACCGCGCAGCGATGGATGCGCGAACGCGCTTGCGCC
>JBOHYW010000245.1:0-5192 GCA_050738155.1 Rhodanobacteraceae bacterium
ACCTACAGGGGCTTGGCCATTCGCAGCAGATCGTCGCTGAAGCCGACGTGTTCGTAAAGCGCGCGGGCACGCGCGTTGCCGGGGAACACCGAGAGCGTCAGTCGTTCGCAGCGATTCTTTTTGGCCCATGTTTCGGCGTGTTCGAGCAAGGCGTGGCCAATGCCGCGACCGTCATGCTCCTGCGCGACGGCCACGTCGGAAATGTGGCAGTTGCGGGTATTCGAAAAGAAGTCGCGCTGCACCTGCAGGTGCAGGAAGCCGGCAGGCGTTCCGTCTCTCGTTTCGGCGATGAAGAAGTGATCGGTGGGTGGCGCGTCGTGCAGCACGCGTTCGAGATCGGCGCGAATCGCAGCGATGCATGCACGCTTGCTGCGTCCCTTCGGCAATTCGAAAGCAACGAAACGCGGCACCAGCGACAGGATGAAACCGGTGTCGGCGGCACGGGCGGGACGGATATTGAAACCGGGTTCATGCAATTTGTTGGTGATAGGCATTCGGCGATTCCTTGCGGCGCAAGTCCTGGACTTGCAGCAGCGCCAGGTTGCAAGCCCTCCCGTCAAGGGGGACTGCTGGGCGGGTGGTGTGGTTGGAACGACGCTGGTCGCAGTCAACCCATCCTCCACCCGGCTTCCTCCCTGAAGGGGAGGTGCCCAGCGCGTCGTCTTGAGCGTAGCGATATCCCGCGCAGCAGCTGGTCATACCGCGTCCGGCTTCGGATACCCGGTTCAAGCTGCGCACTGGCTATCCAAACAACGCATCCGGCATCGCGAATACGCTATCCACACCAGCTTGCATCGCGGCCAGGTGCGTGCGTGTGCGTGGCAGGATGCGATCGAAGTAAAAGCGTGCGGTCAGTCGTTTGCCCTGCTTGAAATCGTCGGACAGCGACGATGCCTCCGCCGCCGCGACGCTGCGCGCCCACGCCCACGCAAACGCGACGTAGCCGGAATACATCAGATAATCGACCGCCGCTGCCCCGATCTCGTCCGGGTTGGAAACCGCACGTCCGCCGATCGCCTGCGTGGCCTCGGCCCATTCCCTGGCGAGCGCCGACAGTTTCGGAATGAAATCCTTCACTGAATCGTCGTTTGCATGTTGCGTGCAGAACGCTCCGAGTTGTTCGAGGAACAACTGCAGGCCCTCGCCGCGCTGCTGCATGATCTTGCGGCCCAGCAGATCCAGCGCCTGGATCTGGGTGGTGCCTTCGTAGATCGTGGTGATGCGTGCGTCGCGCACGTACTGCTCCATGCCATTGTCGGCAATGTAGCCGTGCCCGCCGTAAACCTGCAGCGCGAGATTGGTGCACTCGATGGCGTTCTCGGTGAGCATCGCCTTGATGATCGGGGTGAGGAACGACACCAGCGCGTCGGCGCGTTTGACCTCGTCGGCATCCTGCGCTCGATGCTGGATGTCGACCAGCGTTGCCGCATACAGGCCCAGCGTTCGACCGCCTTCGATCAGGGCTTTTTGCGTCAGCAGCATGCGGCGGATGTCGCCGTGCACGATCAGGGGATCGGCCGGTTTGTCGGGGAATTTCGCGCCCGACAGTGCGCGCATCTGCAGGCGTTCGCGTGCATAGGCAAGCGCGTTCTGGTACGCGCGTTCCGACAACGCAAGCCCCTGCAGGCCGACCGCCAGCCGCGCGGTATTCATCATGGTGAACATTGCGGCGAGACCGCGGTTCGCTTCGCCGATCAACCAGCCCTGCGCGCCGTCGAAATTCATCACGCAGGTGGCGGAACCCTTGAGGCCCATCTTGTGTTCGATGGCGCCGCAGCGCGCGGCATTGCGTTCGCCCATCCTGCCGTCGCGATCGACTTTCATCTTCGGCACGATGAACAACGAAATGCCTTTGACGCCTTTGGGCGCGTCCGGCAGGCGCGCCAGTACCAAATGCACGATGTTGTCGGTGAAGTCGTGTTCGCCCGCGGTGATGAAAATCTTGGTGCCGTTGATGGCATGGCTGCCGTCGGGTTGCGGCTCGGCGCGGGTTTTCAGAAGGCCGAGGTCGGAACCGCAGTGTGGTTCGGTCAGGCACATGGTGCCGGTCCATTCACCGGAGACGATGCGTTTCAGGAACGCTTCTTTCTGCCAGTCCTCGCCGTGCACGCGCAACGCTTCGGTCGCGCCGTGCGAAAGCAACGGATAGGTACCCCACGCGAGGTTGGCCGAGTCGACCATTTCCTTGACCGGCGCGCCAACGGTTTCCGGCAAGCCCTGTCCGCCGAATTCCTCGGGCGCGGTCAGCCCGGCCCAGCCGCCCTCGGCGTATTGCCGGTAGGCCTGCCTGAATCCATCCGGTGCCTGCACTTCGCCGCTGCTCTTGTCGAAGCTGCAACCTTGCTCGTCGCCAATCGCATTGAGCGGCGCCAGCACCGCCTGCGCAAACTTTGCGGCTTCCTCCAGCACCGCGTCGATCAGCTCGCGGTTGAGCGATTCGCAGCCGGGCAGTTTGGCGAACAGCTTCTCGATCTCCAGCACGTCGTAGAGATCGAAACGGATGTCGGCGAGCGGAGCGGTGTAGTTCGTGGTCATGAAGATTCCTTGCACGTGTCGCCTGCACGCAGGCTCCTACAGGCGCTTTTGTAGGAGCGCGCGTGCGCGCGATCGGCCAAATTCTCAGCGCCAAATGTTCGATACACCCGGCACCGGCGAAAGGTAACCCTTGCCGTCCAGCTTGAACGATTGCGGCTTGCCATTGCCGCCCTTGCCAACCGACAGCGTGCCCTTGAGTTCGTACTGCACGGCGCTGTGGTTGGTCGCGGCAAGTGCCGCGGCGCCGGCTGCGTCCGGCTTGAACGTTTCCGTTGCGATGTCGGCATCCATCGCCGGGATGTCCAGCGCGGGAGAAAACGCGATGTGCCCGGCTGGCTTGCCGTTCAAGCTCAAGTCGGCGTCGATCGCATATACGTGCATGCCGGTGTCGTAACTGTAGTTCTGGAAGCGCACGACCGCTGCCCAGCTTCCATCCGAATTCACCGCCAGTTGCTGGATGCCGGCGGTTGGTGGTTGCAGTTTGGTGCCGGCGGTGCACGCGCCGAGCAGGAGCATGCCGGCGAGCAGGGCGCCGGTGGCGAGAACACGCAGGCAACCAGGAAACAAACGTGCGCGCATGGACCGGTTCCTCGATGATTGGCTGGGATCGGAGCCCGTACTTTAGCGCGCCGTGCCGGACTCCGCCGCATGCCCGGCGTTGATCGACGCAGCGGTAGCTTCGCGAAACGATGCCGCGCTTTCGAGACGGCCCAGGCGACCGTCGTCGATCCGCGCCACCGCGTCGGCGAGCGCGGTCGCCTCATCGGGCTGGTGGCCGACCAGAAGGCTGGTCAACGCGAGTTCGTGCTCCAGGCCACACAGGTGTTCCGGCACCTCCGCGTCCGCTTCGCGATGCAGGTTGGCGAGCGGCTCGTCCAGCAACAGCGCGCGTGGTTGGCGCAACAGCGCACGCCCGATCGCGACGCGCCGGATCTGCCCGTCCGAAAGTTGCGCCGGTTTGCGCTTGAGCAGCGTGGCCAGTCCCAACAGTTGCACCGTGTCGTCGAAGGCCTCACCGGCCCCAGGCAGCCGTGATGCTGGCCTTGGCGAGGCTATGTTGCTCGATCGCCGCCAGTGCGTCCTTGCGACTGAAATGCGCAGCGAGTCCGAGCCCGGAGGCGTCCAGCGCATACACGGTGAACACGTAGTGGTGCGGTTTGCCGGGCGGCGGACACGGGCCGGAATAACCGTGATTGCCAAAGTCGTTGCGAAGTTGCGCGGCGTCGCCGGGCGCGTTGCCGCTGCGTGGCGCCCCGGCATCGGCGTTCAGGCCGTGCGCGCCGACCGGTATCTCGATGATGATCCAGTGCCAGAAGCCGCCCGGCACGTCACGATCGAACACCGTCACCGCGAAACTCTTCGTGCCCTTGGGTGGATGGCTCCACACCAGCGGAGGCGAGACGTTGCCACCGCCGCATTCGGTGTACACGGCCGACAAGGGAACGCGTCCGCCATCGTGCAGGATCGGGCTGCTCAGGGTGAACGTCTGGGCCGCACTGGCAGCGCCCGTCACCAGGCATAACGCAAGCGTGCCAAACAGGCGATGCCCGATCATGCCGATGCCTTGTGCTTCCCGCGCAGATACTCGGCCAGCACCACCGCGTTGCAGTGTTTTTCGTCGCGGGCGGCAAACAGCAAGACGGCATCCGGGTGTTCCTTCAACAATGCCCGCAGTTCGGCAACGGCGTCCGGATTCGCATCCAGCTCGGCGCGATACCGCTTGCGGAATTCATCGAACTTGGCCGGGTCGTGTCCAAACCATTTGCGCAATTCGGTGCTCGGCGCGATGTCGCGCACCCATGCGGTCAGTTGCAGCTTGGCCTTGGATTGTCCGCGTGGCCACAAGCGGTCGATGAGAATGCGCGCGCCGTCGGCTTTCGTCAGCGGCTCGGTGACGCGCTTGATGCGAAATGCCATGGCAACCTCCGTTGTGCGATGCCTGCCCGACACGGCATCATAGGCGTTTGTCCGTGAAAGGTTTGCAATGACCCGTCGTTTGATTGTTCGCAGCTCACCCATCCATGGCAACGGCGTGTATGCCGCCATCGACATGCCCGCGCATACCGTGCTGATCCAATACAAGGGGCGGCTGTTGACCCATGCGCAAGCCGATCGTCTCTACGACGATGGTGCCGATACTGGCCACACGTTTTTGTTTACCCTCAACGACCAGTACATCATCGACGCCAATGTCGACGGCAACAGCGCGCGCTGGATCAATCATTCCTGCGCGCCAAATTGCCGCGCCTATGTCGAAGAAGTCGATGGTGCGCGCAAGGACCGCGTGATGATCGAAACGCGCCGCGCGGTCAAGGCCGGCGAGGAACTCACCTACGATTACGGCATCGTGCTGGATGTACCGCACACGCCGAAGATGAAGAAGCTGTGGGCGTGCCGTTGCGGCGCGAAGAAATGCACGGGCACGATTTTGAAGCCGAAGCGCTAAACCCAACGAATTCACGCGACAACGCTGGGATTCTTGCCGGTCGCGCGCACGCGCGCTGCTACCAAAGCAAGCACGTAGGTTGGGGTGAGCGGCTTCATGCGAACCCCAACGTCACCCTTCGCCCGTGTTGGGCTTCGCCTACGCTCAGCCCAACCTACGACACTCGCCGGCTCCAACCTTCGGTTTTGAGCCGGCCTACAACAGCACCGGT
>JBOHYW010000246.1:0-5136 GCA_050738155.1 Rhodanobacteraceae bacterium
ATTTCCTCGGCAGCGTGTGCCTTGTCGAACGCGATCAGGTCCGCCAACGAGTGCACCGAAAGACCCTTGCGCGTGGCGAGATATGCGTTGATGTCGTGCTTGAACTGGTACAGCAGCACGGTCGTCTCGGCCTTGCCGTAGTCGTTGACGTGCGGGATCTTGACCGGATCGACCACGGTCGCCCCGTGCACGCGCAGCGCTGCGATCGTTTCGGTCAACAGACGCTCGACACCGGGGTTGTGGCCGGCCAGCTCGCGCACCACTCCAATCCGTTTGCCCTGCAATGCATTCGGGTCCAGGAACTTCGTGTAATCGGTTGCATGCTGGTCGGCATCTTTCGTCGCCGGATCGCGCGGATCGCGGCCGGCGATCGCGGTCAGCACGATCGCCGCGTCACGCACATCGCGCGCCATCGGGCCAGCGGTGTCCTGGGTGGAACTGATCGGCACGATGCCGGCGCGACTCACCAACCCGACGGTTGGTTTGATGCCGACGATCCCGTTGGCGGCCGAAGGGCAGATGACCGAACCATTGGTTTCGGTGCCGATCGCGACGGTGACGAATCCTGCCGCGACCGCCGCGGCGGATCCCGAGCTGGACCCGCAGGCGGTGCGATCGAGCACATACGGGTTGCGCGTCAGCCCACCGCGGCCGCTCCAGCCGCTGGTGGACCGCGTCGAGCGGAAATTGGCCCATTCGCTCAGGTTGGTCTTGCCGAGGATCACCGCACCGGCCTTGCGCAATTTCGCCGCCACGGTCGCATCACGCGGCGCGGGAGCGCCCATCAGGGCCAGCGAGCCCGCGGTGGTCGGCATCCGGTCGCCGGTGTCGATGTTGGCTTTCAGCAGGACCGGGATGCCCCACAGCGGACCGTGCTTGCCCGATTTCCGTGCGGCGTCGCGCTGCGCGGCGATCGACAGCGCATCGGGATTGATCTCGATCACCGAATTGACGCGTGGCCCTGCCTGGTCCAGCGTGTCGATGCGATGGAGGAACGATTTGGCCAGCGCCGTCGAGGTCAACGTTCCGCTTTGCATCCGCTGCTGCAGCTCGGTGATCGTGGCGTAGTCATTGCCGCTCGATGCGGCCGGCGCGGCGGTTTGCGCCATCGCCGGCCCGGCGGACAGGCCCAGCAGGACGACGATGGCCGGTGCCAACGCATTTCGTGTACGCATGCCACACCTCCTGTACGCAACGCGGAGATCCCCGCGATCAACAGCCGCGACAGCGCCCGGTCCCCGACAAGCAAAAAAACGGGCCACCCATGCGGAGGCGTAGCCCGTCGAGAGTGCAGCGTTGCGGCGGCAATCAGAAGTCGACCGTGATCCGGCCCCAATAGTATCGGCCCACCACGTCGAAGTCGGCCCCGTCTGCCGCGCCATTGCCAAGCCCGTAGAAGTTGTAATAAAGGACGGGCGGTTGCTTGTCGAACACGTTGTTGACACCGAAATTGATCCGGGAGTTGACCTTCGGTATGTCGTATCCAACCGCAAAGTTGTTGTATACGAACGAGCCATAATGGAGCACATACGGAACCTTGAAACCGCGGACAGCAGAATAGTGGCGTGCCACGACGTTCGATCCAACGTCGAAATGATCGATGAACTGCATCTGCCAGAAGGCACTCCACGGCCCAAGTTGCCAATTCAATTGCCCAAGGGCCCGGATGCGCGGCATCAATATCCCTATGCCACCGCCGAGATCCGTATTGAGGTTGCCGACCAAGTCGTATGCCGAGTTGCCTGGCAGCCCCGGTGCTGTCTGCTCCTTGTACTGGCTCATGTACGTGCTGTGCAAGTCAACCACGAATTGCCCGAATGAAAAAGGCGGAAGCCGGTACGATACATTCAGGTCGACGCCTTTTACGTCAATCCGGCCAAGGTTGGCTGTTGGCGCATGGATTTCCCG
Source organism: Rhodanobacteraceae bacterium (assembly GCA_050738155.1). Lineage (GTDB taxonomy): Bacteria > Pseudomonadota > Gammaproteobacteria > Xanthomonadales > Rhodanobacteraceae > 66-474. The sequence continues at coordinate 1,909 of JBOHYW010000246.1, forward strand.
GATCTGGCCGGGATTGGGCGTACCGGCACCAAAACGATCGATGAGCGGGCAAAAACTGGTGATGCCGTTGAAACACGCCGTCAGTACCGTGTTGGCGGATACCCCGGTGATCTCGTTGTCGAGGAAGATGCGCCAAAAATCAACCGTGGCATCAAAGCCTGGTACGAACTCCGGTGACCACACCACGCCGAAGTCGAACGACTTGCCTTTTTCCGGTCCCAGTGGGAACCCCGCCAACGCGGACCCGGACCCCAGTGTGTTGGTCTGGGAATGGGTTGCCACCTGCGCATCGACAAATGACCCGTCCGTTGGCACGCCGACACACGCGGGGTTGGGTGACGTGATGCCGTCGCAAGGGTCACTGCTCAGTGTCGTACCGCCGAAAGCAATGCCGGCGAAAATGTCACCGATCGTCGGAGCCCTGAAAACCCTCGAAACGTTTCCCCGCACCAACAGGTCTTGGATAGGTCGGTACTGGACCCCGACTTTCCAGTTGGACGTGCTGCCGAAATCGCTGTACTTCGAGTAACGGTCGCCCAGGTCGATGCTCAAGCTGTGCACGCCGGGAAAGTCCTTCAGCAACGGCACGAACAATTCGCCGTAGGCTTCCTTCACGCTGTATCCGCCCTGCACTGGCGAGGTACATTGACTGCTGAGCGGGCACAGGCCGAACGAATCCGCCAGCAAGCCGCTGCCCACGATGCTGTGGAGATACAAACTTTTGTAGGACGCACCGAGCGCGAGCTGCGCCGTTCCGGCCGGGAGGTCGAGAATGCCACCGGTGATATCCGCGTACTTGACGCGCTGTTGGGTAAACGTATTGAACATGCCGGTCGCCGTGGTGCCGGGCGCCTGCACGACCGCCAGTGACGCCGGGTTATTCAGATTGAACGTGTCCCACGGGGTACAACCCGAAATGATGGTATTCAAGTCGCCGGGTGTGCCGACGCACACTACCTGGCCGGTAGCCGGATCCAGCATGGACGGCCCCAGGCCGGGGTTCAGCTTCGCCAAGATCGGGAGTCCGCCGGCCTGTGTGATGTCGCTCTGGTGCCCATAGTCGTAGCCGATGTCCCATTGCCAATCCTGCCCCAGAATCGTCAGGGAGCCGCGAAGCCCGAACATGGCGTTGTCGGTGGCAACTGCGCTGGGCGTCACGCGATTGCCGATGGTGGTCAACCGCGATTCCAGAACATTGCCGCTGGTAGGCGAAAAATCGATCTTGAAGGGATTGTAGTAGCTGTATTGGGAGACCACCGTGCCGGTCAAGTCTGACCATACGGGCGGCCCGAGCGTGAAGCTGCTGTTGGTCTTGTTGTGGAGCACCGTCAGGAACGCATCGACGTTCGACGACAAATGGTAGGTTCCGTTGAGAAACGCATTGGTGCGCTCGGTTGGCTGAGTCAACGGGCGAGACACCGAGTAGCTGTAAAAGTCCTGACGAGTGGTGCAGTGGAAGTCCGCCAGGCTGACCGGTTGGCTCTGTCCGACTGCACTGGTGTTCAGTGAGACCGACCGACACCCGCCGAACTGCGCTTTCAGATCCGGTGGCAGGAACGTGACGCTACGCGGGCTGAAACTCGAACCGCCAAGAACCGTATGGATTGGACTGTTCGTACTTCCCGTGATCGACAGTGTTTGACTGGAGAACTTACGGTTTATCTGGGCAATTGCATCGGTCTTGTTGTAGTCGACGCCGGCGATGATGCTGCCCTTGTCCGAGCTCTGCCCAAAGGTGAAAGAATAGCCCTTGCGCACCCCGTCACCATGGTCGGAGATGCCGTAGTCGGCTTGGAATTGGGCGCCCTGATAGTTGCTTTTCAGGATGACGTTGACCACGCCACCGATTGCATCGGAACCATAAACCATCGATGCTCCGGTGGTCATGACCTCGACCCGTTCGACCGCCGCCAGCGGAATGGTGCCGAGATCATTGGTGATTACGCGCTGTCCATCGACCAACAGCAGGGTGCGTGCTGGCGTCAGCCCCCGAAGTCCGACGGCCTGCACACCGCTGACACCCTGATTGTCGATGTTGGGGGTGACCACGGCACCCGTTACGGACGGCAGGTTCAGTAGCGCCTGTCCGATCGTCAGCTCGCCGGTCTGCTGGAGCTGCTGTGCGGTGATCGTAACCACCGGGTTGGCGGTAGCAAGTTGCGCCGCGCGGATGTGCGAGCCGGTGACCGTGATGACCTGCAGGGTTGCCGGTTGTTTCTGGTTGGTCGAGTTCTGGCCGGCGGGCGCGAACTGCGGCGTCGGCGCAGCGGGCTCCGCGGCGTGGGCGCTGCTCGCGACACCAAAAACCGCGACGGTTCCCAACGCCAGCGCGCTGCCGATCGCGGCGGACAAATCCCTACGTACAGGCCTCATTGCACCCTCCCGTCAAGTCAAGGCGAAACAGGGGACGTTTCCTGACACTTCCGTGGCGTCCATCAGCAGACGGCGCGGTGAATCGTGATTCAGGGAGCAACAGTCGTCGGACGCCCACAGCCCCTCTCAGGACTCCAACGCCCATGTTGGAACGGACGGAGCAGCGCGCCAGTGCCGGAAGTCATTGCCATCCGTTCATATATCACGCTATACGTTTAAGCATCTAGTCGTATAAACGTTCCAGCACATCCGATTCGACGCCTTGGCGCAAGGGCGCCACGCAGGCGCTCCGGCCCATCCGGCAACGCACCAACACCGCTGCGGCCATGTGCGTACGGCACATCTGGTGCCGAACCGCACTGGCGCTCGGCGCAGCCGGGTGCTATGAAGGACCCTTCGAGCCCGACACGGCAGCTCCCGCCGAAGCGACTCGCCTGCATACGGAGGGTCTGTCCATGCCTTGTTTCCGCCGTTCGATCGCACACCGCCCGTCACGCGCACAGGTTCTGCTGCACCGCGCAGCCTTCGCCACGTTGTTCGGCCTGCTCGCCGCATCCGCCGGATTGACCGACGCACACGCCGGCATCAGCCGCGGCGACCGCTATGCCGGTGCACCGTGGGGCTCGCGCTCGCCTGTGATCGCGCAGCAAGGGATGATCGCGTCCGAACAACCACTGGCCTCGCTCGCTGGAATCGAAATCCTGAAAAAAGGTGGCAGCGCGGTGGATGCCGCGATCGCGACGAGCGCGATGCTGTGCTTGACCGAGCCGGTGCTGAACGGACTCGGCGCCGACGCCTTCGTGATCGTGTGGGATCCGAAGACCCACAAGCTGTACGGCTACAACGGCTCGGGCT
>JBOHYW010000247.1:0-5091 GCA_050738155.1 Rhodanobacteraceae bacterium
TAGCGTTCGCCTTGGCTCAGGTGTGCGTAGCTCATGTGCAACTCCACTTGCCGGTGAAGCTGCGCAGGCTACCGCACCTGCGCCTCTTCAGTTGGTCAGGTGTTGCACTTCAGAGTTGAATTCACCCAACGTATGCTGGCGCGCAGCGGCATCGCGTGCATGTTGGTCTGGGTACTTTTTGCGAGGGCTGGGCTTCGGTACAGGTCGACGGCGGTGGTCGCTGGATGCCTAACCGGCCGAACTCGACGCCGCTACCGGAACTTGACGATGATCGTGCCGCCATAGGATTGCGCAGCCGCGAATTTACGACGCAAGCCCGGACACCTTCTGCGAGATTCATGCGAGCGATTATGTACGTCCCTACCAGACCTGAGGATCGAGAAATAGGCCCTTGGTCGAAGTGCATGCGCCCGTGTTGCCAGCCCGGTGGAGACCGCTCATGCTCAGCGATAACGATTCGCAGATGACCACCGATCGTGGTCCCGGTAGCGAAGTACAGACACGCCACATGCAATTCTGATATGAAGCCTGCCGCAAACCCACCTTCACACCGCGTTGAACCGCCGGAACCCGCCGTAGGAAACGTACCACGCCCTGCGCCCGCTTCACCAGCTGCCGGCGCCCACCCGCGCGCTATTGCTCCTGCGGAACGCGTGCCCTTTTCTTCCTACGCGTCGCCACAAGCCCGTCGAATCTTCCAACGCGTAGTCGACGTCGGCCGGCGCGCACCACCGCCGGGCGAACCGATCGCAATACGACGCGGTTACTACGATGCAATCAATTCGGCGCGTGCGGATCTAATGCGAAGGCGCCACCCGGTAACGATTCAGTCGCTGGACGTTGGTGGCGTTCCGGTTCAATGGGTCGCGCCGAAGCAGCGCATGACCTCCGCGTCGAAAGACCGCGTGCTGGTCAACTTGCACGGCGGAGCATTCTTGTGGGGCGCGGGTTCTGGCGGTCTTGTGGAATCGATCCCGGTCGCAAGCCTCAGCAGAACCAGCGTGATAACTGTCGATTACCGCCAAGGCCCGGAACACGTGTTTCCGGCTGCTTGTGAGGACGTTGCGACGGTCTACCGTGGTCTACTCGACCGTTATCCAGCGAAGAATATCGGAATTTACGGAAATTCTGCGGGCGGCGTCCTCACGGCAGAATGCGTTGCGTGGTTCCTCCACGCACGATTGCCCCTGCCGGGAGCCATCGGAACATTATGTGGCTCGGTGGCGGAGCTGGATGGTGACTCAGTGTACGTCGCGCCGGCTTTGGTTGGTACGTCGACGTCACTGCGCAGCTTTATGGACTTACCCTATTTCCGGCGAGCCGATCCCAGCGACCCGTTGGTGTTCCCGGCGAACTCGCCAGCGCTGCTTGCCAGATTCCCGCCTACACTGCTCGTCACCGGGACACGCGACTACACGATGAGTTCCGTATTGAAAAGTCAACGCTTGCTGGTGAACGCCGGCGTAAACGTGGAACTGCACGTTTGGGACGGGATGTGGCATTCGTTCTTCGTGGACGCCGGGATGCCCGAGACGGACGAGGTCTACGCGGTCGTCGCCCGATTCTTTGACAAGCACTTGGGGCGATAGGCCAAGGTGACGCTGGCAACTTCATCGGCGACGCCTCCAGGCCACACGCACCGGAGAATCTTGCGTTCCATCCTTCTCCGCGGAACCGATCTTGTCGCAGCGTGGCCGATCGGGTGCGCGGATATGGTGCGCATCGTATTTCTGGCGTGGCACCGTGTGCCGATGTCCGGCGACGACGCCCGCAGGGTTGTGTTCGATGTAATGTCAGGTCTGCGCGCCTGATCCGATGCTCGTCACCTTTTCGCCGAGCGCCACGCGACAGTGACCCGGTCCTGGATCGAATGGGCTGGCACCTGAATCGTCGCCGTCGCGTCCGTGGCATCCCAGGTCCAGCGTGGTGTTGTCTTGCCATCCACCGACATCGAAGCCGGCCGGTCAATGCCGTGGACCTCCACCTCGTAGGCGCGCCGGTGAACCTGGCCGTTGAACGTACCGTTTGTCGGGCCGATGGTGATCCGATGAGTGCCGGGGCCCGCCGGGGCATACCGCATGGGTGTCAGCGCATATTCGCGCTCTTCGTAGCCCAGCGACACGCCATCGTCTTCGTACAGGTCGAACTCGCCGCCCGCCGTGCCGTAGACGTTGACGATCAGGTTGTCGAGCGGTCGCGCGTTCGACCATGCAAAGTCCGCGGGCTGCTCGGGAACGATGGCGCCATCACGTACGAATACCGGGGTCTGGTCGGTCGCGTAGCGGGCGGTGAACGAGGTGCCTCCGTGGTAATGCTTGCCGTTGAAAAAGCCGATCCAAGTACCCCGCGGCAGATAGACCGCACGGTCACCGTTCGCGTCGAGCACAGGCGCCACCAGCATCTCGCGGCCGAAGTAGTATTCGCGCGGGTGCTCATACGACTCGTTCGAATCGGGGCTCCGCAGGTACAGGGGGCGCAGGATCGGCAGCGATTTCTCGTGCGCGATCCACGCATACGTGTAGGTGTACGGGATCAGCTGCGTGTGCAAGGTGAAGTACTTTTTGATGAGGGCGATGCCGCGCTCGCCGTAGGTCCAGGGCATGCGCAAGTTGCCTTGCGTCGGGTTCTCGTGTGCGCTGTGCATCCTGAGAATCGGGCTGAACGCGCCGAACTCGACCCAGCGTGCATACAGCCTGAAGGGGATCCTTCCGCCGTGGAAACCGCCGATGTCATCACTCATGTACGGGATCAGGACATTGCCGCCGCGAACCATGTAGGCGACTTCGTAAGCAAGTACGGGCCACTGGGAGTAGGTGTCGCCGGTGAAGTAGGCGGGATATCGCTCGCTGCCCCATCCGCCGTAGCGGCTCAGGATGAAGCTGCGGTGGCCCGTCACGTGTTGCGCGTGGTCGTAGAAGACGCGGTTGGTCCACAACTGCGGGCTCAGGCCCGGCATGTCCGCGGCGCCGCTGCCGCCGTCCACCCACCAGAACGACACGCCCTGCCTCAGGAGCGGAGCGTGCAGGTAACGCATCGATAACGTTGCCTGCTTCCTGTTTGCGAGGTTGAAGTGGATGCGCTTGGGCGGCTTGACGTTGCGAATCGCCTCGACGCCGCGCAGGAACCCGCTGCCGTACTCGTCGGGCTCGAGACGCACCGCGATGTCGACGGTTTGGCCCGCCTTCACGTAGGGCGTGATGTCGGCCCAGGTCAGCCGTCTTGGCCAATGCACGCGGGTGTGGCTCACGCCGCGGCCCTCGATGTAAAGCTGGTAACCCTTGCTTTGCTCGCTGAGGTAAAGGTAGAGCCGAGTCGGTAGCCGTGATGGCAGGTGGAGCGTCGTGCGATACCAGACGATGCCGGTGTAGTGGCCGAATCCTTGTGCGGCCAGTGACGCGTCCGTACGAATGGGCTTCCAGTCCACGGCGGCGTCCCCCGTCGCGTACCAGTGCTCGTCGATGCCGACATCGTGTGGGTCGGTGGCAAACGCCCAGCCGGCGGACAGGTCCAGGTTGAACGATGGCTTGGGCGGCAACGGTCGTCCCAGCGCTTTCAGTACGGCCCGTGCGTGGCTGTCGTGGTGGGACAGGATGCTTTCGCGGGTGTTCGCGTAACCCGGGTGGTCGTTCAAGGCGACCTTGATGCCGTGCGCGCGCATCCATTCCAGGAACGTGTCGGGGTGCGGTATCAGCGCGCTCCAGTCATACCCACCCTGCCACCCGTAGTCGTGCCAACCGAAGTCGAGAACGAGCGTATCCAGCGGGATGCGGTTCTGCCGGAATCGCGTGACCTCGGCCTCGAGGTGCCTCGCGCCGTAGCTCGTGAACGCGGCTGTCTTGTCTTCGGGATTGCCAGGAAAGTATGCGAAATTCAGGTCCGTAATCATTGGCCCGAGCACGTAACGCGGGATCATTGGAATCGACCCACACAATTCGGCGTACTCGCGCAGGACCTTCTTGTAATCGTGGTGCGGGTAGGTAAACAGATACCAGTCCTGATCGCCCTTGGTCTGCCGCGGTTCGACCCACCGCCTTGCAGCGCTCCAGACCGGCGTGTGGCTGTCATCGATGAATGCGAAGTCGCTGCGGCTCAGCAGGCCAGGCTTGGCCTTGGGCAGCAGCACGTTGATCCCCGGGATCACGTCATCAACCGGGCTTTCCAGATCATTGTCGTCAGCTGGCAGGTTCTTCGCGCTGACGTTGTCGAGCGAATAGGTGAGCCCGCCGAGATTGCGGTGGTCGACCTGGCCCGGATGCCACGTGCGCGTCATCCGGGCATCCTTCCAGCTCACCTCGAGGTTGTTCGCGCGGAACTCGCCGGATCCGAGCCTGTAACGCAACGTCATGGCGCCGGTAGTGACAACCAGCCAGCCGTTTGCCACGGCGCGTGTAACGTCCACGCGCGGCCACTTGCGCTTGAGCACGACGGCGGTGGGCACGTTGACAAAGCGCCCGGACGGCGAATATTCCATTCTGACCAGAGATGGCGTCAAGAATTCGAAGCGTGCATGGTCGGCGGGAACCGTGGTGGTGCCTGCTGTTGCGGCCAACACTCCGAGTGGAAGGCCGATCCATGCGATGCGGAGCCATCGGCAGACCACCCCAACAGCGTTATGTGCCGTGTTCATAGGAACGCTTTGCCGTTCGCAAGGACCACCCGCGACACTGCACTTGGACCCGGTTCGGGATATGGAAGAATGGAAAGACTTGCGTGTCAACCTGCACCAGCAGCCAGCCGACCACGGCGTAGGCCACCCGCCATCCGCCATACGCGGCGGCGTCTCAGGCCTTCAAGAAACGCATGGCTCCTCGCCACATCGTGCCCGCGCTTCGCTGGTGGCAGGCGTCGTCGCAGGCGGACAAGTGACAATCATGCATGCTTCCGATTCCGGACCTCACTACTCAGTGACTGTCCGTTTCCAGTTTTGGGGAACGGCCGCTTACCGCATTGTGCTATGACCGCAATGGGTCCAGGCTGTGTGAAAACGTCCGCGTAGAAGGTGCTGGCAGAGTTTTACATTGCAGGCTGCCGTCGCCCGCACTTTGCGGCGGCCCAGACGCGTAGCGCGAGTACGAGGGGTGACCCGCGACC
>JBOHYW010000248.1:0-4995 GCA_050738155.1 Rhodanobacteraceae bacterium
GGTTGAAGTAGTGGCCATCGTCACTTTCAGTGGCCGCGCCGGCCCGCTCCAGCAGCGCGCGCGCGGTAGCGAAATCGCGCCCGCGCATCGCGAGCTGCGCGCGCTGGGCGTCGACCTCGCGCCGGATGTCGCTGTCGCGCGACGCCGCCATGTTCGCGATGATCTCATCAAGCTTCGCCGCGGCACGTTCGGGCTCATTGACACGCTCGTAGACCTTGGCAAGCAGCAGCTGTACCGACCAGTCGCTCGGCGAACGCCGTATCAACGCCTCCAGCAGTTCCAGTGCGCCCCAAGGTTCGCTGACCTGCACCAGCACGTCGGCCAGCTCGGCTTTCAGGTCATCCGTGAGTGACTGCCACGTGCGCCACGGCTGCAACAGCGAATCCGCGCGCGAATCCCGGCATGCAATGCATGCGCGCGCCGCATGGATCGCGATGCTCGGCGAGTCGGGCGCAAGTTCGCGTGCGCGCAGCAGAATCCGCTTCGCCTCGATGGGCTTGCACACCTGCAGTTTCAACAGGCCCAACTGCTCCAGGCGCTCCGGCGAGTCGGGTGACACGCGCACGGCGGTTTCAGCCGCCTGCTCGGCCGCGGGCAAGTCGCCAGCCAGTTTGAGCGCGGTCGCATAGTTTCCCCAGTGCATGCCGTCATCGGGGAACAGTTCGGTGAGTCGCGCGAAAACCGGCAGCGCATCGTCCGGCCGCCCCTGTTGCTGCAGGTCATATCCAAGCAGCACCAGCAGATCGACGTGGTCGGGCGCTTTACGCAGCGCCTGCCTGCACAGGTATTCGGCACCGGCGAGATCACCCGCCTGGATCGCGGCGACGATCGGGTCGATCACGCTGTCGTCGGCCATCTGGCTTCGGGATTCAGGAAAAACAAGGGGCCGCACAAGAATACCTGTGCGGCCCCGCACTTGCAGCGATGTCACGCGCCGATCAGAACTTGACGGTCATGTTGGCAAAATAGTACCGGCCAATGACATCGAAGTCTTCCGGATCGGTATTGGCGTTGAGCGCCAAATTCCAGAAGATCGGCGGCTGCTTGTCCATGACGTTGTCCACGCCCACCCGGATGCTGGTGTTGATGGGTGCGATGTCGTAACCGACGCTGAGGTCGTTATATACCGTGGCGCCGAACTGCCGCTGCTGCGGCGACAACACGTCTGCCACACCACCCGTCGACAGCTTGTACTTGCCGATGTAGCGCATACGCCACTGTGCGCTCCATGGGCCCAGCTGCCAGTCCAACGTGCCTTGACCACGCACACGCGGGTTGAAGCACATGGCGCCCGGAGCACCACCGAACGGGCACACCGATTCCAACGGCGAACCGAACCAGCCCATCACGCCCGCACCATTGAACACCTCATTGCCAGCCGCACCTGGTGCGGTCTGGATCTTGTACTGGCTCATGTAGGTGCCCTGGACAGCCAGGGTGAACTGACCGAACGCGAACGCAGGCAGCCGGTAGGACGCGGCAAGATCGATACCCTTCACGTCGAACCGGCCCAGGTTTGCTTCCGGCTGGATGATGTGGAGGATCTGGCCGGCGGCCGCACCCGACAGTTGGCGCTGGATGAACGGACAATAGGTCGTGTTGCCTGCAAAACATTGATCCAGGACCGTCTGTGCCCCCACCCGCGTGATCGTGTCGTTGAGGTAGATCCTCCACAAGTCAACGCTCGCGGACAACCCCGGCACGAAGTGCGGCGAATACACCACGCCGAAGTCGAACGACTTGCCCAGTTCCGGGGCCGGCTTGATGCCGGCAGAATAGAAGCCCTCATTGATGCCCTGCAACTGCTGACTGTTGGCGTCAAAGTTCGACTTGTACGAACCGTTGGTCGGCACGCCCACACAGGCGGGATTCCCTGCGGTCGTGATGCCATCGCACGGATCGGTCGAGATGAACGGCGCGCTGCTGACCGGCGCCCCGAACAAGTCGCCGACCGTGGGGGCACGGAACACCTTGGCGACGGTGCCGCGCACCAGCAGGTCCTCGATCGGCCGCCACTCGACACCGATCTTCCAGTTGCTGGTGCTGCCGAAGTCGGAGTACTTGGAATAGCGGTCGGCCAAGGTGACATTCAGGCCGTGCGCGAAAGGCATGTCCTTGAGGATCGGAATCAGCACCTCAGCGTACGCTTCCTTGACGTTGTAGCCACCCTGCAGATGTGCCGAGCACTGACTGCCCAGGGTGCAGGTCAAGGTCGCCGGGTTCAATTCGATCAGGCCGCCGATCGCATTGTTCTGGTACTCCTTGCGATAGTCGACACCCACCGCCATCTGTACGGTGCCGGCAGGCAAATCCACGACGCCGCCGTTGATACCGGCGTGATAGGTGCGCTCGATCGCCCAGAGATTCTCCAGCGCGGGCGTGGCGGCGGCGGCCATGGCCGCTTTTGCGGAAGGTGAGTTCAGGTTGAACGGATCCCACGGTGTGCAACCCGCAATGGCGCTTGAAGGATCGCCCGGGGTCGCAACGCAGGTGGGCACCCCATTGACCAGCATCGACGGCCCCAAGCCCGGAACCAGGGTGTTCGAGTTCGGAAGGCCCAAAACGGTGCTGGTAAAGGACGTATGGCCGTAGTTGTAGCCGACGTCCCACTGCCAGTTCTGCTGGCCGATGTTGAAGTTGCCCTTGAACCCCATCAGCAACTCGTCCGTGGTGGTGCCGTCCTCGGCCACGCGGTTGCCGGCGCCGAAAGTGCGCGCCCGATAGGTGTTCCCGTTGGACGTGGTGAAATCCACCCCGAACGGGTTGTACATGCTGTCCTTGGAGATGAAGGGCCCCGGCGCAACCGTCGAGGTGCCAAATACGGCCGGCGCCAACTGGAAGGCGGAACTGGTCTTGTTGTGGTAGACCGTACCGTAGAAGTCGACGTTGTCCGACAGGTGGTAGACACCCTTGAAGAACCCGCTGGTGCGTTCCTGCGGGGTCTCGATCAAGTTGACCGCCGCAAAGTTGTAGCGGTCGCTCGAGCCAAAGCAGTGGTAGTCACCCGCGCCAGTCGGACTGGTGCCGGAATTGAACGTCGACGTGTTCAGCGAAAGGTCGGTGCCACCGGGACAGCCGAACTTCGCCGCGACGGTGTCCGGCACAGTGATGAAGTCGCGCGCCGCGAAGGTCGAGCCACCGACGTGCACCGTGGCCGCACCGTTGGCGCTGCTGCCCAGCGAGAGTGCGTTCGTCGAGAACTTTCGGTTGGCCGCCGAGATTTCGTCGAACTTGTTGTAGCTGACGCCGGCCAGGATGCTGCCTTTGTCCGAGGTCTGGCCGAACACGAAGCTGGCGCCCTTGCGCTCGCCGTCGTTGTGGTCGGAAATTCCGTAGTTCGCCGAGAACTGCGCACCCTGATAGTTGGACTTCAGGATGATGTTGATGACGCCACCGATCGCATCCGAACCATAAATGGCCGATGCACCGCTGGTCAACACCTGGATTTGCTCGACGGCGGCAGTTGGAATGCTGTTCAAATCAACCGCGCCACCCCCGAACGGCGCACCGATTACGCGCTGGCCATCGACCAGAACCAAGGTACGGCTGGGGCCCAAACCGCGCAGGCCAACCAGCGTCGCGCCAGTGCCACCACCGTTGTTGATGGCCGGGTTCTGGACGCCGCCGGTGATGGCAGGCAGGTCCTGGACGACGGAACCGACCGTCAGCTTGCCGGTGGCAGCGATCTGCTGCGAAGTCACCGTGATGACCGGGTTATCGGTTTCGATGTCCACGCGGCGGATGTGCGATCCCGTGACCACGATGGTCTGCAGGGTTTGCGGTTGTTGGCCATTCTGCGGAGCGGGCGCGGCGTTCTGCGCGAAGGCAGTTCCGGCAACCCCGACGGCAGCGACGGCACCCAGCGAAAGCGCCGTCTGCACAGCCTTGGTCAATTCATTGCGGTCGAGTCTCATTGCACTCTCTCTCCAAACGGTTGTTGATTTATGGAACGGCTTTGCCAATGGTTCCGTCACATTCGCCGACGACGAAGCCCGTTTGAATCCCGAAGCCCGTTTGAACCCCTCGGCAGTCTGCATGCTAACAACTTTCTAACCAATTGGCGATACCCGCCTTACGTCAGGGTCCCACATGCGCTGTGCACGCGGTTCGGATAGTCAAACTGAAAGCCTCGGTTGCTCGATGGCCGTCCGTCGATCGGACCCGCCGCGCGACGCACGAACGGAGCCGATCGGTCGATTCTACCCCGCTGTGTAAATTCCGCGTTAATCGCGAACGCCGCAGTCATTGATCGTTCAGGCCCGAACCCCTCGGCAGCCTGAGCCGCTTATGGTGCGTGTGTCCGCCGGCGGGCCGGCTGCGCGTTGAGACCACGACGCGACGCGTTTGAGGCCGAATGGCTGCCATGGATCGAGAGTTTGCGGTCTTGTAACGTGTCCACGTCAGGGCCACAACGAGCCATCTTCTGAACAGTTGGAGCATGACATGCGAGCCGATGCTATCGTCAAAGCGCGAATCCCGGCCGACGTGAAGGATCGCGCAATGGATGCCTTGGAGCACATGGGCCTCTGCGCGTCCGATTTGATCCGCCTGACCTTCCTCAGGGTTGCCGAGGAAGGCCGTCTGCCGTTCGACGTGAAGGTGCCGAACCGCACCACCCGGCGGGCGATCGCGGCGTTGGTTGCAGGCCGGCAAAGGCAAGCGATTCACCAGCGCCGATGCGCTGTTCAAGGATCTGGGCCTGTGATGCGCTGACGCGGATCCGCTCTGCTGCGGCCCCGGGGCGTCGAGAAGGCACACCGTCGACGGACGGCTCTACCGGGCCCAGCGATCGCGAACACGCAAACGCCAGCGATCCAGGTCGACGCGAAGGGCGACCTGCCGAGCGCTCGGCTCCATCTGGACCGATGCGGAGGCGCCATCACAGAGCGCTCCGGAGATCGCCAAGGGTCATCATCAGCAACATCGGGTCGTGCGGAGATGGGTCGAACCCGACATGTTCGTAGAACGCCTTGGCCTCAATGGAAAGCGCGCGGA
>JBOHYW010000249.1:0-4979 GCA_050738155.1 Rhodanobacteraceae bacterium
GGCGCCACTTTTCCTTTGGTGCTCGCCGGCAAGGCGCGCGCCCACATGCAATGAGGTAAACCCATGGATATCACCGCCGCGATGGTCAAGGAACTGCGCGAGCGCTCCGGCGCCGGCATGATGGAATGCAAGAAAGCGCTGACCCAGAACGATGGCAACATCGACACCTCGATCGAATGGCTGCGCAAGCAGGGCCTCGCCAAGGCCGACAAGAAGGCCGACCGCGTCGCCGCCGAAGGCCGCATCGTGCTGGCCGAAGCCAACGGCAACGGCGTGCTGGTCGAAATCAACTCCGAAACCGACTTCGTCGCCAAGGACGAAAGCTTCCTGAAGTTCGCCGACCAGGCCGCGCAGACCGCGCTGAGTGGCGGCGCGCAAGACGCCGAAGCGTTGAAGGCCGCCAAACTCGGCGACGGCACCGTCGAGCAAGCCCGCCAGGCGCTGGTCGCCAAGGTCGGCGAGAACGTGCAGGTGCGCCGCGTGGTGCGCGTCGACGGCGCGCCCAACCTCGGCACCTACGTGCACGGCGGCCGCATTGGCGTGCTGGTGGCGCTGGACGGCGGCGACGCCGAACTCGCACGCGGCATCGCCATGCACATCGCAGCGATGAACCCGCAATACGTCGCACCCGAAAACGTTCCGGCCGATTTCGTCGCCAAGGAAAAGGAAATCTCGCTGGCCCAGATGAGCGACAAGGACAAGCAGAAGCCCACCGAGATCCAGGAAAAGATGATCGCCGGCAAGATCAGGAAGACCTTGAACGAAATCTCCCTGACCGGCCAGCCGTACGTGCTCGACACCAACGTCTCGGTCGGCGACGCGCTCGCCAAAGCCAAGGCCAGGGTGCTGTCGTTCCACCGCATCGCGGTCGGCGAAGGCATCGAGAAGCAACAGGACGACTTCGCTGGCGAAGTTATGAAGCAAGCCGGTTTGGCGTAACCGATCCTCCGCCCTTGCGTGATACGAAAAGGCCGCGGATTTCCGTGGCCTTTTCGTTTTTCTACGCGATCGTTGCGCCGGCAACACCAAGCATCTAGGATGCCCCGCACATCGAATGCGATGTTTACTTGCCACAGGGGGTTCCATGAAACGCTTGATTGCGCTGTTCATCTCGTTCGCCGTGCTCACCACGCTGGGCGGCTGCGTTGCGACGTCTTCCTACATGACGAAGACAAACGTCACGCCTCAACCCACGTCTGACAAGGCGCTGGTCGTCTTCATGCGCCCGTCCAGGTACGGCGGCGGAATCCAAGCATCCGTGTACGACACCTCGCACGGCGGCAACCATTTCATCGGCATCGTATCCGCGAAAACGAAAATCGGATACCTGGCGAATCCCGGGGACCACCTGTTCATGGTAATTGGCGAGAACGCCGATTTCATGAACGCCGATCTGGAAGCCGGCAAAACCTACTATGTGCTCGTCAGCCCGCGCATGGGTTTCTGGAAGGCCCGATTCTCGTTGCTGCCGATCCACAACGATGCAAACGCGAAATACAACACCAAGTCACAGAATTTCGCGAAATGGCAACAGGAAACGAGCTTCGTTCGAACAAACCCCGGGGCCGAAGCGTGGTATCAGGAACACGCGGCTGACATCAATGCCAAACAAGCCGATTACGTGAAAAAGTGGGATGCGGCCTCGCCCCGGCAGAAAGCCGAGTTGACTTTGCACCGCGACGACGGCAACTGAATCCCGCATCAAGCGCGGTAAAGGATGCCTAACGCTCCGGCGTGGGGCCAAAGTGGCCTGCGGTCGTTGATTCCGCGGCACCCTTCGGCGCAAACGCACATGCTACCGGCACGGTCAGCTTCGACTGACCGTGCTCCGCTACAATCTGTCCGTTTGCCCACAACCGGAACCCCGCATGCCTGCCAAGCCGAAGCCGACGCCGAAGTATCAGCGCATCCTGTTGAAGCTGTCCGGCGAGGCACTGATGGGAGCGACCGACTACGGCATCGATCCCGAGGTCATCGGCCGGCTCGCCGACGAAATCCTGGAGGTGCGCAAGGGTGGCGTGGAAGTTGGTGTGGTGATCGGCGGCGGCAACATCTTCCGCGGCGCAGGTCTCGCCGAGGCCGGCATGGACCGCGTCACCGGCGATCACATGGGCATGCTGGCCACCGTGATGAATGCGTTGGCGATGCAGGACGCGCTGGAAAAACGTGGCGGTTTCGCACGCGTGATGAGCGCGATCCAGATCCACGACGTGTGCGAGGATTTCATTCGCCGCCGCGCCATCCGGCATCTGGAAAAAGGCCGCATCGTGCTGTTCGCTGGCGGCACCGGCAATCCGTTCTTCACCACCGACTCCGCCGCCGCCTTGCGCGCGATCGAGGTCGGCGCCGACCTGCTGCTGAAAGCCACCAAGGTGGACGGCGTGTACAGCGCCGACCCGAAGAAGAAGAAAGACGCGAAGCGTTTCGATCATGTCAGCTACGAAGAAGTTATCGCGCAGAATCTCAAGGTCATGGACACCGCCGCGATAGCGTTGTGCCGCGACCACCACCTGCCGCTGCGCATCTACGACATGACCCGCGCCGGCAACCTCAAGCGCATCCTTGGCGGCGAATCGGTGGGGACGCTGGTCAGCGATCGATAAGCGCACGGTAGGGCGGATCAAGACACGAGCGCGAATGCGCGCGTGTCGGATCCGCCGTTCGCACCACTCCTGCGGCGGAAGACTCCAGGGGCATCCGG
Source organism: Rhodanobacteraceae bacterium (assembly GCA_050738155.1). Classification (GTDB taxonomy): domain Bacteria; phylum Pseudomonadota; class Gammaproteobacteria; order Xanthomonadales; family Rhodanobacteraceae; genus 66-474. The sequence continues at coordinate 2,702 of JBOHYW010000249.1, forward strand.
CCCTCCGGGCCCGGATCCGCCGTTCGCGCCGCTCCTGCCGCGCAGTCGGCGCTACGCGTCTTGATCCCCTACTCCACTTCATGAACACCATATCAAGCCCACCTCCTTCAAGGGGGTGAATCGGCGCGTTTGCGAACCGCGGGTTCGCGCGCCGATGAACGCCCGAGGCTCGATGCCGACGGCCGGGTTGCTTGGCGAGCGCAGGACGCGCGAGCGTAGCAACGTTGGGTGGGGATGGTTTTTTCGATTCGCCTCGACACCATCCCCATCCCGGCCTTCCCCTTGAAGGGGAAGGAGAAAAGCGGAACCGGGCTTGTCTTCTCCTATCGACTGCTGCCCCTGGCCTATACTTGCGGCATGCTGAAAATCGACATCCATTCCCACATCCTGCCGTCGGATTGGCCGAATCTCGCCGAAAAATATGGCGACGCGCGCTTTCCGGTGATGGTGAATGCGGGCGGTCACCACCGCATCTACCGCGGCAACAAGTTCTTCCGCGAGGTGTGGAAAAACTCGTTCGACCCCGAGTTCCGCTCCGAGGAATGCGCCAAGCTTGGCGTGGACGTGCAGGTGATCTCCACGGTGCCGGTGTTGTTTTCGTACTGGGCCAAACCCAACCAGGCGCGCGAACTGCACCGCCATTTGAACGCGCACGCCGCGGAAATCTGCCGCAAGTATCCGCAGCATTACGCCGGCATCGGCACCGTGCCGCTGCAATCGCCGCGGCTGGCGATCGAGGAAATGGAGCATTGTGTCGAGCAGTTGGGCCTGCAAGGCGTGCAGATCGGCTCACATGTCAACGACCGCAACCTCGATGCGCCGGAACTGTTTCCGTTTTTCGAGGCCGCCGCCGACCTCGGTGCGGCCATTCTGATCCATCCATGGGACATGATGGGCAAGGAGACCATGCCCAAGTACTGGCTGCCATGGCTGGTCGGCATGCCGGCCGAACAATCACGCGCCGCCTGCAGCCTGATCTTCGGTGGCGTGCTGGAACGCCTGCCGAACCTGCGCATTGCCTTCGCGCATGGCGGCGGCTCGTTCCCCTTCACCATCGGCCGCATCGAACACGGCTTCCGCATGCGTCCCGATCTCGTCGCCACCGACAACGCACGCGGCCCGCGCGAATATTTCCGGCGGCTGTTCTTCGATTCCTGCGTACACGACCCCGAAGCGCTGCGCTACCTTCTCGACGTCGTCGGCGGCGACCGCGTGATGCTCGGCACCGATTACCCGTTCCCGCTCGGCGAACAACAACCGGGCAGTGGCATCGATGCGCTCGAGCTCGAACCCCACCAGCGCGAACGCCTGTTTCATGGCGCCGCGCTGGAATGGCTGGCGCTGCCCAAACAACGTTTCACCCCTTCCACGGAGCCAACGACTTGACTGGATCGACCTTCGCCGCCACCAACATCGTCACGCTTCCACAACCCCCAAAACCATTGCGACGCAATGGTTTTACCCCCTTGACTCAAAGGGGTCTGAAGCAAGGTTTGCGATGCACAACCCACCCGGAGTTCCACGAGGACGCACCATGAGCCGACATACCCCGTACGTTGCGGCGCTGCTGGCCGCGTTGATGTTGACGGTCGCGTCGACCGCATTCGCGGCGGACTACTCGCTCGCCAACGGCGCCGTGAAATTTTCCTCGCCCGACGGCTGGCCAATGCTGATGGAAAAACTCGACGGCTCGCGCCAATTCGTGGCGTTGCAGGTGAAGAATCCGTCCGACCGCAACGCGCTGGCGCGCATCACCGTCACGGTCGAAAAGGTCGACGGCGTGCAAGGCTTCCAGAACTTCCTCAGCGCCAGCACCGCGCGCGCGCACAAATTACCAGGCTACGTTTCGGTGAACACGCTCGGCGGTTCGTCAAGCCTGCATTACACCGCCACCGAAAATCATGAAAAGAACGCGTACACCGAAACCTATGCCTACCGCAACAACCTCGCCATCCAGGTGCGCTGCATTCGTCCGGCCAGCGCCGGCGGCGATTGGCGCGCAACCTTCGATGCGGGATGCAAATCAATCGTGACGGCGGTCGAGAAGTGAGCGGCTTCTGACAACACGCGCGCTGCTGCGCCGCCGAAAATGAACCCTCGTCACCCAGGTAGGGCGGATCAAGGCGCGCGCGCGAACGCGCGAGCGCCGACTGCGTCGCAGGAGCGGCGCGAACGGCGAAGCCGGGCCCGAAGGGCCGGAAGGCAGGATGCCTGGAGTCTTCCGCCACTTCGCGGCTTGATCCGGCCTACCTGCTGCCTCATCAAACCGTCGTCATTC
>JBOHYW010000250.1:0-4978 GCA_050738155.1 Rhodanobacteraceae bacterium
GAAACCGGCCCTTCTATGCTCGCGCAGAGGGAGGTCCTCCGACGTACATGACCGTCGCCACCGCAGACACCACCAAGCTCGCGTCAGCCACCGACCGCTTTATTGCCGCGTAGCGGCTTAGTCCAAATCTTGCTGTGTCGATCCGGAGTACCGAGGCTTCCCGCGCCACGCGTGCGGTTCGGAACGCAACGTCCATCCATCGTAGAGGAAAGTCTGAACATGAACCTGAAACCTACCCTGCTGGCCGCAGCTTTGGCCGCAACCGCCATTCTCGCCGCCCCGGCAGGCCACGCCGCAACGTCGGCCACTGCCACCGGGATCACGACCTTCAAAGTCATTCTGCAACCGGTCGTCGTGCTGGATTACTACAAGGAAATCGATCTGACGGTGAACGCCGCGGCCCTGCAGACGCTGGCCGGAACCTCCACCAACCCGACCACCACCAAGGCGGTCACCGCGACGGCCTCCGGCTCGGCCCTCACCGCCAACGCGGCATTGGTCGCCGGCGGCAGCGACCTGAGCAACGTGGCCTTGACGCTGAACAATGCCTGGGCGGTCCGCTCGATCAATACCCCCACATCCGGCAGCACCACTGTCACCATCGGCCTCGGTTCGGCCTCCGGCACGTCGGACACGCTGACCGGCGTCACCGACACAGCCTCGACCATCGCATTGTCCAACCCCGGCACCACCACCACGATTCCTGCTGGCGGCACCGGTTTTGCCAATGCGGTGAACGGCAACGTCACGATGACGATGAACCTCGGCAACGCCAAGAGCGCCGATACTTACGCCAGCAGCACCGGCAAGGATATCTACATCACCGCTACCGCAACTTGATACCCAGGCCGGATGGAATGGCAGGACATGCTCATGGCGCAGAGCAAAGCAGCGGCGCCGCTGTTGGCGCTGCTGCTAAGCATGACGGCCAGTGCCGGTAGCGTGCCGCGGGGCCGGGTACTCGGGCCCGCCAACAGCCAAACATCGAGACTGCTGCATCGTACAAACCTGCTTGTGGCGGCCAGAGCCATGGCGGCCGGTTCGACCTGCGCGATTTACTTTGACGCGACCGGCCAGCTCAACTTCACCCCGCCACCACCCAACACGCCCATTACGCCAGCGCTTGGGCCGGCCAACATTACCGCAGGCGGCGTGACTGCGTTCGCGCATGGTTCGCAGGCGCTGACCGCCGCCGCAAGCGGCAACGCCCTGAGTGCAGCGGCCGGGGTCATCGCGCCCCATGCGGTACTGCCCAGCGTGACCGTCAACACCATCCAGGGCATCGCCTATTTCGCGACGGGCACCAACTGCACGCAGGCCAGCTTCACCACCACCCTGCAAAGCAATCCGGCAGGCAGCGCCGGCCCGAATGGCACCGTGCTGGCGCAGATGGGCGCCAGCACCATTATCGCGGCCAACTACACACCTTCGTATGCGGATCAGGGCGAATATATCTGCAGCGAGGGGCGTAACTCCTTCTACTGCGAAGTCTGGCGCGTGGACGTAACGTTCGCGTTTCTCACCAACAGTTTTCCCGGCAACGGTGCCGGTACCTACACGCTCACCATCAATCAGGTCACCTTGAGTTCACCATGAAGATTCGTTCGCTGCTCGCCGTCACCTTGATCAGCGCCGCCGCGCTGCTGCCACCGTTTGCATCGGCACAGGTGGCCATCTCGCCGCCGCTTGCCAATATCTCGTTGAACACGCCGGCCAAGCCGCATGCATTCCGACTGATGAACGATTCACACGATCCCATGCGGGTCGCGGTCACGGTCGTCAACTGGAGCATGGACGAACACGGCAAGATCGGCACGATCCCGCCGACCGAGCAATCGCTGGCACCGTGGATTCAGATCAACCCCACCCAATTCACCATTGCGCCAGGGCAATCCCAGGTGGTGCGCTACGCGATTCGTCCCGCGGTACCGCTTGCTCCCGGCGAGCACCGTGCGATGGTGTTCTTCACCCAGCAGCCCACTGCGGCCGACACCGCCAAGTCGGCGTCGCTGCACGTGTACTTTCGCCTCGGCGCGGCGATCTACGGCCACATGGGACCCGTACACGCCAGCGGCAAAGTCGCCCGTCTAACCTCCGACGCGCATGATGCGACGTTCGTCCTGCATAACACCGGCAACGCGACCACGCGCATGCTCGGTCAGTACGCGTTGTGGACGCGAGCGGCATGGCCCGGCGCAGGCAAAGCCATCGACATTGCCCAGTTGCGGCAACGCTTTCATGCGGCCGCAGGATTGTTGCAATACGGGCGCCTGCCGAAAGACGCCGTGTTGCCAGGCACGCGCCGGATCGTCGTACTGCCATTCAGCAAGCCCGGCCTGCCGCCCGGCCGGTACGTGTTGCAGGTTTCCGGCAAGCTCGGTGATCGTGTCATCCAGCGGACATTGTCTTTCGATGTAGCCCGCGCACGTCACTGACGGATGGCCCATGTCGCCATCCCGACCGCCACGACGACACCGCCTGCTGCTGATCCCCGTGCTCTGGGTGCTGGGCACAGCGCTGACGTTGGCGGCGGCATCGCCCCCCCCCCCGATTCCCGGAACGCCCACGCATTTCGTAACGCTGCTGGGCGGTCTGATCGTCAACGGTTATAACAGCGGCGTCAGCATCAGCCTGCTGCCGGTGGCCGGCAGCTACGCTGTCAACGTGGACCAATTCGCCGCCGGCCTGCAAACACGGGTCCTGCCGCTGCGCGACGGACTCGCCCTCGCCACGCCGCTCGGCGACGCCGACATTCCCGCCGCGTCAGTCATTCGGCGCGGCAAAACACGGTATGTGCCGATTACGCTGCTCGCCCAGGCGCTGGCGGCCAGGATCACGTTCGATCGTTCCGAGTTCGCGCTGCGCGTGGCGCTGCCTTGGGCACCGGGCGCCGCCGCTGGACAATCAGAAGTTTCACCGCAAACTCTCAACGAAACCCCCGACATCCGCGCACCGCTGGCCAGCCTTTCGCAGATCCACAGCGAGGCGTATTTCAACCGGATCGATGGGATCGATTCGTTCAGTAGCTTGACGGATCTCGCTGGCGCGCTGGGTCCCGGCATGTGGAGCACGCAGATCCTCACTGCGTCCCCTGGAGGCCGTGCAGCCATGCAGTATTACGGGTGGACATTCGATCACGGCGACAATCGCGTGTACCTGGGGCACGATGAAATCGCGCTTGATCCCCTGCTGCCCTACGCCAACCTCACTGGCGTGCAATACGCATGGAGCAACCGTCCCGACATCAGTTACGGCAGCGATCTCGGCAATCACCAACTGGTGGCAAGTCAGACGCTGGGAGGCGAGACCTTGAGCGGCAAGGATGGGCCGCCCGGCGGCATCGCCGAATTGCGCGTCGACGGCAAAGTCGTGGCACGCACGGCAATCCTGCTGAACGGGACTTGGACATTCCGTCACGTCGTCCTGCGCGGTACGGAAGACGCGGAAGTGGCGTTGTACCAGCCTTTCGGCAACACCACCCCGACCCGGGTGGTGCCGGTCAATGCGGCCACCAGCCCCCGCTCGCTGCCCGCCGGCACCATCGTTTCCTATGCGGGCGTCGGGATGAACGGCAATCCCCTGGACCCCAGCGTCCATACGCACGGCCTCGGCGCCTTTTACCAACTTCGCTGGGGCGTCAGTAACCGCCTGACCCTGGATACGGCGACCCAACAGATCGACGGGCGCAACTATACCGTCGGCAATGCCATTGTCGGGATGGGCCCCCTCGGTACGTGGGGGTTCGGCCTGGCTCATAGCGGCAACGCGGAGGCATGGAGCATCACCGGCAATGGCCAGCACGGCATGTGGTTCTGGAACGGCTACGCCTTGGAGACCGGCGCCGGCTACTACCCCGGTATCGATACCGTTACCTCGAATCGCTACGGTGAATTGGGCCTGCACGTCAACCCGCGACTGGATCTCTCGCTGGTGGGGAGTGATTCCGACGACCCGGTGACAGGCAGCCGCTACCGATTCGTCAAGCCTGCAATCAGCTGGCGGGTCACCGATCGTTTCAACTTCAGCGCCCGACCGGATTTCAACGGATCGTACGATCTCACGGCCGATTGGGTCGCCGACCGCAACACCCAAGTTGCCTTGAGCCGCTATGCCGGCATGAGCCAGATTGACATTACACGATCGTTGCCACGCGAATTGCGGCTGGACCTGACGGCGACCCACGTCCCGTTGCTGGGCACACGTTACGCGCAAACGCTGAGCGGCATGACCTTGAATGCGCACCCGGTCACGTGGTCCGCAGGCCTGCTGGAAGGCAACCAGCACATTGGCTACCTGCTCGGTGCTGCCATGCAAGCCATCCCCGGATTGTCCTTGCAAGCGCAGATCTACAACGACCCCCTCGCGCGTGGGATCAACGGGGGAACCATTGTTCAATTGTCGCTGGTGGCCGATTTTGCCGTCACTTCCTCGGGGCTTGCGGCAAGCAATTACTCCCCCCAAGCGGTGCGGCGCGGTTCGATTTCCGGGCGGGTGACGGGCACACTGCCCGACCACGCGACGTGGGCGGATTTGGCCGGCGCGGAGGTTCTGGTGGACGGAAAACCGATCGGAACCCTGGATCGGGACGCGCATTACTTCGTGGGCAATCTCACGCCCGGTATCCATCAAATCCAGCTCGATACCGGCAAAATCCCGATCGACCTTGTGCCCGTGAAGCCATCCCTGCTGGTCGAGGTGCGCGCCGGCGCGACGACCCGTGCCGATATTGCCTTGACACTGCAACTGGGTTGCGCCGGTCGCGTGTACAGCAAAGACGGCAGACCGATGCAAGGCGCGACCATTGTCGCGCTCGATCCACGGGGCCATGTCGTCGGCAACGCCAAGACCGGTCCGCTCGGCTTTTATCGTATCGACGGCTTGCCGCCCGGGCACTACAGCCTCCGCTCGGGTACGCACACGCGCGAGATCACCCTGACGCGCAGCTTCGTGTATGGCCAGAATTTCGGCAAGAGCGCAA
>JBOHYW010000251.1:0-4966 GCA_050738155.1 Rhodanobacteraceae bacterium
ATGGTGCCCACGGCGTGCGTCATCGTCCCACTCTTGTGCGGATCGCTGAAACCCAGCGAGCGGGTTTTCCGGGCGAGCAAGGCCAGCAACCGCCCGCTTTGCGACTGGGGATCCGGATCGATCGCGAGGTCGTAATGGGCGCTGCGCATGTGTCGCAACGCCCGCAACGTGCGCAGCGGATGGCCGGGTGGATGCAGGGGCAGCCGGATGATCCGGCCGATGCCGAAATAGGTGCCATAAATCTCTTCGGCAACGGGGCACCGGCTGACGAGGTCGACCTCCGCGCCCGGCCAGATGCGGCCGATGGCCTGCAGAAGCGGCGTGAGTGTGAGCGAATCACCCAACGTGCGCACACTGCGGCAGACCAGAACGCGGTGAATGCCCGTCAACGGCAAGGTGTCGAGGGTGGGCGTCGAGCGTATGCCACCTCGAAACAGGGATCGCATCAGCCACTGTGCAAAGCGCCGTCGCAATGCCTGCATGCGCAAGGAAAAGGTCATGGACCTGTAGTCGGAGCCGGATTTATGCGTTGTGTCGAGCATGGCCGACATCAAAAACGATGAACAAAGCCGATTTCAAAACCGTGCGGCAACCAGCCGAGTATCAGCGGCGAGTTGCGACGTGCGGCCCAGACACCGACCGCGGTGCCGATCGCCCAGCCGACCAGCACGTCGCTCTGCCAATGGCCACGCGTCTTGACACGTGCCATCGCGTCGTACAGCGGCAGCAGCTCGAGCGCGTACACGGCGGGATGCTCGTGGCCATACGCGACGACGAACGGCGTTACCGCACCGGCGATCGCGGTGACTTCGCCACTCGGAAAGCTTTCGTAGTGGAAGCCCTTGAAGAACTCGTCGGGGTTGGCGGTTTGCGATGGGCGTTCACGCTGGAACACCCACTTGGTGCCCTGCGCGATGACGGAGGAGACCGCCATGGAGTCCAGCGAGCGCCAGAAGGTATCGCCCAGTTTGCTTTGATCGCCAAGCATCAACGACCCGCCTATCACCGTGACGATGGTCGCTCCCATCAGTACTTTCTGGTCGTGGCGGCGCCAGATGCCGCTGTTGTCGTAGGCGATGCGGTGGTCGATGCCGAATGGACCCCCTGCCCATGCTTTGTGCAAAGGCACGACCGCAACGATGACGAACAGCAGGCAGAGTGCACGCCGCATGAAGGTAGCCCGTGAACATCGATTCCGTCCTGCATTCTCGGCGTCGATGCTTTGGCGACACTTTGCATTCGCTTAGCGAACGCTTAGCAACCACGCGCAACGCATGCCGCTTGCGGAAGTCGGGCGCAATGTGCCGGTGCGGTGAACTTGTCAGTCGAGCCGCACTCTTTCTGTTGCACGGCATTCAGCACTCCGTGACGCGCTTGACGCGCGTGTAGCGGGTGACCGCGCTTGCTGCTAGCTTCGCGGTATCAAACCATCTGGCGCCATCGTGAAAATTCTGCTGGTCGAAGATTCGCAACGCTTGCGCGAGACGCTGACTCGCGGATTGCGTGAATCGGGGTTTGCCGTGGATGTCGCGGCCGATGGCGTGGAGGCCACCAGGTTCCTGGCGGAATACGGTTACGATTTCGTGGTGCTGGATCTCGGCTTGCCACGGCTCGACGGTTTCGGCGTGTTGCGTGCATTGCCGGTGGGGGGGACTCGTCCACGCGTGCTGGTGTTGTCGGCACGCGATCAGGTGAGCGATCGCGTCGAGGCGTTGAATGCCGGTGGTGATGACTATCTGGTCAAGCCGTTCGCATTCGAGGAACTGCTGGCGCGCCTGCACGCGTTGGCCCGGCGCCCGGCCGAGGCATGCGCGGATGTCGTGGAACATGGCGGCGTGCGGCTGGACTCACTGGCACGCTCGGTGGAGGCGAACGGCAAGCCGCTGGCGTTGACGCCTCGCGAGTACGCCTTGCTCGAATTCCTGTTGCGGCACCGCGGGCGGGTATTCGCGCGTACCACGATCCTGGAACGGATTGCCGGCAGCGACAGCGAAGTATCCGATCGAAGCATCGAGGTGGTGGTGTTCAATCTGCGTCGCAAGCTTGCCGATGCCGGCTGCACCGACCTGGTCGAGAATCGGCGCGGCGCCGGCTATCTGATCGCATGATGAAATCCTTTTCGCTGCGCGCCCGCCTTACCCTGCTGCTGGCCGTGGCTGCGCTGGTTGCGCTCGGCATTGCGGCCAAGGTGGTGGATTGGCGTGCCGACTCGGAAATGCAGCAACGCTTCGACACTTCATTGCTGGCACGCGCACAGGCATTCTCGGCACTGGTGCGCAGTGGCGACAGCGGCGTCGAGATCGATACGGTGGCGGACCGGATGGCGCGCTTTCCCGGCGGCTCGTTGGCCGACTGGTATGTGGTGACGTGCCAAGGCAGGGTGATCGCGCAAACCACCCCCTCGCCGCCGCCGATTGCGGCCGGCGCATCACCCCTTTTCACCAATGCCCGATTGCCGGGCGGGCGCAAGTTGCGGGTGGTCGCGCTGCGTTTTCATCCGCTCGCGGCCGACGATTTCCCGTTGCCCGTTTCGAGTGCCCCTGCATCCGGATGCGAGCTGCGCTACGCACTCGATCGCGGTCCACTGGACGACATTCTGCACACGCTCGACTGGATCCTGGCTGGCAGCATTCTGGGTGCCTGCGTGTTGGTGCTGGTGCTCACGCCGTGGCTGGTGCGGCGAGGGCTGCGTCCACTCGTGGTGCTCGATCGCGCCATGGCCGGCATCGGTCCCGACGAGCCGGGCGGGCGCTTGCCGGCGAGCGGAACCACCGAACTGGTGCCGCTTGTCACGCGCTTCAACGAAGTGCTCGCGCGCATGGATGCGGGCCTCGCACGCGAGCGACAATTCGCATCCGGCCTTGCCCACGAATTCCGTACCCGGCTGGCGGAATTGCGCACGCTGGTCGATGTCGAAACGCGCTATCCGAGCGGCCGCGACGTGCACGGTATTCTGGGTGAGGTCGGCAGCATCGGTGCGGAACTGGAGGCGACCGTGACGGCGTTGCTGCAGTTGACGCGCATCCAGTCGGGCCTGGAGCAGATGCGCCCCGAGCGCGTGCTGCTGGCGCCGCTGCTGGCGCGAGTCGTCGCGCGATATCGGGACACCGCACAGACAAGCAACGTGCGGATTGAATCTGGATTCGCCGACGCTTCGAACTTTGCGATCGAAACCGATCCCGCGTTGCTCGAAATCGTGCTGGACAACCTGTTCGGAAATGCGGTCGCGTACGCGCCGCCCGACAGCGCAATCATGCTGCATGCCGGAAGCGGTGGCATCGAGGTAGGCAACGAGGCCCCGCTGCTGCAATCGGCCGACCTCGCCAATTTCGGCCAGCGCTTCTGGCGCAAGGACGCGGGCGGTGCGGGTCATGCGGGCCTGGGTTTGGCACTTGCCGGTACCGCCGCAAGGGCGATGGGCATGCATCTCGCCTTCACGCTGGATGGCGGTGTGTTGCACGCCAAGCTCGATTTCAAGTAGTGGTGCAGTTTGAATTTTTCCGTTCGCGTTGAGCCCTTCGACTTCGGCCCTTTCGGGCCTACGCTCAGAGCCTGCCCCGGACCTGATCCGGGGGCGAACGGGATTTCAAATCAGACCACTACCGGATTTCATGGCGGGCTGACTTGCCGCGCTCGAATGTGCCGGCATCAGTCGGCCGTTCGGGCCGGGCGCCGCCGCCGGTGCAACAAATGGTACAACGCCGGCATCACCAGCAGCACCAGTGGCGGCGCGGCCAGCATGCCTGCGATGATCGCGATGGCCAGCGGTTGCTGCATCTGCGAACCACGGCTTATCGCCAACGCCAACGGCAACAGGGTCAGGATCATGGCGATGGCCGACATCAGGATGGCGCGCATGCGGTTGCGGCCGGCTTCCAGCAGCAATGCGCGCAACGGCGGCGGTGCCTCGGAATCCGCCTGGGCCTCGGCTTCCGCGAGCTCGGAGAAAAAGAAGATCGCGAGCTCGGTGACGATGCCGACGATCATGGTCATGCCCATCATCGCCGAGATGTTGAGTTCGGTGCCGGTGACCCACAGCCCGATGAACACCGCGCAGATTGCCAGCAGCGGCTGGATCAGCACCACGATCGCGGCGCGGAAACTTTCGTACAGGAACAGCAGCAGCGTGAACACCAGCGCGATGGCGGTCAGCAACACGATGGTCAGCCCGCGGAATGCGATCTGTTGCTGGTGATAGAGTCCACCCAGCTCGTAGTACATGCCGGGCGGCAGTTCGTCGCGCTCATCGAGCACCTTCTGCACGTCGTGCATGGTCGAGCCAAGGTCGCGGCCCTCGATGCGCGCGGTTACGGCGAGCATGCGTTTCAGGTTTTCGTGGTCGATTTCGGGTTGCCCGCGTTGCTCGGTGATGGTGGCGACGCGTGACAGCGGGAATACCTGGCCGGTCGCGTTGCTGATCGGCAACGCTTCCAGTTGCTCGATCTCGGCGCGCTCGTGCGGTGGTATCCATACCCGCACCGCGACCATTTTCGGGCCTTCGGGCAATTCCGCCGCGATCTTGCCGGCGGTGGCCGTGGCGACCTGGGCCGCGACACTTTGCGGGTCCAATCCCAGCAGCGCGGCCTTGGCCGGATCGACGTGCACCTGAAGTGCGTCGCCGGCCGGGTTGATGCCGTTGCGCACGCTGACCACGCCGGGAATCTTGCCAAGCTGCGCGGCGACCTTCTTCGCGGTTGCATCGAGTTGCCCGACATTGTCGGAGAACAGCTTCACCGCGATCGGCTGCGGTACCGCGGTGAGGTCGCCGATCATGTCCTCCAGCAATTGCGCGACATCTACGTCCAGCCCCGGTACCTTGGCCGCGACCCGTTCGCGGATGCGCTCCATTACCACCGCGGTCGACGGCCGTGCACCGTCCTTCAGGCGCACGAAGAAATCGCCGCGATTGGCTTCGGTCAGGCCACCGCCGAGCTGCAGGCCAGTGCGCAGCGACCAAGTGTCCACG
>JBOHYW010000252.1:0-4903 GCA_050738155.1 Rhodanobacteraceae bacterium
TGACAGGTGCAGGCCGGTAACCGGAATGAAGGCGATGGTGGCCTCCATCCCCGTGCTTTTGGCCTGCCCGCCGTTGCCCAGAAACGTGAAGTCATCGAAGAAGGTCGTCAGCGGAATCTTGGTCCAGTCGATGTAGTACGCGGACAAATCGACGCCAAGCCGATCGTCCAGCGAAGTTGACTTCAGACCCACCTCGTAATCGGTCAACTTCGTCGGGCTGAAGGTCTTTGAAACCCCTGGAACGTTGACCGTCAATACGTTCGGGCCGCCGGGCAGGAAGCCGGACGCGACCCGGACGTACACCATGTTGTTGTCATTGATGTGGAAGGCTGGGGTCAACGAGAACGTGGTGCTGTCATCCGATGAGTGTTTGTCAAGAATCGTCGTTGGCGGTATCCCTCCGAACAACAACCCATAGCCGACTTCCGTGTAGTGCTGCCGGTCATAGCTGTAACGCAAGCCCGCTTCCACGTCGAAGCGGTGCGTAATGTGCCAAGTGAGGTTGCCGTAAGCCGCATAGTCGTTGTAGGTGCTCGGCTGCGAGTCGCCACCAATGGGAATGCCGAGCGGCGACGGCAGGGGCGTTCCGCTGAAGTAATCGCTTGGGTAGATGTCCTGCATGGCGCCAGCGATTTCATGTGTCCAGAACAGGCCGCCTACCCATGTCACCGTCTGCGACTTCGGCGACTCCAGACGGAACTCCTGGGTCCACTTGGTCAGGGTGATCGGCTCGTATTCCGCCGTACCGTAGGGGCGGCCATTGGCTTGATCGCCAAGGAACAGGAGCGGAGTCTCATCCCCGAAGGTCGCAGCATTGAGGGTGCCGTAGCTCGTGTCCGAAACGAAGTGCGCCCACCCGAAATCGGTTTTGAAGGCGGCGCTCCACAGTCGATAGCGGGCATCGAAGATTCCCGTACCCGCGGCCATGCGTTGCTGCAGGTCGCCGTAGATGGGGCGCAACGTGGTGGGATCCAGGGCCACTACCGGGGCGCCGTCGTCAATGAGGTTCTGCGCCAGTGCGGTGACGCGCAGCGATGTCGTCGTCGTCGGGGTCCACAGGAGCGACACGCGCCCGCCTTTGGTCTTGCTCTTGTTAACGTTGGTTTGGCCTAGTCCCGCGTCGCCGATGAAACCCGGATCGGTCTCGTCGTATGCATTGGCACGGATCGCGAGCTTGTCGGTGACCAATGGCAGGTTCACCATGCCGTGCACGCCGAATCCCGTGCTGCCGCCATCCACGCTGGTTGCGCCCACTTGCAGGCGTCCGGAGTAGCTTTCGCTATTGGGCGGAATGGTGATGAATCGGATCACTCCCCCCAGCGCCCCGGCGCCGTAAAGCGTGCCCTGCGGGCCGCGCAGCACCTCGATGCGTTCCAAGTCGGCGGGATCAAGGTCTGGTGTCAATTCCGAGCCGACCGCGAACACGCTGCTGGAACCAAACGGCGTGTCATCGATGTAGACCCCGACGGACGCAGCGGGTTGTTCAGAACCCGATGCGATACCGCGGATACTCAGTTCGGTGAGTCCCGGCTGGGAAGACACGACATTGAGGCCGGGGATCGCGGCAGCGTAATCCATGAAATCCTGCAGGTGCTCACGGTGGATCTGGTGGAAACTCAGCACCGAGATCGGCATGGGGACCTTTTGCAGGTTTTCGCTGCGTTTGGTCGCGGTCACGATGATGGTTGGCAGGGTTTCCCCCGGCGCGCTGGCTTCACCATTCGCGCGGCTGGCGGGGGTAGTCTTTCGCGTCGACGGTGGTGCGGTCTGCGCGTACGCGAACGGCGCCCCCCACAACGCCACGGCGATCGCCGCGGAAAGACCAAGCCACCGCCCGTTGCGCTTGCTGTTCATGGCCCGCCTCCCGGGTTGTCCCAGCCTTGACAGTGGTGCTTGTGTTATCACGATCTCACAATCATGTCAACGATAATTACATTTCATTCAATGACGAGTCGCAGCTGCCGGCACTCCCGGGTGCGCGGTGATCGGCGTTCCGGCTTGCACCCCTTTGTCAGCAGCCCATCACCCACAGCCCTGAACATTTGCGCGATCACGGTCGAGGCGCGTTGGCGACAACGTCTGGACGTCAAGTCCACAGCCGACGAGCGAGGGCGGCACCGGGTCCCGTCGTATCAGTGAGGCGGCGAGCTGGCCGACTGCCGGCGACGTCTGGACGCCGTAGCCGCCGAGTGCTGCGAGCCAGAAAAAGTCGGCTGTACGCGCGTCGTAACCTATGACAGGCGTGCGATCGGGCACGAACGTTCTCAACCCCGCCCATTTCCGGGACACGTGCGTGATGGGCAGGGTCGTGGCCCGCTCCACCCGGTCCACGACCAGGGCGATGTCCAGGTCGTCCGGCTGCACATCACACGGAGGACTGGGTGTCTCGTCGGCCGGTGACAGCAGCAGGCCGCCCGACTCCGGCTTGAAGTAAAAGCGTTCGTCGATGTCGATCGTCACGGGCCATTTCTCCACCCGCGCGCCGGGCGGTGCGTCGATCATGAACGCGGTGCGACGCAGAGGTTGAATGCCGATGGGCCGCAGCCCGGCCAAGCCGGCGACCTCGTCGGCCCAGGCGCCCGCGGCATCGACCACCACGTTGGCGGTGAATGCGCCCGCACCGGTCGAGATCGCCCAAGCGTCGCAATCATGCCGCAGTGCGCTCACGGCGGCCGCAGTGACGAGGCGGCCGCCACGCACGCGCAACTGGCGCAAATATCCCTGGTGCAGCGCGTGTACGTCGATATCGCGCGCGTCCGGTTCGTAGAGCGCAGCAGCCACGTGGTCCGCGCGCAAACTGGGCGACAGCTTGCAGGCTTCGCGGCTATCGACCCGCCGCGTGTGCCTGGCGACATCAGGTAGTGCCGCGAACGCGTGCAATGCATCAAGTTGCCGGTGGTTGGCAACATACAGCGCGCCGCGCGGCAGGGTCAGCGGCGCTTCGCTGAAGCCCGCCGGTGGATCGAACAACAACCCGCGACTGGCTCGCGTCAGGGCGCGCACAGGTCCGTTGCCATACGTTTCCATGAACAGTGCTGCGGATCTGCCGGTTGCGTGATAGCCCGGTTGGCTCTCACGTTCCAGCAATACGACTTTCAGATCGACCGCGAGGCTCGCCGCGGCCGTGGCGCCGGCGATGCCGCCGCCGATCACCGCTATGTCAAACACTTCGCGGATCATCGGACGTAACTCCCCTCCGCGGATTCGCGCAAGCCTGTGCTCAGCGTGCTGCCGCAGCGAGCTTGCGCTGCAGGAAGTCCACCGTTGCTTGTGCCTGCTTGAACAACGACGCGTAACGCAGGAACCCATGAACTTCGTTCGGAAGCACGATTTCCCGGAACGGAACGTGGTGCGCGTGCAATCGCGCGATCAGGTCCTCCATCTGGGCAAAGTGCACGTTGTGGTCGTCGTCGCCCTGGATCACCAGCACGGGTGACTTCCACATACTCATCGACGCGTCGGGCGACGACTCCCAGGCAATCTTCAAGGCCCGCTTCCGATCGCCCTGCTCCGGGGAAGTTTCAGCGTTCCCATAAAAGATGCGCAGGGCCGGCAGCCAGTCGGAGATCCCTTTCTGGTCGACGCCCGCCTTGAAGAGGTTGGAGTTGCGAGCCAGTGCCAAGGCCGTGAGGTAGCCCCCGTACGATGCGCCCCAGATGCCGATACGCGACGGGTCGACGCCCGGCACGCCCTGCAAGAACTTCGCGCCCGCGACCACATCCTGGTATTCGGATGCGCCTGTCGGGCCCCAGTGCGGCGGGTTCGCAAACGCATAGCCGTGGCCGATGCTCAGACGGTAGTTCACCGACAAGATGGTGAACCCATGCGTGGCGAGGTACTGGTTCACCGCGTACATGTAGCTGTACGGACCCATGGGGTGCCAGCCGAGCAGCATCTGGCGGGGTGGTCCGCCGTGCACGAAGATGACGCCCGGTTCGTCTGTGCCGGCGTTTGCACTACGGAACAACTGACCATAAACGAGCGTCCCGTCTGCCGCCCTGAAGGTGACGAGCTTCGGAACGACCAGTTCTGCGGTCGGAAAATCCGCAGGCACCAGCTCCGCTTGCAACACGCGATGGCCATGCCCAGAAGCATCGCTCACAGCCACGAGCGGTGGGCGTTGCGATCCTGCCTCGATGTACGCGATGGCGGATGGTCCAGCAGCGACCGGAGCCGTCTCGATACCGGCTCCGGACGTCAACTCGACGGGTGCCGCACGATCGTTCGGCACCTCGAACAGGTGGCGACGGTCGATATCCTCATGCGATGGGCCGGTGTTCGCGCTGTAAATGATCGCGTTCCCATCATGCGTCATCGTCGCGTCCTGGACCATGAACTGGCCGGGCGTCAGCAGCAGCGGCGCACCACCCGTCGCGGGAATGGAATACAGGTGCGGCCACCCATCCGTATCGGCCTTGAACACAAGCCGGATACCCCTGTCGGCCCAGTGCAAGTTCGCCTCGGCGGGCGCTTGTCCGAAGAAGCCCGAGTGGCTACCGCTCGCGTTCCATACGTCGCGGCCTTGTCCCGAGCGCGTATTGGCGACCCAGATCGACCAGGGATGGGGTGGCGGGTTCAGGATCGATTGCGGTGGGCCGCCGATACCGGGCTGGCGCGTGAATGCGATGTCCGCGCCATCCGGAGACCAGCGCGGATCTCCGTCGATGGCGGTTGAAGGGGCCAGGTACCGAAGCGGTGTGCGATCGTTGGTAAACACGCCGATGAAGGCGTGATCGCCACGATTCGAAACGAACGCCAACTGCTGACCGTCCGGTGACCACTGCAGGTCGGAATCCTCGCCGTGATCGAAGAACAGGCGTCTGGGCGGGATCGTCGTGTTCGCGGCAAGTGAGGCGGTCCAAACCTGATTGTCCTTGATATAGGCGAGTTCGCCGCTCGACGA
>JBOHYW010000253.1:0-4854 GCA_050738155.1 Rhodanobacteraceae bacterium
GCTTGCAAGGGCCCGTGATCGAGGCAACCCTCGTCGGCCCGGCCGCGGCGCCGCCGCCACCCGCGGCCAAACACGCGCAGAAGGCGTCGCCCAGGCACGAACAGAAACCCGAACCCAAGCCGAAACCGCCGCCGCCCGCGTCGGCGAAGGTGCTGCCGCCGCCGGTGCCACAGCCGAAACCCGAGGATCAGGAAAAGGTTGCGGAGATCGCCCAGCAGCAGGCCGAGCAGGCGAAAAAGGCGCAGGAAGAAGAACAGAAGCAGCACATGGCGGAGCTCGCCAAACAGCAGGAGGCCCAGCGCCTGCTCAAGGAGCTGGACAAGATCAAGGCGCAAAGTGAAGCGCAGCAGCGGAAGATCAACCTTGAACAGCAAAAAGCCCAGCAGCTTGCGGATCTGCGCAAGGCCAGCGAGAGTCAGAATGCCGAGAACGTCCCGGTGGCCAAGCAGGCGATGACCGGGCAGGCGGGTACCAGCAATGATGCCTACATTGCGGCGTTGCAGAACGCGGTGACGCAAAACTGGCTGCGTCCCGACAATATTCCGCGCGGCGCGGTGTGCCCGGTTGAAATCAAGCAGATTCCGGGCGGCCAGGTGATTTCGGCCAAGGCGCTGCCGAGCTGCCCGTTCAACGAAGTGGGCAAGCACTCGGTGGAGAACGCCGTGCTGCGTGCATCCCCGTTGCCGTACAAGGGCTTCGAGAAGGACTTCGAACCCGACATTGTCTTCAACTTCACGGTGACTTCATCTCAATAAAGGGACGACTGAACCATGCGAATGCCAAGAATCCTGATTTCCCTGTTTTTTGCGGCGTGCGCCGCACCGCTCGCCACGCAGGCCGGCGCGCAGGGCCTGACCGTACAGATCGTCAACGGCGTGCCATCGGCCATTCCGATCACGGTGGTGCCGTTCGGACAACAAGGCTCCGGGCCCGCTTCACCGGTCGACATTGCCCAGATCGTCAGCATGGATCTGAACCGCTGCGGACAGTTCCGCGCCCTGCCGACCAGCGAGATCGTGCAGTCGCCGACCACCGGCTCGCAGATCCAGTTCCCGACCTGGAAGCAGTTGAAGCAGGATTACATCGTGGTTGGCACCACGTCGTACACCGACGGGGTACTCAAGGCCAATTTCGAACTCTGGAACGTCAACAACCAGCAGCAGTTGCTGGGCTTGTCCATCAGCGGGCAGGGCAGTGACCTGCGGCGGGTGGCGCACCAGATCGCCGACCAGATCTACCAGAAGATCATCGGCGTGCGCGGCGCGTTCGACACCCGCATTGCCTACGTCACCCAGGTGGGCCTTGAGAAGAATGCCCAGTATTCGCTGGTGGTGGCCGATTCCGACGGATTCAACCCGCAGACCGTGGTGCGCTCGCGCGAGCCGCTGCTGTCGCCGGCGTGGTCGCCGAATGGCCAGGAGCTGGCGTACGTATCCTTCGAAAGCGGCAACTCGGCGATCTACATTCAGAACATCGCGACCGGCGCACGCCGGCTGGTTTCCGCGCGGCCCGGCATCAACGGCGCCCCGCGCTTCTCGCCGGACGGCAAGGAGCTTGCGGTAAGTCTGTCGTTCAAGCGCAATCCCGAGATCTACACCATCAATCTCGCCAACGGCGCCTTGACGCAGGTCACCAACAACCTGTCGATCAACACCGAACCGCGCTGGATGCCGGACGGCAGGGACATCGTGTTCACGTCCGACCGCTCGGGCATGCCGCAACTGTATGAAATCCCGGCCACCGGCGGCACGCCGCAGCGCCTGACGTTCCAAGGCACATACAACGCCGATTCGTCGATCAGCTACGACGGCAAGAAAATCGCGATGGTCGATGGCACCGGAAACGTATTCCGAATCGTCGTGATGGATCGTTCCCTGGGCGGTCAGCGGACTTTCCTGTCGCCCGGAAACTTCGATTTTTCACCGAGTTGGGCGCCAAATGCCAGCATGCTGCTATACGCCGAGGACAACGACGGTGCGCATACTGTCCTATACTGCGTTTCCGCAGACGGGCGCGTACGCCAGAGGCTGGAAATGGCCACCGGCGACGTCCGCTCGCCGGCTTGGGGTCCGTATCGAAATCCTTGACGCCATTTTGATCGTTGTATTGCTTCAATCCGCGCTGTAGCACTCCTCCACAACCCACTCCGTTCGAGAAAGGATGGTTTCGCCATGAAAGCAACTGTTCGCGTCTCCCTGGTTGCATTGATGTGCCTGGCCGCGGCGGCCTGTGCCAAGAAGCAGGAGGTCAAGCCCGCACCTCCGCCACCACCGCCTCCTCCAACCGCCACCGCGCCCGCCGCGCCTTCGGGCGTGTTCACGCCGGCGGACCTTGAGACCAACGCCTGCCTGCGCACACGCGTGATCTACTTCGACTTCAACAAGTACAACATCAAGCCGCAGTTCGACGACATCGTCGCCTGCCACGCGAAGTACCTGCGCGACCGTCCGATGGCGCGCATGACGATCGAAGGCAATACCGACGATCGCGGTACCGCCGAATACAATCTGGGTCTTGGTGAGCGCCGCGGCAACTCGCTCAAGGATGCACTGGAAGCCCAGGGCGCTTCGGGCAGCCAGATCACGGTCGTCAGCTACGGCAAGGAACGGCCAGTGTGCAACCAGCAACGGGAGTCCTGCTGGAAGCTCAACCGTCGCGACAACATCGTCTACACGACCGAGTGACTGGTCTCATGATGTCCGCGCACGCGCCGAACGCGCCGCGCAAGCTGGTGATGATCATGGCCGCTTCGGCGGCCATGATCGTTGCGGGGGGCGGCATGCACACGGCGCAGGCCCAGGACGTGGGCCAGGCGTCTTCCGCGGCGCCACCGCCCTCGGGCACCATGATGTTGCTCAATCAGGTTCAGGAAATTCGCGAACAGATGCGCCAGATGGAGGGCAAGATCGAGGTGTTGCAGCACCAGATGCAGCAGTTGCAACAAGCCACCAAGGACCAGTACGTCAACCTGGATTCGCGCCTCGACAAGCTGCAACACGCGGCGAGTGGTCCAGCCGCGTCTGCGTCCACCTCGGCTCCGGCGTCTGCGGGTCCGCCCGCGTCCGGCAAGGCCGCGCCGGCGGCATCCGCCGAGCCCATGAGCGCTGCCGACAAGGCTGCGGCCCAGGCCGCCTACGATGCGGCGTTCAAGTCGCTGCGCGCCGGCAACTACGTTGCATCGGCAAACGGTTTTCGCGCGTTCATCGACAAGTACCCGGACAGTCCGCTGGTGTCGAATGCGTACTACTGGCTGGGCGGTTCGTATTACGTCACCCAGAACTACAAGCCCGCGCTGCACGCCTTCCAGACCTTGCTGAAGCGGTATCCCGACAGCCCCAAGGCTGCAGAGGCGGAACTGCGGGTGGCGGACTGCCAGATCGGCCTGAAGGACTACCCGGCCGCACGGGCAACGCTGCAAGCCGTCATCAAGGCGCACCCGGGCACGCCGCTCGCAAAACGCGCGCACGATCGGATGCAGGACATCCCGGGCGCCAAGTGAATCGCCGGCGATGACGCAGGGGCGTGGTGCGCGCACCGTGGTGCTGGTTTCCGGCGGCATGGATTCGGCTGTCACGCTCGCGCTGGCGCGCGAACAGGGTTTCGCGTGCTACGCGCTTTCGGTTGCCTACGGGCAACGACACTCGTCCGAGCTCGTCGCCGCGGCACGGGTCGCCGCGATGCTGGATGCGCGCGAACACAAGGTCGTATCGGTCGACCTGCGCAGCATCGGCGGTTCCGCGCTGACCGCGGACATCCAGGTTCCCGAGCATTCCGATGTGCATGGCGAAAGTGACATCCCGGTCACATACGTGCCGGCGCGCAACACCATCATGCTGGCGATCGCGCTTGGCTGGGCCGAAACGCTTGGTGCCGGTGATCTTTTCTGCGGCGTCAACGCCGTCGATTATTCCGGCTACCCTGACTGCCGTCCAGGCTTCATCGCAGCCTTCGAGCGCCTGGCCAACCTTGCCACCAAGGCCAGCGTCGATGGCCACGCGCTGCGCGTGCACGCGCCGCTGATCGAATTGTCCAAGACCGACATCGTCCGCGAGGGCGTACGCCTCGGCGTGGATTTTGCGCAGACGGTGTCTTGCTATCGAGCCGACGCCGACGGGCGCGCCTGCGGCCACTGCGATGCATGCGTGTTGCGCGCCCGCGGCTTTGCCGCCGCGGGCGTCGCCGATCCCACACGCTACGTTCCCGGTGCGTGACGCGCTAAACTGCGCGGCTTCGTTGCACGTACTCGCGGCCCGGCGTCGCTGCTTTGCGTCGCGTCTGTAATGCGCCCCCTCACGCCTTGCCCTCCCCCCGGGAGGGGAGAGGGGGAGTGATCGTCGCGCTGCGCGCGACAGCGGTATTGATTGGAGCGGGGGAATGATCGTCGCACTGGCGCGCGACAGGTTTATCGTTTCGAGGCGGGGCCGTTAGCTCAGCGGTAGAGCAGTGGACTTTTAATCCATTGGTCGAAGGTTCGATCCCTTCACGGCCCACCATCCCGTCCTTGCGCATGGGCCCGGCTCCGGACGCCACGTACGTGTCGGTGACAGGCCCCCACCAACGCCGGGGTCGATGCGTCCCGTGTACGCGTGTGTAGCCGACGCTGCTGCGGACGGACGTCCCGCTGTCCGGCACGTGCGGGCTTTTCGTCCATGGTTGGTCCGGCATCGCCACCGTGCGCGCCATCGGCCGCCGGGTTTGGGTGCGGGCCGCGCAAACGCGGGAATGGCGCTGGGTTCACGCTATTTTCACATTCCGCGGAACACCATCGCGACCGGGTGGCGCATGCACGGATGGACCGCACGACGGAGATAGGCAACGTACGCGTTCATCTATTCGTACCATTATCGTCGGTGA
>JBOHYW010000254.1:0-4805 GCA_050738155.1 Rhodanobacteraceae bacterium
GATCAAGGCGCTTCCGAACGCGGCGATGCAGAGGGTCGGCGACGGCCTGCGGTTGGTCCTGGCGTTGTAGTGGCGTAGCACGGGCAAGGTCCGCGGCGCGCAAACTGACGCATGGATCGCCTGCACGCAGGCTCCTGCGCAGCGGCTTTTGTAGGAGCCTGCGTGCAGGCGACATCCAGACATTGCACGGATACGTTCACCGGCAATTGCGCAACTGATCCTGCAATTGCTGCTCGCGTTGCGCGTACGGCGGCCGCTCGTGCGGCATCGCCATGCGCAGCTTGCGATCATTCTCGTCGTATTCGCGCTGCACGTACGCACACACCTGTGCCTTGGGCGCCGGCAGACAGAAATCCTGCACTTCGGTCATGCCGGCGGCGATCGACGGCCCGCCGATGCGCGGCTTGGGCGCCACCTCCGGCACCGACATGCCGGCGCCACCGGGCGAACCGTAGGCCTGCGCCAACGTCTGCGGCGGATAACCCATCACGCCCAGCGGGGCGAGATACGGCGGTGGCGGACTTCCGGTCAGGTAACGCTTGCCGTTCACGGCACCGACGCACGCATACATCACCGGCAAAGGCGCCGGTGTCGGCACATATGCCGGTGTCGGTAACGGCCCGGCGCCGCTCGCTGGCGGTGCAACCGTCGCCGGCGCAGGTGGCACGTAACCCGGCGGCGCGCGACTGGGAACGTCCATGACTTGCTGCTTCCGCCCGTGCGCGCACGGTTGATCCTGGAACGCAACACTGCCATTCGGCGCGGTGCAGCGGTACACCTGCGCGCGAGCACCCAGCGGCATGCCAGCGAGCAACAAGCCGCCAAGCCACAAGAACCGTACGCCATGGGTCAATCGCATACAACCATCTTACGCGCCAAACGGCATCCCTCGCGCCCGCTGCGCCCATGCTGCGCGCGCAGCGCGAGAGGGGGATGGCTGTTGTTACGACCGCAGCCCGACCCCCCGATTCAACAGCCACAGCGCCACGCCGCTCAGCACGATCACGAACACCAGCATCACCATGTAGGCGATCCACAACGGGACGTCGCTGATGCCGAGGATGCCGTAGCGGAACGCGTTGACGAAGTACAGGATCGGGTTGACCAGCGAGAACTCCTTCCATGGCGAACCCAGCAGCTTGACCGAATAGAACACGCCGCCGAGGTAGGTCAGCGGCTGCAGGATGAAGGTCGGCACGATTGCGATATCGTCGAAACGCTTGGCGAACATCGCGTTGATGAAGCCGGCCAGCGCGAAGATCGTCGAACCCAGCAGCACGGTGGTGACGGCGACCACCGGGTGCGCGAGATGCAGGGACGTGAACAACAACGCGATGGCCAGCACGATGATGCCGACCACGATTCCGCGCGTCACCGCCCCCGCCACGTAACCGGTCAACACCACCCAGCTCGGCATCGGCGAAGCCAGCAGCTCCTCGACATAACGCCCGAACTTGGAGCCAAAGAAACTCGACGTGATATTGGAATAACAATTGTTGATGATGCTCATCATCACCAGGCCGGGCACGATGTACTCCATGTACGGAAAGCCCTCCATGTGACCGACCCGACTTCCAATCACCTTGCCGAAGATCACGAAGTACAGCGTCATCGTGATCGCTGGCGGCACCAGCGTTTGCGTCCAGATCCGCATCACGCGGCGGACTTCGCGGCGGGTGATGGTGTACAACGCGACCATGTTGGCGCGCGCGACCGAACCGGAAGGCGCGTGGGCGACAAACGCTGCTTCGCGCTCGGCATCCAGATCGTTCATGCCGCCACCCTGCCCTTGCCGTCGTGACCGTTCCCGTCTTCGTGTTCCACCAGCCGCACGAACAGTTCCTCGAGCCGGTTGGTCTTGTTGCGCATCGAGGTCACGGTGATGCCGTGCTGCGTCAGCGCCGCGAACAACGAATTGACGTTGTGGCTGCTGGGTATCTCGACTTCCAGCGTCTGATCGTCCACGCGCGTGAATGTGACGCCGGACAGTTCCGGCACGCTGCCGTTCAACCCGGTCACGTCCAACACGAACGATTGCACGTCGAGCGTGGCGAGCAAGCGGCGCATGGAGGTGTCCTCGATGATCTCGCCGTGGTCGATGATCGCGATGTTGCGACACAGTTGTTCGGCTTCCTCGAGGTAATGCGTGGTCAGGATCACCGTGGTGCCGGCGCGGTTGATGCCGGTGATGAATTGCCACATCGAGCGGCGGATCTCGATGTCGACACCCGCGGTCGGCTCATCCAGGATCAACAGGCGCGGCTCGTTCATCATCGCGCGCGCGATCATCAGCCGCCGCTTCATGCCGCCCGACATCATCCGCGTCGCCTGAAACGCCTTGTCCCAGATGCGCAGCTCGTTCAAGTATTTTTCCGCGCGTTGTTTCGCGATCGAACGCGGAATGCCGTAAAAACCGGCGACATTCACGCAGATGTCGAACGGCGATTCGAACTGGTTGAAGTTGATTTCCTGCGGCACCAACCCAATCTGACGCATGACCCCGCCGCGATCGGCATTGACGGAAATGCCGAACACGCGTGCGTCGCCCGAAGTCGGGTTGACCAGCGAGGAAAGGATTCCGATCAGCGTCGATTTGCCGGCACCGTTCGGTCCCAGCAGCGCGAAAAAGTCACCTTGTTGCACCGTCAACGAAATGCCCTTCAGGGCCTCGACACCGGTGGAATAGGTTTTGCGCAGCTTGTCGACTGCAAGTGCCGGGCCATCGCCGGCAGGCGTGATTTGGGTCATTTCGGGAATTCACTGCGCGGCAGAACATGCCGCATTCGACTATTATAAAAGGCTTGTCGCGTCTCGCCGACCCTCGCCATGATCGAACATTTTCAAATCAGGCTTGCAGAAAGTTTCATGCTCGCGCCCAGCGTGCGGCACCTCGCGTTCGAGCGTGCCGACGGCGCGCCGTTTGCGTTCACGCCCGGCCAGTTCATCCAGATCCATTTCAGCTACGACGACGGCAAGCCGACCAAACGCAGCTATTCGGTCGGCACGCCGGCCGACAGCTCCGGCAAGGTCCAGCGCCTGGAACTTGCAGTGTCATACGTCGAAGGCGGCGCGGCCACCAAATTGTTCGAAAAGCTGCAAGCCGGCGAAGAAATCGAAGCCAGCGGTCCGTACGGCCGTTTCTGCCTGATGGATGATGACGCCAACCGGCGCTACGTCCTGATCGCCACCGGTACCGGCGTCGCGCCCTACCGCGCGATGCTGCCACGCATCGAAAAACTCATCGCCGAACAGGACCGCCGCTTCGTGCTGCTGTACGGCGCGCGCACCGAACAGGAACTGCTGTACGGCGAGGAGTTCGAGGCATTCGCCAAACAGCACCCCGATGCATTCGTGTTCCATCCCTGCTTCTCGCGCGGCGCCCGCGCGACACCGCGCCTGCACGACCGGCAAGGCCACGTGCAGGACGCGCTGTCGGAAATCGAACCGCACCCCGAACACGACATCGCCTACCTGTGCGGCAACCCCGACATGATCGACGCCACCTTCACCCAGTTGAAGGAACTCGGCCTGCCGATCAAACACATCCGGCGCGAGAAATACGTTTCTTCCCGATAAGGGCTGGCGGTGTGCCGGATGCACGCGCCCCATATTCGTCCGCCCGCCGCACCGCCTCAAGACGACTCCAACACGATGGCTCGCGCCACCTCGTCGGGGATGATGTTCGACAGGCGATCGAGCAAGGCCACAGCAAAACTGCCGGGGCCGCGTACATCGACCGCGGCCTGTTCGGCAGCGATGGTGTAGAGCGCCGTAGCACCAGCAGCCGCCAGCAACGGCGATGGATGCAACCCGGCGCACGCCGCCATCACGGCACCAAGCGCGCAACCCCCGCCGGTGATGCGCGTGAGGTACGCATGCCCGTTGTGCATACGCAACGTCTGCTGCGCATCGACGATGATGTCGGTCGGACCCGAAACCGCGACCGCGCCCCCCGTGGTGACCGCAAGCCGGCGCGCCGCATCCACTGCTTGCGCAGGATCGTCATTTGAATCCACTCCGCGGCCACCTTGCCCGGCGCCCGCCAGCGCGATGATTTCCGAAGCGTTGCCGCGGATGATGGTGGGACAGTAATCCAGCAGTGCATGCGCGAGTTGCGTCCGCACCGGCAACGACCCGACGGCGACCGGATCCAGCACCCACGGTGTTCCATTTGCGTGCGCCGCTGCCGCTGCCTCGAGCATGGCAGTCCGCTGCTCGACGTGCGGCGTTCCAAGATTGATCAGCAACCCCGAGGCGACGCGAGCGAATGCACCAGCCTCGTCCGGGATATCCACCATGGCTGGCGTCGCCCCGACCGCCAACAAGACATTCGCGACGAAATTGACCGTCACGACATTGGTAATGCACTGCACCAGCGGATGGTGCTCGCGCAATGCGTCAGCCATCCCACAGATTGCGGCGAGCTCCATGGAACCGATGTTCGTGGTCACGAAGTTGTCCCTGGTTGCCTGAAAAGGGACATGCTATCCACAAACACCAGCAATATGGACGAACACGCGCCTGTCGCCATTCCCGCGATAGCGGACTGTACTGGCAGGATTGCAAATGCAAGCGCCACGAACGGCGCGAATCCATCCAGTGCCTGCTTGCCCCAACGACCTGCAGCTACCGGAACCCTGTCGTCACGCGGATGACCGCGGTGATCCTGACTCCTGCAACCGCAGGGTTTGTCTCGTCTCCTGCGACTGAACCCTGCTAACTGTGTCGGCATTGCCCCCACTGCGACGGCGGTGTAGGGTCCGAACCTCACAGGGGGCGCGATGGAGACGCAGTCGAACCATCCC
>JBOHYW010000255.1:0-4738 GCA_050738155.1 Rhodanobacteraceae bacterium
CATGGATTTCTTCGAGCGCGCCAAGGACAAGATCATGATGGGCTCCGAGCGGCGCTCCATGATCATGAGCGAGGACGAGAAGAAGCTCACCGCGTACCACGAGTCCGGCCATGCGATCGTGGGGCTCTCGGTGCCCGATCACGACCCGGTGCACAAGGTCACCATCATCCCGCGTGGCCGCGCGCTGGGCGTGACCATGTTCCTGCCGGAACAGGATCGCTACAGCCACAGCAAATTGTCGCTGCAGAGCAAGCTGGCCAGCCTGTTCGGCGGGCGGGTCGCCGAGGAGTTGATCTTCGGCGCGGACATGGTCACTACCGGTGCGTCGAACGACATCCAGCGCGCGACTGCGCTCGCGCGCGACATGGTCACCAAGTACGGCTTGTCCACGGAACTCGGCCCCATGACCTATGCCGAGGACGAGGACGAGGTCTTCCTCGGCCGCTCGGTGACCCAGCACAAGAACGTGTCGGACGAGACCTCGCGCAAGATCGACGTCGCGGTGCGCGAAGTCATCGACGCCGCGTACAACCGTGCCCGGCAGGTCCTCACCGACGACATCGAGAAATTGCACTCGATGGCGCGCGCGCTGCTGCAGTACGAAACCATCGACAGGGAACAGATTGCCGCGATCATGGAAGGCCGCGAGCCCGGCCCGCCGAAGGACTGGCGCCCGCGTACCGATGGTGACGCCGGATCGGGTGGTGGCAAGCCTGCAGCCGCGCCCGGCGTGACCGTGGCGCCGGGGAGCCATCCGGCGGGGCAACACTGAGATGCCGTGCACACCCAAGACGAAGGGTTTCAATACCTCCATGCTTGCGGTGGGCATCGCCATCGGCGTTGCCATGGGTACTGCGATGCACGATCTCACGATGGGCATCGCACTCGGCGTTGCGGTGGGCATCGCACTCGGGGCACAGCAGCGTACTCGACGCTGAAATTGTAGGGCGGATCAAGACGCGAGCGCGAATGCGCGAGCGCCGACTGCGCCGCAGGAGCGGCGCGAACGGCGAAGCCGGGCCGAAGGGCCGAAAGGCAGGATGCCTGGAGTCTTCCGCCGCTCACGCGGCTTGATCCAGCCTACTTGTTGTCCGCTTCGCTACGGTCATTCAGACCAACCGGGCATCAACAAGGCCGCCTCGTGCGGCCTCGTTCGTTCCCGGGTCCGCGCGATCTGCCTTAGACTGCGCAGATGTTCGATACCATTCCCGCGCTCGATTGCAATGGCCGCAAGCTGAAGCTAGATCGGCCGCGCATCTGCGGGATATTGAACCTCACCGACGATTCGTTTTCCGGCGACGGCCTCGCTGGCGACGTCGACGCTGCCGTCGCGCGGGGTGTCGCGATGGTGGAGCAGGGTGCCGATCTGCTGGACGTCGGTGCGGAATCCACGCGACCCGGTGCCGAACCGGTTTCAGTCGAAGACGAAATTGCGCGCGTGGTACCGGTGATCGAGGCGTTGACAAAACGTGTCGAGGTGCCGGTTTCGGTCGATACATCCAATCCGGAAGTGATGCGTGCCGCTGTTGCTGCGGGCGCCGGGTTCATCAACGACGTGTACGCGTTGCGTCGTGAAGGCGCGCTGGACGCCGCGGCGGAATTGAAGGTGCCGGTGTGCCTGATGCATATGCAGGGCGAGCCGCGCACGATGCAGGATGCACCGCATTACGACGATGTAGTCGGCGAGGTGCATCGCTTTCTCGCCGAGCGGGTATTCGCCTGCGAAATGACCGGCATCGACAAGCGCCGGGTGTTGGTCGATCCCGGCTTCGGTTTCGGCAAGACGCTGGAGCACAACCTTGCCTTGTTGCGCATGCTGGAGCGTTTTCGCGACCTCGCTGCTGGCGTGTTCGTGGGCGTTTCCCGCAAGTCGATGATCGGTGCCCTGACCGGGCGTGGTTCCGGAGCCGACCGCGCGGCCGGTTCCGCCGCCGCCGCATTGATCGCGGTGCAACGTGGCACTGCGATCGTGCGCGTGCATGACGTCGCGGCGACCCGTGACGCGCTGGTGGTGTGGCAGGCGGTGCACGCAGGCGACGCACCAGCGAAGGCCGCGCCAGTACCTTTTGGTTCACAGCGGTTCGGCGATGATTGACCGTTCAAGGTCGATTGCACAGAAGCGGGTCTTGTTAGCGGTGGGAGCGGGCCGGCGCGAAGCGCCGTCTTTTTCTTTTGCCCGCGATAATCACATTTCCCTGAGTGACTCCCATCGCGCGCTTGGCGCGCTCCCACAAGGTATTCTTTGCCTCCGTCTTTCCAAGATCGTACATCCCATGTCCGAGTCCAGCGTACCGAATTCCCCATCCCGCAGAAAATACTTCGGCACCGACGGCGTACGTGGTCAGGTCGGGGAATGGCCGATCACCGCCGAATTCATGCTGAAGCTTGGTCGCGCCGCGGGCGTGGTGCTGGGCAACGGCAAACGCCCGCTGGTGTTGATCGGCAAGGACACGCGGGTGTCGGGTTACATGTTCGAGTCCGCGCTGGAAGCGGGGCTGGTCGCGGCGGGTGCCAACGTCGGCCTGCTCGGGCCGCTGCCGACGCCAGCGGTGGCGCAATTGACGCGCGAGCTGGGCGCCAGCGCCGGCATCGTGATCAGCGCCTCGCACAATCCATACCAGGACAACGGCATCAAGTTTTTTTCAGCCGATGGCGAGAAACTCGACGATGCCGTGGAGTGCGACATCGAGCGCGAAATCGATGCGCCGTTCACTACCGTTGCCGCGGAACGTCTCGGCAAGGCGCGTCGCATCGACGATGCGGTGGAACGCTACGTGCGGTTTTGTCTCGGCACGCTGGCAGCACCGCCCGACCTTTCGGGACAGCACATCGTGCTCGACTGCGCGCACGGCGCCACCTACATGGTCGCGCCCAAGGTGTTCGCGGCATTGGGTGCAAAAGTCATGCGGACCGGCTGCGAGCCGGACGGTTTCAACATCAACCGCGGGGTCGGTTCCACCCATCCGGCGGCGTTGCGCGGCGCGGTGGTCGAACAACACGCCGACCTCGGCATCGCCTTCGACGGCGATGGCGATCGCGTGCAGATGATCGATCGCAACGGCGAACTCGCCGACGGCGACGATCTCTTGTACGTGCTGGCGCACGACTGGCTGGACGAGGGGCGGTTGCGTGGGCCGGTGGTAGGCACCCTGATGAGCAACTTCGGGCTTGAGCGCGCATTGGGCGAGGTCGGTGCGGGCTTTCTGCGCGCCAACGTCGGCGATCGCTACGTGCTGCAAAAGTTGAAGGAACACGGTGGCCTGCTGGGTGGCGAAACGTCCGGCCACATCCTGTGCCTCGACCGTGCCAGCACCGGCGACGGCATCGTGTCGGCGCTTGCGGTACTGGATGCGCTTGCCCGCGCCGGCAAGGACCTGGTCGAGGCGCGTGTCGGGTTCGCCAAGCTGCCACAGATCACCCGCAATGTGCGTGTGGCGGGTGCCCGCGAGGTGGTGACGGCGCCGTCGGTGCAGCAAGCGCTGGAAGCAGTGCAGGGAAGGTTGCGTGGACGCGGTCGAGTGGTGCTGCGCCCGTCCGGCACCGAACCGCTGGTGCGGGTCACCATCGAAGGTGAGGATGCCGAAGAAGTGCAGGCGCTTGCGACGCGGCTTGCCGATGCGGTGACCGCAGCGGCCGAGACTGTTGCAGATAGGTAATGTGTCAGGCGTAGGGCGGATCAAGGCGCGAGCGCGAATGCGCGAACGCCGGATCCGCCATGAGCGTGACTTGCGCCCGGATCCGCCGCTTTGCGGCTTGATCCGGCCTACATGGCTGCAAAGAGCATTCATCACGGATTTACACGGATGAACACGGATTCAATCCAGTTGATCCGTGGTAATCCGTGTAAATCCGTGGTCGAAAATTCTTCCGGGCGTGCAGGAAGGCAAAGGCCAACCACGGATGCTACGGATTCGATTTGGCGATCCGTGCTGATCCGTGGTGGCCAATCGCGGATGCTTACGCCATCTGGCTGGCCGCGAAATCCCAGTTCACCAGATTCCAGTACGCGTCGATGTATTTCGCGCGCGCGTTGCGGTAGTCGATGTAATAGGCGTGTTCCCACACGTCGCAGGTGAGCAGCGGTCGATCGCTGCCGGTGATCGGCGTGCCGGCGTTGGACGTCGACACCAGGCCCAGTGAACCGTCGCCGCGCTGCACCAGCCATGCCCAGCCGGAACCGAAGGTGCCGGTGGCGAGCTTGGCGAATTCGTCCTTGAACTTGGCGATGTCGCCGAAGGCCTTGTTGATTGCGTCGGCCAGCTTGCCTGACGGATCGCCGCCGCCATTGGGCGAAAGCGAGTTCCAGTAGAAGGTGTGGTTCCAGGCCTGCGCAGCGTTGTTGAACATGCCGCCGGTGGCCTTTTTCACGATGTCCTCGAGGTTCATGTCGGCGAAATCGGTGCCTTCGATCTGCCCGTTGAGCTTGTCGACATAAGCCTTGTGATGCTTGCCGTAGTGGTAGTCCAGGGTTTCCTCGGAGATGTGCGGGGCCAGCGCGTTGCGCTCGTAAGGAAGCGGAGGAAGTTCGATCGCCATGGGATTCTCCTTGAAGTTTGAAAGGCTCGGGGCGGCATGCAGCGATGGCGCGCCTGATACAATACGCGGCGTTCGCACAACACCAATCCCCATTCTAGACCGAACTCCCATGGACGTCATTGAACGCATCAAGAACACGCTGACTGGACACCCGATCGTGTTGTACATGAAGGGTACGCCCGATTTTCCGATGTGCGGCTTT
>JBOHYW010000256.1:0-4713 GCA_050738155.1 Rhodanobacteraceae bacterium
ATGCTGGTCGATTCCAGCGGCTCCATGAACCCGGCTGCCAAGCCCAGCGCGAGGCAGTTGCGGTTCCACGCGAGGCGCCGCATGCCGGTGGTGAAGCGCAGTGGGCGCGGGTCTTCCAGTGGTTCGCTCGCGAGGTTCGACAGGAGTTGTGCGGCGGCTTCGTCGTCGCTCAGGAAGCGGCTGGAATAGACGTGGCCGTTGCCGGTGCGGTGCTGCAACGCGATCCGCCATTGCCAGCCGGAAGTGCGCGCGAAGGCCTGGGTGTAGGGGCGCATCGGCGTGGTGCGGGCACTGGCGACGGCGAGCGCGCGGTCGCACGGCAGCCAGTGCTGCCAGTTTTCGTAGCCGGTCTTCAGCGCGCCCTCGATCAGGAGGCCGCGGAATCCGGAACAGTCGATGAAGAAGTCACCCTCGACGGTTTCGCCACCGTCCAGCGCAAGCGATTCGATGAAACCGTCTCCGCCGCGCAGGTTCACGCCGACCACCTTGCCTTCGGTGCGGCGCACCCTGCCCTCCGGAATGCGTTCGCGCAGGTAGTGGGCGTAGCGCGCGGCGTCGAACTGGTAGGCATAGCGGATGCCGGCGAGCGGAGTGTCCGGCACCTTGTCGAGTCGCGCGAACTTGTCCTTCGTGGCGGCCGCGGCGTTCAACGAGTACGCCCACAACGAATGCGTGTCGCCACGCGCCCGCGCACGCAACCAGTAGTGATGGAACGGCAGCAGGCCGAGCGGCAATCCGACGTCACCGAAACCGTGCAGGTACGAATCCCCCAATCGACCCCAGTCGTTGAGCTGCACGCCCAGCTTGTACGTGCCGTGGGTGCAACGCAGCATGTCGTTCTCGTCGATGCCGAGGAACGCATTGATGTGCAGGATCTGCGGGATAGTCGCCTCGCCCACGCCGACGGTGCCGATTTCGGCCGATTCGACCAGGCGGATTTCGCGCTCGGGCCCGAGCCCGCGCGCCAGCAGCGCGGCCGCCAGCCAGCCGGCGGTGCCGCCGCCCACGATCACCACACGGCGGATCGCATCGTCATTCATCGAGGAAGGGTACAACGTTCGATTTGCATGGTTGAGTCAAGAGAGCGGAAGCCTTTGACACGGATCGACAGGGACAGCAGAAACCTTTGACACGGATTGACAGGGATAACAGTCGATAAAAATGGTTTTCGGTTTTAATCCGCCTTTTCCGTGTCGGCCGACGCCGCTTTTTTTCATGACAGAGACATTCTGACGCCGATGAACGCGGACAGCCGCGGATAAAGAACAAGCGAAAGCTTTTGACGCAGATGAACACGGACGGCAGAAGCCTTTGACACGGATTGACACGGATTTGACACGGATAAAAGCTGATGGGAATGGTTTCCGGTTTCGCGATTCGCGCTGAAATTCAACAAACCAGGTCGCCATTCCGGGGGCTGCGCCGGCTTCATGGCGCGGCAACCCGGGATGACGACAAATTATTGTCCGTTTCCGTGTGATGAGATTTTCTGACATGTAGCGCGAATCAAAAGGCTTTGACGCGGATGAACGCGGATGAACGCGGATAAAAGCGGATCTGATTCGCGCCGATGTTCAACAAACCAGGTGGTCATTCCGGGGGCTGCGCCGGCTTCATGGCGCGGCAACCCGGAATCCATCTTGATCTTGCCATTCCGATCAGCAAAAAATGGATTCCGGGTTCCGCCCGCAAACGGCGCGGCCGGCCCCGGAATGACGACAAATTATTGTCCGTTCCGCGCGTTCGAAATTTGCTGGCATGTAGCGCTAATCAACGCGGGCGGCCCCGGATGACGCCGGTCTCATGCTTTCCCGACCCCCAATTCCCGATTCCCGACTCCGGCGCTGGACCATGTCAGAACTTGTACGAAATGCCGGCTTCGTACCGGCGTCCGTACAGCTCCCATGTCTGTGCCTGGCGCGGGTCGTTGTTCTGGTAGGTGACGAATTTCTGGTTGCTGAGGTTCGAACCCTGCAGGATGAAGGTCAACCCCTTCAGCCTGCCGGTATCGATGCCGTAGCTGACCTGCGCCGAATAGGTGCTGCCGCCTTCGATGGTCTGCTCGATGCGCGTGGCGCTGATGCCGGAAACCCGACCGAGAAAACTGCTGCGATAAGTATCGCTTACGCGCGCCTGGAAGCCGCGGTACTGGTAATACAGCGTCGCGTCGGCTACCCACTGGGAAAGGCCAGGCACGGTGATCGGGGCCGGGTTGGTTCCAAACACCAGCGAGCTCTTGGTGTAGTTGCCGCTCACGATCACGCCGAAACCGTTGAGGTACGGCGTGAAGTGACCCAGCGGCATGTTCAAGGTTGCCTGCAAGCCCTTCACATAGCCGTGGCCGTCGTTGACCGGCCCTGAAACCGTACCGAACGGGGTTCCCAATTGCTTCTGCTGCGCCGGGCTCAGGTAAGCCGGAATGAACGCCGAAAAGTCGTACAGGTACGCGGCGTTCGGATCGATGTAATCGTGCAGCGAGAGGAAGTATCCCGAAAGCGCGACGTAGCCGGCTCCTCCGGCATTGCACAGCGGCGACTGCCGGGCTTCGTTGGACGTGCACTGGTAATCGGACGTCGCACCGCTGAAGTAGTGCTCGTAGCTGATGTTGTAGTTGTCGGCGCGGGTCGGGAGCAGCTTCGCATTGCCGCCCGACGCACTGAAATAGCTCTGGTTGGGGTTGGTCGAGGCAAGGTGCGTAATGTCCGCGTTGATGCCAACGCTCGCGCTCATCTGGTCCATGCGTGGTCGCGCGATCGTCTTCGCCGCGCTGAAGCGCAAATCATCGTTCTGCGTCAATCCGAACACCAGGTTCAGGCTGGGCAGCCAGCGGGTGTAATTGGTACCGCCGGAGATCGGCTTCAGTTCGACGCTGGCGCCATTGGTGCCGCCGGCACTGAGCGAGGCCGACTGGCCCGAAGTCGTCTGGCTGGTATGCGCCGCCTGCACGCCGAAGTTGCCGCGCAACGATACGTTGCCGAGGTTGGTGTCGAGGTTGAACTGCAGGTAGGAGGTCACGTCGCGCTCGCGCACCGCCCAGTTCGGCGGTACCGAAATCGAGGACAGCGAGGTCGGGAACAACTGGTAGGTGCCGTTGGCGATCAGCGCGAGCGGGTTGTAGATGACCTGTTGGCCGATCCCCATCCAGGACAGCGGATCGCCGGTCGTCACGTCGGCCGGCAGCGGCGCGGTCTTCGCGCCACCCGGGAAAATCAGGAAATCCTGATCGATGTTGTAGTTCTTGTTGCGGGTGCCGCGGTCCACACCGAATTCCATGCTGGAGATCGGACCGCTGAGGAAACTGCGCTTCACGGCCGCGCGCAGGTTGGCGAGATAGTCGTTGGTGTAAGGAGCATTGATGAAACCGCCCTGCACCACCGGCGGGGTCGCTCCCGACCCCCAACCCTGCGGGTCGGTCAGCACGATCAAGCTGGTGTCCGCGTAATTCAGGCTTGGGTTGAGCACCAGCATGCTATTGGCCAGTTCACTGAATGCGACGGTGTCGTGGGCGCCGCCAGTTACGCCGTAACCGGTGCCGGAATAGCTCTCCAGCAGCACGTCGCGACGGTCGGCACGCGAATAATTGGCGTCGATGGCCGCCGACCATTCGGAATTGAAGCGGATCCTCGCGTTCCAGTCGATGTTCCAGACCTTCGCCTTGGTGTTGTTGTAGTCGTTGCGGACGACCGGCTTCACGTTGCCGTAGGTGCCGCTTTGCACGAAACCGTTCACCACCTTGCCGCCGGGTTGCAGCTTGGCGCTGCTGTAGAACAGCGGGAACTCCATGCCCTTGGCCTGCTGGGTTTCGTTGAAGTTGTCGTAGGTGAAATCCAGCGTGCTGGAAAACGCGTCCGAGGGCCGCCACTCGAACGTGGCGAGATAGCCCTGGCGCTTCATCAGGTCGGAGATGCCGTAGTTCTTGGAGCCGCCGACCACCAGGTCGCCATTCGCGTCTTTGGCGTATCCCCAAGGAGCCTGATGCTCGATCTGGGCCGGATTGGCTTCGAAGTCGACGCCGAGGGTGATGCCGAACGTATGGTCGGCAAACTGATCCACATACACGCCATCGAGGTGATAGCCGTGATCGCTCACGCCCGGCCCGTCGGCGAGCTGACCCATGCCGTCCCAGATGTAGTTCGCGTTGACCGCCACCGTTCGCTGAGCGCTGTCCAGCGGGCGGACCGTGTGCATGTCGACCGTACCCGCCAGGCCCTGTCCGATCAGGTTGGCGCTGGGGCTCATGTGCACCACCACGCTGCCGAACCAGCTCTGCGGGTACTGGTCGAACTGCACGTCGCGGTTGTTGGAGGTACTCACCTGCTGGTTGCCGTTGACCAGCGCGGTGCTGAAGTCGGGTCCGAGGCCGTGGATCGTGAGCACCTGCGGACGACCATTGAGCGTCTGCACCGCGAGGCCGGGCAGGCGGCCGAGTGCGTCGGCGATGCTGGTGCCGGGCAGCTTGCCGATCTGTTCGGCCGATACCGCCTCCACGATGGAATTGGACTGGCGCTTGATTTCGACCGAATTCTGCACGCTGCTGGCAAAACCCGTGACCTGCACGGCACCGAGCGTGACGGCCTTCTGTTTCTGCTTCTGTTGCTCCTGCTGTTTCTTCTTCTTGTTCTCCTCGGCCTTGGTTTGCGTCGATTGCGCGGGCTGCGCTTGGTCGGATTGCTGCGGGGTCTGCTGGGCGCTGCCCGAAGCACCGCTTGCCGC
>JBOHYW010000257.1:0-4679 GCA_050738155.1 Rhodanobacteraceae bacterium
GGTGTACATCGCGGCCGGCACCGAGCTCGGGCACGTTACGTCCTTGTCGGCACTGTTCTCGCCGATGCTGATCGGTGCCCTCGTGCTGCTCGCACTGCTGCCCTGGCTGGCGCGTGGGGTTCTCGCGCTGGTCCGCCGCCGGCGCGTGTACCGTGGCTGGCAACGCCCCGCGTCGTTCGATCGCAATCTGGTGGTGATCGGCGCGGGCGCGGCCGGGCTGGTCAGCGCCTATATCGCCGCCGCCACGCGCGCCAAAGTGACGCTCATCGAGGGGCAGCGCATGGGCGGCGATTGCCTCAACACCGGCTGCGTGCCGTCCAAGGCTTTGATCCGCGTTGCTCGCGTGGCGCGCGCGGTACGGCAAGCCCGGCAGTTCGGCGTCGAGGCCGGGGCGCCGCAGGTGGATTTTGCGGCCGCGATGCGGCACGTGCGCGAGGCCGTCGCCGCGATCGCGCCACATGATTCGATGGAACGTTATCGCAAACTAGGCGTGGACGTACGCCGCGGCCACGCGCGCATTCGTTCGCCCTGGTGCGTCGAGGTGGATGGTGAGCCGATCACCACCCGCGCAATCGTGATCGCGGCGGGTGCCGAACCCCGCGTGCCCGACCTTCCCGGTCTGGCTGACGCGGGTTATTTCACCTCGGACACGATCTGGAATCTCGACGTACTGCCGCCGCGTTTGCTGATCCTGGGCGGCGGACCGGTCGGCTGCGAGTTGGGTCAGGCCTTTGCGCGGCTCGGCTCGCGCGTCGCGCTGGTCCAGAAGGGCGAACGTCTGCTGCCGCGCGAGGACGATGAGGTGTCGGCGTTCGTCGCCGCTGTCTTGCGCGAAGACGGCGTGGACGTGCGCACATCGTACAAAGCCTTGGCGGCGGAAACCGATAGCGAGGGCAGGTGGTTGCGTTTTGAACACGCGGGGGCATCCGTGCGCATCGCGTTCGACGCGATCCTGGTCGCAGTCGGGCGGGTGCCGCGTACGCAAGGCTACGGGCTGGAAGACCTGAACATTCCGCTGACGTCGAAGCGAACCATCGAGACCGATGCGTATCTGCGAACGCTGTACCCCAACATCTACGCTTGCGGCGACGTGGCTGGGCCGTGGCAACTGACCCACGCCGGCGCGCATCAGGCGTGGTATGCCACGGTCAACGCGCTGTTTGGCGGCATCAAGCGCTTTCGCGTCGATACGCGGGTGATGCCGGCCGTGGTCTTCACCGATCCGGAAATCGCCCGCATCGGATGGAACGAACGCGAAGCCGAGGAGCACGGCGCCAGGTACGAAGTCACCCGCTACGGCCTGGGCGAACTCGACCGCGCACTGGCCGAGCAGGCGCCGCAAGGTTTTGTGAAAGTGCTGACGGTACCCGGCAAGGATCGCATCCTCGGTGCGACCTGCGTCGGCCCGCATGCGGGCGAATGGGTCACCGAATTCGCGTTGGCCATGCGCCATCGCATCGGTCTCAACGGCATCCTCGCGACCGTCCGCGCCTATCCGACGTTCGCCGAAGCCAACCGCTACGCCGCTGGCGCCTGGAAAAAGGCGCACGCTCCCGAACGTGCGTTGCGCTGGCTCGGACGCTGGCACCACTGGCGGCGCCACGAACCCCGCGCACTGGATACCGCGCCAAGCCGCAAGTTGCCCCCCATCAAAAAGGAGTATCCCCTCGCATGAATGCTGTCGTCGCCGATCGTCACCCGTCTTTTACCGAAACCTTGCGTGCATATGGCCTGCGCTTGCCCCGTACCCGGCTGGAAATTTTGCAGGTCAATGTGGGCAAACTCTGCGATCTGGCGTGCCGCCACTGTCACGTCGAGGCAGGTCCCAATCGCACCGAGATCATGCAGGAGGCGACGGTGACGCGTATTGTTGACTTGCTCACCGACGCCCCAAGCGTACATACGGTCGACCTCACCGGCGGGGCGCCGGAACTGAACCCGCATTTTCGCGAGCTGGTGCGCGCATCGCGCGCGCTCGGCAAGACGGTGATCGACCGTTGCAACCTCACCGTGCTGTCCCGCCCCGGCCAAGAGGACACCGCCGACTTCCTCGCTGCCGAGGGGGTAAAGATCATTGCCTCGCTGCCGTGCTACAGCAAGGACAATGTCGAAATTCAGCGCGGGCAGCATGTGTTCGATCGCTCGATCCGTGCCCTCCAAAAATTGAACGCGCTCGGATACAGCCGTGAAGGCTCCGGACTGGAGTTGGATCTGGTCTACAACCCGATCGGTGCCGTGCTGCCGCCGCCGCAGGCACCACTCGAAATCAAGTACCGGCAGGAGCTGGCCGAACATTTCGGCATCGTGTTCAACCGCCTGTTCACGATCACCAACATGCCGATCAAGCGTTTCCTGCACCTGCTGGAACGCGAGGGGCGCTGCGAGCAATACATGCAGACGCTGCTGGACGCGTTCAATCCACGCGCCGCCCCGCACGTGATGTGCCGCAACCTGCTGTCGGTGAGCTGGGATGGAAAGCTCTACGACTGCGACTTCAATCAGGCACTGGAACTGCCGCAGGGGGGCCACCGGCGTACGTTGTGGGACATCGAGAACCTGGCGGAGGTCGAACGGGATCCGATCGCGTTCGCGGATCACTGTTACGGCTGCACCGCGGGTGCGGGCAGTTCCTGCGGAGGTGCGTTGACATGACAGCCGTGTGCCTGTCGGTGATCGTTCCGTTTGGGCCAAACGAGACCGAGGGTGCTGTGCTGCTCGAGCAGCTGCGCGGATTGCCCGGTGACGCCGAGGTCGTGCTCGTGCGTGTGGACGGCGCACCCCGGCCGCCGGCGTTGCGGAAAAGTGGGAGCTATGCAGTGGGACGCATCTTGGTCAGCCCGCCGGGCCGCGCCCGGCAGATGAACGTTGGCGCGCAGACGGCGCGCGGACGCTGGCTGTGGTTCCTGCATGCCGATTCGCGCTTGCCCGCATGCACGTTGGCGGCACTGGAAACCTTCCTGACAGCGGACCGTCCCGCCCTCGGTTACTTCGACCTGCGTTACCGCGACGGGCCATCGCTGGCGCGTCTGAACGCACTGGGTGCCAACCTGCGTGCGCGTTGGCTCGGAATGCCATTTGGCGATCAAGGGTTCGTGCTGCCCGCGGCGTGGTTTGTGCGAATGGGTGGCTATGACGAGAGCGTGGACTGTGGTGAGGACCATAGGCTGGTCTGGCGTGCGCGCGCCACATGCCTGCCGTTGCGACGGATCGCCGCGCCGCTTGAAAGCAGCGCGCGAAAGTACGCCGAACAGGGATGGTGGAGCACCACGACGCGGCATCTCGGGCTGACCGCGTGCCAGGCATGGCCGCAATGGCGCGCCGTGCGCCGTACGCACGGGACGCGCACGGCATGACTGCGGCGCTCGCGATTTTCGTCAAGACGCCGGGGCATTCGCCGATCAAGACCCGGCTGGCGGCGACGCTTGGTGCGCGCGCCACCATTGAGTTTCACCGGCTGGCCGCATGCGCGGTGGCTGAGGTCGCGCAGACGGTAGGCGCTGGCTTGCAGCCATATTGGGCGGTTGCGGAACTCACCGCGCTGGATGATCTGCAGTGGCGGAGCCTGCCGCGGATCTGGCAGGGCGAGGGAGCCCTCGGCGATCGCCTGCACTACGTCTACGCGCGCTTGCACAGGACACACGATCATGTATTGCTGGTCGGTGCAGACGCGCCACAGCTCACGTCGATCTTGTTGCGCCGCGCGATCCATGCGCTCGACGGCGATGCGCGATTCGTACTCGGCGAAGCCCGCGACGGTGGTTTCTGGCTGTTCGGCGCGCGCGCGCCGATTGCGGGCGAGGTTTGGCGCGCTGTCGGCTACTCGCGTCACGACACCGCTGCGCAACTGCGCAAGGCGTTGGGCATGGGCGACGGCGGACCTGTGCTGCCAACCCTGACCGATGTGGATCGCGCCTCCGACCTTGAAGGACTGGCCGACACGCTGTCGGCCTTGCCAACGCTGACGCCCGCCCAGCACGCGCTGTTGCGCTGGCTGCAACGCGCCGGCGCCCGTGCAACGTTGGGCTGAATCCTTTTCGCCCAAGCTCGCCTCCATGGCGTGAAGCGGAGACAGATCGCAGGGGAATGCCTTCTCGGTCCGAGGCGATCTGCCATCCCTTCGCCGGCCATCCCACGGAGACAGCATCCATGCACCACCACGGTCGATCCATGGTCACCGGTTGACATGGATGTACTCCTGCTACTGGCCGTGGTGTGCCTCGGCGGCACCAACGGCGCCAACGACAACTTCAAGGGTGTCGCCCTTGCGGCCAAGGTGCGAGTGGCGGACGCTCTCGGTGATGCCGATCGCGCCTTTGCCCGGCACCAGCAGTTGACGGTAGTGGGTGCGCTCGCTCACCGGCCTGTCCTCGCGGCCCGCTTGGCGGCGTTCAGTGCATCCAGCATTTCCAGGTAGCGGTTGCGCCGGACCATGTGCTGCACGTGCGGATGCCCCAGCCCCAGCAGCGCGCCCTTGATGCACACCGCCAAGGTGCGAAAGCGCGGCAGCGGGTCCTTGATCCGGATCTCGGGATGCGATTCGCTCACGCGGTTCTCCAGTTGCGGCCGCGACGGCGCGCGGTGCGCTGCGCGTTCGCGGTCTCGTCGTTGATGCCGTTGATGGGGAAGCCCTGCGCGAACTGGCGAAACGCGTCGGCGCCGTTGGATGCCCAATCGTGCAG
>JBOHYW010000258.1:0-4652 GCA_050738155.1 Rhodanobacteraceae bacterium
TTCCGGGGCTGCCCGCAGCTGTATCGCGGGCAGAACCCGGAATCCAGCCGTTGCTCCGGCTGATCGAAGAACTGGATTCCGGGTTCCATCGCCGATGAAGCCGGCGACGGCCCCGGAATGACGAGGTTTTTGTAACTCACGAAGTAGAAACGGGGTCAGTGGCAGCCCCGGAATCACGAAAATTGGGTTGATTTAGCGCTGATGAAACGGCGGACGGCGCCGAATAACGCGTTCCGGCGTCGAACATTGGGGATGCACCAGGTGCAAGTTGACCACGACCCGCAGTGAACAAGACTGGCTGGACGCGATACGCGCCTCGATCCTGCGTGGCGAGACCACGTCCGCGCAGACCGCGCTGGATCAGGCGCTCGCCGAACATCCTGCATCGGCCGAGCTCCTGCGTGCGCAAGCCGGCGTCTTCCAGCAAACCGGGCAGGGCG
The DNA here is from genome assembly GCA_050738155.1 of Rhodanobacteraceae bacterium. GTDB lineage: Bacteria > Pseudomonadota > Gammaproteobacteria > Xanthomonadales > Rhodanobacteraceae > 66-474. Next base: position 441 of record JBOHYW010000258.1, read on the forward strand.
AAGCGGCCGAACAAACCCTGCGCGCGTTGCTGGCCGCTGATCCCGCTGACACCGCATCGGCATTCGCACTGGCGCGCTTGCTTAAGAAGCAGGCGCGGTTCGCGGCCGCGGCCGCGATCCTGCGCGCGTGCTTTGCGGCGCCGGCCAATGCCCGCAATGCCGATCTCGCGATCACCGCGATCGAGCTCCTCGACGACTTCTACCGTGCGCAGGATGCCGCCGCCATTGCCGAGGGCGCCGTCGCGGCGAACCCGGCCGACGCGCGCCTGCACGCGTACGCGGGGATGCTGGCGATGAAATTGGGACAGTTCGAGCGCGCGCGCGAACGCTACCTGTTTGCGCTCGGACACGATCCGCGCGCGGTGGAGTGGCACGCGCCAATCGGACTCGCCGACGCACAGCGCTACGTCGATCCGGCGCATCCCGATCTCGCCCTTTTCCGCGGAGCCCTGGAGCGCCACGATCTTTCGCCGCTCGCCCGGGCCGAAATCCATTTCGCCCTCGGCAAGGCGAGCGACGATCTCGGCGACTGCGGCGCGGCCGCACCGGATTACCGACAGGGCAACGCGATCCGGAAACGCGACAGCCCCTGGTCACGCAAGGCGTGGCGGCGTGCAATCGAGGCGCGCCTCGCCGCCAGACCGGTCACGGTGCCGACGGCGCCGACGGAAGGATTCACGCCGGTGTTCATCGTGGGCATGCCGCGCACCGGCACCACCCTTCTGGCTGGGCTGCTCGCGCGCCATCCGCAGACCTGCAATCGCGGTGAGCTGCCCACGCTGGCACTGCTCGCGGCGCAGCCTGCGCTGAACGGAAGCCCCGACCGCGGCGCCCTGCAACACGCCGCCGCGGACTACGCGCGCGACTCCCGCCAGGACGACGCGCCCGATGCGCGCTGGTTCATCGACAAGCAGCCGCTCAATTTCCGCTACGTCGATCTCGCACTCGCGCTGTTCCCGGGTGCCAGGATCGTGCACTGCCAACGCAGCCCGCGCGATACCGCCCTGTCGCTGTGGCAGCAGTGCTTTCTGGAAGACGTGCAGGGCTACGCCTACGACTTCGCCGACATCGCCTGCATCATGCGTGACGAAAAGAAGCTGATGGACCACTGGCGCACGCGCTGGCCGGATTCGATCCGCGCGGTCGCTTACGAGCAGCTCGTCACCGCGCCGCGCGACACCGTCGCCGAATTGGCCGCGTGGATCGGACTGCCGCCGCAGCCACCCGGCGAAGATCAGGATCACGCGCCAGCGCAAACGTCCAGCGCGATCAACACGGCCAGCCTGTGGCAGGCGCGGCAACCGATCAACACCCGCTCGATTGGCCGCTGGAAAGCCTACGCGCCGTACTTGCCGGAGCTGCTGAGGATCGCCGAGACAAGCTGATACGTTGCGTGAAGCGGTGCCGATCCGGTCGGCGGCCAACTTGGACGTTTGCATCGGATTCCAAGTGGCGCTACTGTAGCGCGTACGTAGCACACCGACCATTCACTCATGAAATCCGCCCTGCTTCCGTCCGTGCGTGTCAGCGCCGAGGCCCGCGCCTCGGTGGAACGCGTTCTGGAGCGCGATGAAACGCTTTCCACTTTCATCGAACGAGCCGTGACCAGCGAGGTGGCGCGACGCGTGACGCGGCGTGACTTCATTCGTCGTGGAATCGTCGCCGGCAAACGGGCCAAGGCAACCGGCCGGTATCACTCCGTTGGCGCCGTGATGGAGCATCTGGAAAGCATTCTTGCCGATGCCGAGGTCAGGCGAGGCTCCGCCCCTTGAGCTACACCGTCCGGTTCACGGACGACGCGCTGCAAGACCTGACCCGCCTTTACGCGTTTCTGGCTGAAAGAGATCTGGCCGCTGCACGGCGCGCGATCGGAGCGATACGAAAGGCCGTCGAGATGCTCGAAACGTTTCCCTTTGCCTGTCGCAAGGCCTCCCCCTCGCGCCCGGCACTGCGGGAGATGCCGATCAGCTTCGGCGACGCCGGCTACGTGGCGTTGTACGAGATCGAAGACGGGTACGTGACGGTGTTGGCGGTACGGCATCAACTCGAAGACGACTATTATTGATGCGACGCCGGCGCACGGGATTGGCGAACTCGGTCCGGACGCGGAAACCGGTAACGACATCCCCCTTCGGTCATCGCCGTCGTCCCTGCACCGGACGATATCCACGGTCGCGGCAGTGACACGATGGACCAGCCGATTTGTGTCATCGATGCGGCGCGACCAACAGCCCTGAAGCTCGCCCGTCGCGGCTGGGGTTTGCCCATCCTCGAACGGCGTCCGCAGGCAACGCTCTTTGGTGTTGATGCAGCGTTCACCATGCGAAACCACATCAGACAGCAATGATCGTGTTGCCGTACGTGGCGACCCTCTGATCGTCGGTCACCAGTCGCAACGGTTCCACAAGCGCCTGCGCAACCAGGATGCGGTCGAACGGGTCGTGGTGCAGCGGCGGCAAGGTCTCCAGCGCGACGGCGTGCTCTGCCGAGACGCCGAGCAGGCGATAGCCAGCCGCGCGGAAGTACCTGGCGGCGTCCCGCCGGATACCGGCATGTATGCCGGCTGGCGCGCGTGCTTGATGGCGATTTCCCACACGCTCGCTGCACTGACCGACACGCCGTTGCCGGTGTCTGCAATGAGTTGGCGCGCCGCTCGCGGCAGCTTTGGACTATTCGTGATGGCCCACAGCACGACGTGGATGTCCAGCAGCAGATTCACGCGCCGCCGCCACTGAACAAGCGAGCGATTTCGCGGTTGTCGACGTCGATGTCGTCCGGCACGGAGAACTTGCCGGCAGCGATACCAATTCGCTGGTCGCTCGAAAACGTATCGACTGGCACGAGCTTGGCCGCCGGACGTCCCCGACGTGCAATGATGATTTCGCTCTCCTGGCCGTCCTCGATAGCCTTCACCAGACGCGACAAGTCGGACTTGGCCTGAAACATATTGACGGATGGCATGGTGCTATTCCTGCGGTTCGCTGGCGGTATACCAGATGTTGGCTAGTGTAGTGCGCCGAACAGTCATGTACTTATTCACGAACCTTTGCGAGCGCGGCCCGGCCGCGGGTGACCTTGGCGAGGATGTCGTCGGCCCGCGCGGTCCAGATGAATGGCTTGGGGTGACGGTTGTGCTCGGCGACATATTCCTGGATCGCGCTGATCAGCTCGCGCACGCTCGCGAAGTTGTCACGCCGGATGCGGTTCTCGGAGATGTCACGGAAGAAGCGCTCGACCATGTTCAGCCATGAGGAACTGGTGGGCGTGAAGTGCATGTGGAAGCGGGGATGGCGGGCCAGCCACTTCTTCACGTCCGGATGCTTGTGGGTCGCGTAGTTGTCGGCGATCAGGTGCACCGTCAGATCCTTGGGGGTCTGGCGATCGATCTTGCGCAGGAACTGCAGCCACTCGACGTGCGTATGGCGCTGCCGGCATTGGCCGATGACTTGCCCGTCGAGCACGTTCAGTGCCGCGAACAACGTGGTGGTGCCGTTGCGTTTGTAATCGTGCGTCATGCTACCCGCGCGGCCACGCTTCATCGGCAGGCCCGGCTGGGTGCGGTCCAGTGCCTGGATCTGGCTCTTCTCGTCACAGCTGAAGATCAGCGCGTGTTCGGGCGGATCCAGATACAAACCGACGACATCGCGCAGCTTGTCCACGAACTGCGGGTCGTTCGAAAGCTTGAAGGTCCGCTGCAGATGCGGCTTCAAGCCATTGCGCTGCCACACCCGGCGCACCGTGGTCGCACTCAGCCCGAGCTTGGTCGCCAGCGTGCGCGTGCTCCAGTGCGTGCGCGCGGCCGGCTTCTCGTGCAAGGTCGTCTCGACAATGCGGTCTTCAACCTTCGACGTCACCTTGGCCAGCGGCCCCGGCCGCGCCGCATCGTGCCGCAACGCCTCGATGCCGCCTTCCAGAAAGCGGCGCCGCCACAACGCCACCTGCCGCCGATCCAGATGGACTTCCGCCGCAATCGTTTTGTTCTGCTTGTCTTGTGCGGCCAGCAGGATGATGCGGGCCCGTTGCTGCACCCGGACTTCCACCCGCCTGCGCTTGGCGAGCACACGCAGTGCGTGCTCGTCCTGGGAGTTCAGTTCAATCGTTTTGGCAACGCGCATCGTTTGGCCCTCTTTACGTCTTGGAGGCCAAATCGGATGATAAGTTCAATTATTTAGAGCGCACTACACTAGTTCCTCGATCGTTTGCATTTGACGT
>JBOHYW010000259.1:0-4632 GCA_050738155.1 Rhodanobacteraceae bacterium
GATTGGAAGCGACCGAAAGCTTGGCGTGGATCATTACCGGCATGCCGACCAGCACTTGGCCGCTGCCTGCCGCGACAAAGATCGCGACTCGCTTGATTGCGCTTTTACCGAAGCAATCAGCAAAAACCGCTTACATTCCCCAAACATCAGCCTACGGCGCGAAGGCAAGACGCTTCATCAGTATTGGCATCGTGCTGGTGTGGGCCGCATTCGCGGTGGCCTACCAAGCAGGCGTCTTTACGACGATGGACGCTTCGAAGCCTCACGCCAGCGACGCAACGAGCTTCGTGACATCAAATCCTTAACCGCAGGGCAGCCGAGACTCATGTTCGCCCATCAGCCTGAGGCCCGGTGACTGCCGCGATAGTCACCGATTGCCCTCGGGCCTCCGGTAGGTGCCGAGCAGTCTGTCCCAGAAGAAGTCGATGATTGCGAAATTACTGTCCGCATGCAGGTGGTGGGCGAAATGAAGTTGCTGCTTGCGGCGAAACCAGGCGAAGCGTGCGAGTTTTGAGGCTTGAACATGGTATTCCTTGTCCAAATAGACGTGCGCATAGAACGACGTTGCACTTGCGGCGGCCACCACAAGAAAGGAATCGAGCGGGAGAACCAGATACATCGCACCGGCAACGAGGATAGTGGGGATGAGAAAGTACGGCGTGTTGTTTCCTTCGTCACCACGATAGATGGCTGATACGAGATGGCCCCTGGCATATATGGAATGATGAAATCCGATGTGGTTGCGGAAGAACACGCCGCCCACCCGGTGATGACCAAGGCCGTAATGCAACAGCGTTTGGCTGCCTGACATGACCAGATGAGTACCGATGGCGATTACGGCCAACAGCGGAATCTCCAGCAGTGCCGATCGCGCGACCTCGACCACCATTGATGCATCTCCCATTTGGCGGGACCATCGCCGGCTCCATCAACCAACGGGCCTGGCGTCAACCGAGCGTTACCAGGACATGATGCGTAGCACCATCATCCAGCATTTTCAAACTCAATGGCCCTTCTCCGACCGCTGACCCATCGACCGTAGCAGCCACGATGCCGTGTGCGACCCTGTTCGAATTGTCAACCACTATCTCATATTGTGCCGAGTGGAACCGTACCGTCATTGCGAAGCGCGGCCAGGTTTTTGGAATGCACGGATTGAGATGCAGGATATCACCTTCAAGGCGCAACCCGAGGATGCTCTCGATGCCGGCCCTCTGCATCCATCCCCCTGAGCCGGTGTACCATGTCCAGCCCCCGCGTCCGACATGGGGTGGTGCGGCATAAACATCGGCGGCAACAACATACGGTTCCACCTTGTAACGGTGCACATCGGAACGTGACAGCGCATGATTGATTGGATTGAGCAGGGAGAACAACGAGGCGGCATCGTCGCCCTTGCCGAGTGCGGCGAGTGCCATGACGGACCACAGCGCTGCGTGCGTGTACTGGCCGCCGTTTTCGCGGATCCCCGGTGGGTAGCCTTTGATGTAGCCAGGATCCACTGGCGTCCTGTCGAACGGTGGGGCGAACAGCAGTGCCAGTTGATCCGATGGCCGGATCAGCTCGCGTTCGACCGACGCCATGGCGCGCTCCGCACGGCCGCGATCAGCCGCGCCCGACAGTGCCGCCCAGGACTGCGAGATCGAATCGATCCGGCACTCCGTCGCGGTCGCGGAACCGAGCGGCGTGCCGTCGTCGAACCATGCGCGCCGATACCATTCGCCGTCCCAGGCCTCGTGCTCCAGCGCAGTCCGCAGGGCGTCGGCATGCATTCGCCAAGCCGTGGCGCGAACCGAGTCACCTCGTGCATCGGCAAGGGGTGCGAATCCGCTGAGCGCGGCGTGGAGGAACCAACCTAGCCAGACGCTCTCCCCCTGGCCGAGCGCGCCGACGCGGTTCATGCCGTCGTTCCAGTCGCCGGCGCCGATAAGCGGCAGCCCGTGACGGCCGACCATGAGGCTGGCATCGAGGGCACGGGCGCAGTGTTCGAACAGCGTGCCGACCTCGTCGGATACCGTCGGATGGAAGAAGCTGTCGTGTTCGTCGGCCCGCAGAAGCTGGCCTTCGAGGAACGGAACCACCTCGTCCAGCACTGCGGCATCTTCGGTCGCGCGGACATAATGCGCGACGGTGTAGGCCAGCCACGCCTTGTCGTCGGAGATACGCGTGCGCACGCCCTGACCTGAATGCGGCAGCCACCAGTGCTGTACGTCGCCCTCGACAAACTGCCGCGCCGCCGCGCGCAGCAGGTGTTCGCGCGTCATTGCCGGCAGCGTGGCAACCAGCGCCATGCCGTCCTGCAACTGGTCACGAAAGCCATACGCGCCGCTCGCCTGGTAAAACCCCGACCGGGCCCAGGCGCGGCAAGCCAAGGTCTGATACAGCAGCCAGCCGTTCAGCAGGATGTCCATCGCACGGTCGGGAGTCTTTACCTGCACCGCGCCAAGGATTGTGTTCCAGTGTCGAACGACCTCTGAGAGAACGGCGTCGAGATCCGCCGTACGGTAGCGGGCGATCAGCGTCCGTGCATCGGCTGCGCTGGCAGCCTCGCCGAGAAAGCATGCAATCTCCGCTTGGCCGTTTGGCGGCAGCACGATCGTGGTTCGCAGCGCGCTACAGGGATCCAAACCGGCGCCCACGGTATTCGACAACGGTGCGGTGCCGGCGAGAGCTGCCGGACTCTCCAATGATTCGTTACGTCCGATGAATTCGCATCGATCACCCGTGCAATCTGTTTGATGTCCCGCAAGATCGATGAAGGCGACGCGTGATCCGAAGGCCGAATTCCAGGCGTTGCGCGCGAACATCGCGCCGGTGTTCAGATCGATCTCGGTTGCCACGAACGGCATAGAGGCTGTCCGTGACTGCCCCAGCACCCATTCCGCATAGGCGGTCAGCGAAATGTGCCGTGAGTGCGGCGTTGTATTGTGCAACGTCAGGCGAGAAATCTTTATCGGATCGCCCAGTGGAACGTACTGCAGCAGCTCTGCGGCAATGCCGTGCGCGGCATGCTCGAATCGGCTGTAGCCCCAGCCGTGCCGCGCGATATAGCTGGTGCCGTCGTCGCGGATCGGCAGAGCCGTCGGACACCACAGGTCACCGGTGTCGTTATCGCGCAGATAGAATACCTCGCCGGAGCGATCGCTGACCGGGTCGTTTGACCACGGCGTAAGCTGATTCTCGCGGCTGTTGATGGACCATGTGAAGCCGCCGCCCTCGGTCGCCACCTGAAACCCGAAGTCGGGATTGGCGACGACGTTGATCCAGGGTGCCGGCGTAGCCTGGCCCGGTCCAAGGATCGTCACGTATTCCCGCCCGGCTTCGGCGAACCCGCCGAGCCCGTTGAAGAACTCCAGCGACGACCGCAAGCCTGCCTCCGCGAAAGCGAGAAGCGCGATTGGCTGATCGACAGGGGCCGACGCGCGTTTCTGTATCTGCCGTACGGGTTCATCGGGTTCCGGCACATGGTCGAGCTGGTCGGCGAGGGACCCGCGTTGTCCGACCAGAACGACCCGCGCGACCGACGCCAGCAAGGCCCGGGCTTCCGACGAAATCAGATCGGCGCGCAGAGCGAAAACGCGACCCAGCCCTCGGTCCTCGTCCACCGGCGGTCCTGACTTGCTGGCACGCACCTGGGTCTCGAGGGCGATCTGCAAATCCTGCACGTAGGAAGACGCGCGTTCATTCAGGATCACCAGATCTACGGCGAATTGCTTCATCCGCCAGTATTCGTGCGCCCGCAGCAATTGACGGGCGATATCGAGGTTCTCGATATCCGCGATGCGCAGCAGCACGATCGGCAGGTCGCCAGAGATGCCCAGGGGCCAGAGCCCCGGCTGCGCGCCGGAACCGCGAAGGATGGTGGCGGAGGAGGGTCGCAGCGTCGGCCCCACGCTCAACAGGTGACCGGCAACGCGCTGGAACAATTCCGCTTCGCCGGGTTCGATACCAAGGTGGTGGAGCTGGACCTGGGCCCGGGTCCACGCCAGCGTGGCCGCCCGTTCGAAGGCGGCGCTATCGCGATGCTTGTCGACGATATCGAGCGCGGCCTCACGTGATGGGGCGAGCACCGTCCAGAACGCAATGCGCGCGATGGCGCCAGGCGCGACGCGCACACGGCGGCGCAGGACGAAGACCGGGTCGAGTACCGTGCCGACCGTGTTTGAAAGAAGCCGCCCGTCTGTCACCGCGATCGGTCGGCGGACGCTGTGGCCACGGCCAAGGAAGCGAGCCCGGTCGGTTTCGACATCCGGCTTCCCCACCGCCTCACCGTCCACGATGGCCAGATGCGCCGCCCAGACTTCCTGCTCGGCCGGTGCGCGTCGCCGCCGCGTTGCCAGCAGAGTCCCTTGCCCAGCGAGATACTCCGTGGCGACGAACAGCTTCATGAAGGCCGGATGCGCGACATCGTCGGCCTGCGGCGCCAACACCAGCTCGGCATAGGACGTCACGTCGATCTCGCGCACCAGGTCGCCCGAATTCGCGATCGAGACGCGGCGGACTTCGGCGTCGTCCTCCGCCGAGACGAGCACCTCCAGTGTTGTCGTCAGAGTCCCATCGCGCCGTACGATCTCGGCACGATCCTCGTTGAAGACGACATTGTAGGCGTCGGGTTCGATGCCGCCGGTCGGC
>JBOHYW010000260.1:0-4631 GCA_050738155.1 Rhodanobacteraceae bacterium
CGGGATCCTGGGGGCGCGATCGTGTCGCACGTCCCAAGGGGCGTCGGGCGCGCGGCGAATACAGGGGTGGGCATGGAACTGTTCGACAATATCAGCCATCGGTTGGGGGATGACCTCAAGCACACGGTCAAACCCGGCGCCAGGCTGCGCATCGCGGCGTCCTGCTTCTCCATCTACGCCTTCGAGGCGCTGAAGTCCGAGCTGGAACAGATCGACAGCCTCGAATTCATCTTCACGGCACCCACCTTCGTACTGGGTGAGGCCACCGACAAGGTCGCCAAGCAACGCCGGAAGTTTCACATTCCCAGAGCCGAGCGGGAGCGCAGCTTTTACGGCACCGAGTTCGAGATCCGGCTCAAAAACAAGCTCACCCAGCGCGCGATCGCCCGCGAATGCGCCGACTGGATGCGCCGCAAGGCACGGTTTCGTTCCAACCGTGGTGCGGCGCCGATGCAGCAGTTCGCGTGCATCGAAGCAGGGGAGACCCGCGCCGTCTATCAGCCGCTGCACGGCTTCACCGCCGTTGACCTCGGGTACCAGCAGGGCGACGCGGTTTCCAATTACGTCACCCGGTTTGACGAGCAGCCGCACACCAGCCAGTTCCTGAGCCTATTCGAGCAAATCTGGCAGGACCCATCCAAACTGGAAGACGTCAGTGAGCGTCTCTGCGAACACATCGAATCGGTCTACCGCGAGAACGCGCCGGATCGCGTGTATTACTTTCTGCTCTACAACATCTTCCGCGAGTTCCTGGAAGACCTCACTGAGGATGTGCTTCCGAAAGACAAGACCGGCTACCTCGATTCGAAGATCTGGCTCACCCTCTACAACTTCCAGCGGGATGCCGCCAACGGCATCATCAACAAGCTGGAAACGTACAACGGTTGCATCCTTGCCGACAGCGTCGGCCTCGGCAAGACCTTCACGGCGCTGGCCGTCATCAAATACTACGAGCTGCGCAATCGCACCGTCCTGGTACTGACCCCCAAAAAGCTCGCCGAGAACTGGACTGCCTGGAAAGGTAATCTCACGACCAACTTGTTCGTCGTCGATCGCTTCAGCTACGACGTGCTCTGCCACACGGACCTGCAGCGTTCCGCGGGGGAATCCCTTGGCATGCCGCTGGACCGCATCAACTGGGGCAACTACGACCTGGTCGTCATCGACGAATCCCACAACTTCCGCAACAACGATGCCTTCAAGGATCGCGAAACGCGCTACCAGCGCCTGATGAAGCGCGTCATCCAGCAGGGCGTCAAGACCAAGGTGCTGATGCTTTCGGCCACACCAGTGAACAACCGCTTCAACGACCTTCGCAACCAACTGGCGCTGGCCTATGAAGGCGAAGAAAAGGCACTGCAGGAAAGCCTTGGCACGACGCGCAGTATCACCCAGATCTTCAACCGCGCGCAGAAGGCCTTCAATGATTGGTCCAAGCTGCCGGTGGCGGACCGGACACCCGATGCCATCCTCGGCATGCTGGACTTCGACTTCTTCCATCTGCTCGACAGCGTGACCATCGCGCGCTCACGCAAACACATCGAGACGTTCTACGACACGCGTGACATCGGTAGTTTCCCCGAGCGGCTGAAACCGATATCCATCCGCTCGCCGCTCACCGAACGGACAGACGTCATCGGATTCAACGAGATCTTCCGGCGCCTGTCACGGCTGAAGCTGGCCGTCTATGCGCCGCTCAGCTATATCCTCGACAGCCGTCGCAAGAAATACGAGGAACGCTACGACACGGAAGTCGCGAGCGGTGGCGGCACACTGAAGCAGGCGGACCGCGAGATCAGCCTGCAGCGCCTGATGACCGTCAACCTGCTGAAGCGGCTGGAAAGCTCGATCGAGGCTTTCCGCATCACGCTCGGCAAACTGCAAGCCAATCACACCGACACGCTGTCCCGGATCGAAGCATTCCACTCCGCCGGACGCGACACCGGCGCACTGGATGTCTCCAGCGCATTCGAGGACAGCGATCCGGATGACGACGACCTGCCCGATCCTGGCGATGCCAGCATTGGCGGCAAGGTCCGGATTGACCTCGCCGACATGGACCTGCCGCGCTGGCAACAGGATCTTGCGCAGGATCTTGAAGTGATCGCGGGCCTGCTCGATGAGATGGAGAAGGTTTCACCCGCGGACGATGCCAAGCTGCAACGGCTCACGGCGCAGATCGACGCCAAGCTCGCCAACCCGGTCAATCCCGGCAACCGCAAGGTGCTGATCTTTACGGCCTTCGCCGACACGGCGGATTACCTGTACAAGCATCTCGCGCCCGCACTGTGGCAGCAGCACCAGTTGCACGTCGCCGAAGTCACGGGCGCCAGCGACCCGCGCAGCACGCTGCGCAAGGGCATGAGATTCCAGACCGTGCTGACGCTGTTTTCGCCGCAGTCCAAGCAAAAGGCGTTGGTCTTGCCCGACGATCCCGGCGAGATCGACGTCCTGATCGGCACCGACTGCATTTCCGAAGGCCAGAACCTTCAGGACTGCGATTGCGTCATCAATTACGACATCCACTGGAACCCGGTGCGCATCATCCAGCGCTTCGGGCGCATCGACCGCATCGGTTCGAAGAACGCCCGCATCCAGCTGGTGAACTTCTGGCCCGACATCACGCTCGACGAATACATCAACCTCAAGGAACGCGTCGAAAACCGCATGGTGATCGCCGATGTGGTGGCCACGGCGGACGACAACGTGCTGCGGCACGGCCAGAACGACAATGACACCGAATACCGCAAGGAACAGCTCCGTCGCTTGCAGGAGGAAGTGATCGATCTCGAAGACGTGAAAACCGGTGTTGCCATCACCGACCTCGGCCTCAACGACTTCCGGATGGATCTTTTGAACTACCTGAAGGACCACGAAGAGCTGGAAGGCATCCCTACCGGCATCCACGCCGTGGTCTCGGCCGATGTGGACGGCGGCCTGCCAGCGGGTGCAATCTTCGCGCTGCGCAACCGCAATCACGCCGTCAACATCAACCAGCAGAACCGGTTGCACCCGTACTACCTGGTGTACGTGGGCGACGATGGCGCGGTGATTGCCGATCACACGCGCGTCAAAGCCATCCTCGACCTGGTGCGCGCGGCCTGCAAACACCGCGACCAACCCGTCCCGTCCGCGTACCGACCGTTCAATCAAGCGACGGATGACGGCCGCGACATGACGAAATACTCCGCGCTGCTCGACCGCGCCATCGCGGCGATCGTTCAGGTCAAAGCCGACAACGACGTGGAAAGTGTCTTCGCCGGCCGGGAGACCACGGCCCTGACCGGCGCGATCAACGGCCTCGACGACTTCGAGCTGGTCTGCTTCCTGGTGGTACGGGAAGCCGCCTGAGATGCCGCCGCGCGCGCAACCCACCGGGACCGACGCACGCGCTGTGCTGTTCGATTACCCCGAGCGCGCCGCCGTCGGCACCGTCATTCCGAAAGCCCGGATTTTGGCCCGTGCGCGCACGCGTGGCCTGCGTGATCGCCTTTCTGCGCAAGTGGCGGAAATCCGCTGGGCGTACAAGCTGGCGCCGGTTTCGCTGAACCTTTCCGCCAGCGCCGAGCTGCCCGAATTCCAGATCTTCCGCGTTACCTTGAAGTCAGGCGTCGAGTCCATCGCCGAACCGTTGCTGCGCGCCATCGACCAGGCGGTGCCTTCACCGATCCTGTTCGAGGTGCTGGGGGAAACGGGCATTCGCACCGTCGCTGCCTACAAGCGACCCAGTGAAGCCGATTCCACCAAAGAGGTGCTTGGCGACTATTTGTGGGGCGACCCGTTGCCGCCCGAGACACCGCGACAGCCGCTGCCCGTCGCACTGGACATGGCCGGCCTGTACCGCGAGCTGCTGCGCCGCCTGATTCCGCTGCCCGCGCGTGCTGGCGAGAGCCTGCGCGACCAGCTTGACCGCCTGGCACAGGTGCATGCTGCCGAGCGCGAATGCGTTCGCCTCGAAGCGCAACTCGCCCGCGAAAAACAGTTCAACCGCAAGGTGGAGATCAACCGTCACCTGCGTGAGGCGCGGCGTACCTTGCACGCGGCGCGCAGTTCAGGGAGCGCGTAAAGGGGCGGCGATCTGGCGCACGGTTGCAATTAGCCTGGTTGAAACCTTGCAATCCGCCTGATCGTTGCTAGGGGATTGGACGCATGTTAACTAGTATTTCGGACGCTATGCAAATAGCAGATTGGACGTTAGACTGGCCACGCCATGCCGACCGTGAAACCGCCGGTTCCCTTTGATCGCCCCTTGCGGGCGACCGTGGCGGTCGCCTTGACCGATACCCCGGTGGTCTGTCTTTTGGGGCCGCGGCAGGCGGGCAAGACCACCTTGGCGCGGCAATTCGAGCCGGAATACGGCTACATCACGCTGGATGACCCGGCGACGCTCGCCTTTGCCCAAAACGACCCATCCGGCTTTGTCGATGCGCTGCCCGACCCGGTGATTCTGGACGAGGTGCAACGCGTCGCCGAACTGCTGCGCGCCATCAAGCTGGCGGTCGATCGCGATCGGCGGCCCGGCCGCTTCCTGCTCACCGGCTCCGCGAATCTGCTGCTGTTGCCGCGCCTCGGCGACTCGTTGGCCGGCCGCATGGAAGTGGTGGACCTGCAACCGCTGACTGCCGCCGAGC
>JBOHYW010000261.1:0-4581 GCA_050738155.1 Rhodanobacteraceae bacterium
CTCGATCTTCGGCAACTGGGTGCGCTTGATTTGATCCACGACGCCCTGAACTCGTTCCAGATACATACTCGCCGACATGATGTCCTCCTGCAAAATCGCGTTATTGAGATAACCAGTTTCGATCAATGTGACGCTTCCCGAACGGCTGCAATTCCGGCCCCGCTGCCGGTCGGACCTGCACCGCGGCATCGCCCAAGGACTCGAGCCAAACGCCGTGCGGCTGCCAGTCAGTAATCACGCTCATTCCATTGGTTGTGGATGATCTTCGGTTGCGCCGTCGCGCCATCGGCATGCACCTGGATGTGGTTCACATACCAACCGCGTCCGTTGATCCCGGCATCTGTCCGGTAGCGGAACTGGACATAACGGGCATCCGCCGGCAACGACACCTTTTTCGTTTGCCAACCGTGGCTGGGGCCGGTCAACAGGCTCAACACCTTCCAGTGCACGTCATCCGACGACGCCTCGACGCTGCCGTAATCATCATCAGGCTGCAGGCGGTACCAGGTCTGGAAGGACAACGTGGAATCATGCTGTGATTTCACCTTCACGGTCAGCTTCCGGTTCAAATGATTGCCGTAGCCCGAAAACCATGCCGAACCACCACCCGGAGCCGCGACGGGAATCGCGTTCGCGACGTCGGTGTTGAACCCGTGCAGAAGGGTGTCGATGGGTGGACCGTTACGGGTCGGATGCTCCCGGTTCGTCAATATGACCGTAACAAGATTGTTCTTCCTGTCGACGGTAAGCGCCGTGCCCGTATAGCCTTCGTGGCCGGCAGTGTCCGGTCCCGCCAGCGCGCCTTGATACCACGCCTGGTCGATCGACCAACCCAAGCCGATGGCCGTACCGAATTTTTGGGTCCAGTTGGTCAGCAGCAATTTGACGGCCTGCTTCGACAGGACACGCACCCCATCGTAGGTACCGTCGTTGAGCATCATCTGTCCGAAAATCGCGAGATCGTGCGCCGTACTGAACACGCCGGCATCCCCAGCCACGCCATCGAGCGCGAAGGCGTCTTCATCGTCGACCCCACCCACCAACATGCCGCGATGCGTCCACGGCTGATATTCCGTCGCGGCGATGCGCGAATCCAGCGTCTTCGGCGGGTCGAACATCGTGTCTGTCATGTGCAACGGTCCGGTGAGGTGCTTGCGAATGAATACGTCCTCGCGTTCGCCGCTGAGACGATTGATCAATGCTCCGAGGACCTCGAAATTCAGGTTGCTGTAGACGTAATGCGTTCCAGGCGGATGATCGATAGGCAGCTGCAACACGTAGTCCATCCGGTCTTTGCGCGAACCCGGAACCTTGTACAGCGGGATGGGCGTACTCGGTGAGGGCACAAGCCCCGACGTGTGGGTCAGCAACTCCCGGATCGTGACGTTTTCCTTGCCGTGCACGCCGAACTTTGGCAAATACCTGGCGACCGGATCATCCAGCTTGAACTTGCCTTCGTCCCACAGCTGCATGACCGCCACGGCCGTGAACAGCTTGCTGATGGACGCCAAGTCGAAGATTTCATTCTTTTGCATCGGCCGCGGATGCGCGGCCAAGGTGTACTTGCCATCCTTGTAGAGCAACGCGTAACCGTAGGCCTTCCACTTGGCGATGACGCCACGGCGGGCGACCAGCACTACGGCGCCCGGCGTCGCGCGGCGGGCCAAGGCGCGGCTGACGGTGCCATCAATTTCGTCGAGCGCCTGCGGTACCAATCCAGCCTCGGCCGGGGAGCCCTGGCGCAAGACCGTCGCACATGGGCAACCCGGCTGGCTCCATGGATAGGCGTGCGAAGGTGCAGGTTCTGCCGCGCAAGCAACGCCGATCGAAAACATCGCCGTCGTGAAGCCAACGACCATCGCCTGCCGAATTCTGTTTCGTGAGTACATGGCTTGTACGTCTCCTCGTCATGGCTCGTCGATAAGGAAATCAAATTCCCACCATCAGGGCGCGATGGAAATGCCCGCACGGATGAGCACGTCGCCCAACTCCGCAAGTTGCTTCTCGTAGAACTTCCAGCGCCGCGCCGCATGCTGATGGACCGGCGAACGCACCTGCGCCGCGCTCGCCGTGGCAACGGGTGCGCGATTTGCCTCGAACGCAAGGCAGGCCGGATCCCATGGAAGCCCGCAGAACTCCAGCATCGTGCGGGTGCCGGCTTGCTGGTTTTGCACCAGTGCTTCGTGGGAAATCTCGAGGATTCGTCCCGGAAATGCCCGCTGCCAGTGCGTCATCAGGCGGTCGAACAGGATGTAATAACGCCCGATGCCCATCAGGTCGCCCGCATACCCGTGCAGGGTCGAGCTTTCGGAAAATACCTCGCGAAAATTGCTGAGGCACGTGTCGAGAGGGTTGCGGCGTACGCAAATCATCCGGGCGCGCGGCAGGGCATTGGCCAAGTATCCGGCGTAAAGAAAATGGTGCGGGAACTTGTCGACGAAGTGCGGGACCTGCCCGGAAAGCGGCCGGGTGCCGGCCAAGTACCGTTCGCCAAGTTCCTTCCAGTCGAGGCTGCGGCAGCGGATCACCGTGTCGGCATCGATCAGGTCGGCGCTGGCGCTCCCCGACATGCACTTCAGCAGCATGCTGAACTGCTTCAGCTCCCCGCATGATTTCACTTGCGGGTGGCTGGAAAGGATTCGCTCGACCAGCGTGGTGCCCGAGCGCGGCATGCCGAACACCAGGATCGGCTCGTCGGTGTCGTACCCCGAAGCGGCCGGCTGCGCAGTCGGGCCATGCCGCATCAAGGCGTCGAAAAGCTGCTGGTCCCGCTGAAAGTCGTATCCGCGGTACGATTTGCCCGCTGCATTGCCTTCCATCAGGCAATCGAACGCACGGGCGTAGTCGTGCAAGCCCTCGTACTCCTTGGCCAGTGCCAGGTTCAGACGCTCGCGGGCCCGCGGCTGCACGCCGAAGCGTTCCAGCAACGCCAGCAGTTCATCAACATGGTGGTGTTCCGCATCTCGACTGCGAACCTTGGACTGCAACGTGTATCCGTCCCACAGCGTTGGTTGGAGTTCGAGGCAGCGTGCGATTTCACGTTCGGCACCAGCGAAATCGCCGGTGAACATCGACGCGGCTGCCAGGTTGTAGTGGGTGCGTGCATCATCCGGTGCCAGCGAGACCGCGCGGCGATTGACGTCCACGCCACGCTGGTAGGCATTGTTCATCGAGTACGCCGCGCCCAGCATGTCCAGCGTGGCAAGCTGGTCCGGCATGGCAAGCGGATCCGGGAATCGCGCCAACACCCGGTCGGCTGTCGGCAGCGCAACGCGAGACAGCCGTGCCACGGCCAGTGCTTCGCGGTGGAGCGCACGAAAATCGCAGGACCCGCGCAACGCCCGATGGGTCTGTTGCAGATGAAGCAGCGCGTTCCAGAATTCCTGCAGCTCAGTCGGCGGAGCCAGGCTGCCTGGGCGGTGATTCGACTCCGGACCCACGTTCGGGCGCACGTAGCTATCCACCCGCTGCGGAGTTCCGGTTCGTGTCACGCCAAGCCTCCTCCGCAGACGATGGCCAATCCGGCCGTCCAACCGACCGATGCCTTGGTAGACGACACGCCGCGCGCAACTCCGGCACCGGCGGAATGAAGGCACTTCGCTGCCCCGCTGGAGCGCCCGCCGCCCTCCCTACGCGCATTCCGCGCCCGATCGTAGCCACGATAGCCCGGCACCCGGTCAAAAGCTCAACCGGACGCCCGCGTAGTAGCGCCGCTCGCTGATGTTTTCCGACCAAAATGCGTTCGGGTACTGGACGTACGACGGACCATACGCATCCGTCAGATTGGTGCCTTGCAGGAACACCGAAACGTTCTTGTTGATACGGTACTCCACGGACGCGTCGAGATAGCCCTCTGGCTTGCTGTAGATGTTCAGGACATCCGACAGGTTCTTGTTGACCAGATCGAGCGTCCGGCCATGCCAGTTGTAGGCAAGACGGACTTGAAGGCCATACTTCTGATAGAAAACCACTGCGTTGTACGTCTGACGGGCACCCGCTGCAAGCGGGTTTGATGACCTGAGGAACGTGTAATTCAAATTCACGCCGAACCCGCTCCACCAACCCGGCAACTGCGCAAACTGTGTGCGGAATTCGCCCTCGAGGCCCCTGATGATCGACCCACCGCCGTTGATCGTCGTGAACAGCGGGCCGCTTCTGCGGATGACCCCATCGGAGTCCGGCTCCTGCACGGTCTCGACGGTCGATTCGGGGAACGACGACACGTCCATGAAGAACGCCCCCAGATACGCGATCGAGTGCGGCGCAAAATACCAGGCGTAGGACAGGTCGTAGTTGGTGGAGCGGTACGGCTGGAGTTCCGGGTTCCCGGAGGACGCATTCGTGAACAGCTGGGTGGCCGCTGGCAAGGACGGATCACGTGGCGGGCTTCCGTTGACCTGGTAGCCGATCACCAAGCCCCGACCGAGAGTTGCCAAGTCCTGGCGCGCCTGGGTCTTGTCGGCGGCGAAGCGCAAAACCTGGTCCGGCGTTACGTTCAATGCCACGTTCAAGGCCGGCAGTCCCCTCGTGTAACTGCTTGGCGTGACCTGCATGCCGTGGCTGATGTACACGCCATTCCAC
>JBOHYW010000262.1:0-4489 GCA_050738155.1 Rhodanobacteraceae bacterium
TCGCAACGAGCTGGACGCCCGACAGCGCGTGGCGGCTGCCGCCGGGGTGCTGCGGAGTCTCGAAGCGTTGCCCGAATTCCTAACCGACGCCAACGTCGCCGGCTACTGGGCGGTGCGCGGAGAGCTGCCGCTGAACCTCGCGGTGGCCTCGCTGCAGCGCCGTGACCAGCATTACTTTCTGCCGGTGCTGGGCGAGGCCCGGCAACTCCGCTTTGCCGAGTACGCGCCGGGTGGCGCCATCGCCAGCAACCGCTTCGGCATTCCGGAACCTGCAACCCCACCTTCCGAACGCCGCCGCGCACAAGACATGGACGTGATCCTGCTGCCGTTGCTCGCGTTCGATCGTTGCGGTCACCGGCTCGGCACCGGCGGCGGCTGGTACGATTCAAGCCTCGCCTTCCTGCGCGAGCTGCCGCGCCCTGCGCAGCCGTTGCTGGTAGGCATTGGTTATGCGTTCCAGCAAGTCGACGCCGTCCCGGACGAACCGTGGGACATCCCGCTTGATTACGTCGCGACCGAGCAGGAGCTGATAGCCTGCACCGCATCCACTTCCGCTGCGCAATGAGCGAATCGATGCAACGCTGGCTGATGAAAACCGAACCGGGTACCTTTTCGATCGACGATCTGGCCCGGCGCAAGGTCGAACCGTGGGACGGCGTACGCAACTATCAAGCCCGCAATTTCATCCGTTCGATGCGGCGCGGCGACGCGGTCATGATTTACCACTCCAACTGCCCGCAAACCGGCGTGGCTGGGCTTGCCAAGGTGGCCAGCGCGCCCAAACCCGACCCGACCCAGTTCGATCCCGAAGGCGACCACTTCGATCCCGGCAGCGATCCGGCCGATCCGCGCTGGACGCTGGTGGACGTGCGTTTCGCGCGCAAGCTGAAACGCGTGATCACGCTGGACGAATTGAAGGCGCTGCCGAATCTGGGCGATTTCGCGCTGATCCGGCGCGGCAACCGGCTGTCGGTGCTGCCGGTGAGCGATGCACAATGGCAGGCCATCCTGGCAATCGAATGAGCGGGGGCAACGTGGATCTGGAAGCACAGAAGCGCGCGGCCGGCGAGGCCGCGGTCGAATTCATCGAAGATCACACCATCGTCGGCGTCGGCACCGGTTCGACGGTGAAGTATTTCATCGACGCGCTGGCGAAGATCAAGCGCCGCATCGATGGCGCGGTATCGAGCTCCGAGCAGTCGAGCGCATTGCTGCGTGAGCACGGCATCACCGTGCTCGATCCCAATGCGGCTGGTGAAATCCCGCTGTACGTGGATGGCGCCGACGAATGCGATCCCCACCGATGCCTCATCAAGGGCGGTGGTGCGGCGCTGACGCGCGAAAAAATCCTCGCCGCCGTCGCAAAAAAGTTCGTGTGCATCGTGGATGCGCACAAATGCGTCGACGTACTCGGCAAGTTCCCGCTACCGGTCGAGGTGATCCCGATGGCACGCAGCCATGTCGCCCGCGAGATCGCGCTGCGCGGCGGTCAGCCGGTTTGGCGTACCGACTGCGTCACCGACAACGGCAACTGGATCCTCGATGTGCACGGTCTGCGCATCGAGGACCCGCTGAAACTCGAGGCAGAGTGGAATCAGATCGTCGGCGTTGTCACCGTGGGACTTTTCGCCCACCGGGCTGCGGACGTGGTGCTGGTCGGCGACGGCAGGCGTTTCTAGAAGTTTTTGCAGTCGCGTTCGGACGCGGCTACGCACAACGGCACTGCTGCCGTTCGGGCGCGCTGCTGCAGCTCCATGGCAGCGCCATTCCGGATGGCGCACGGCGCCATCCGGAATCTGCTTCATTCGGCCGGCGCCCCCTTTTGCCGCCGGCCCCTGCAGGGCAGTCCACGGGTTACGTTCGCAAATGCCGCGGACGGAATCCGTGAGGACGGAAGTCGGGCAATCACGCAGCCTTGCGCAACGCCGCCAACGCTCCACGCATGCCCGCGACCAACTGGTCGCACGCGGAAGCGCCAATGGCATTGCGGATGTCATTCAACACCTCGTTGCCGCTGTCGTTGGCGGCGGCCAGCGCCCCGCGGCCGGCATCGGTGACGGACCACGCGTTGCCTTCATGCCGTGCCAAGGCCTGTCGTTCCATCAGGCCAAGGGTCTCCGCCACGTCGCGTGGATTCTGGTGCAATTCGCCCGCCAGCGCTTCGGCGGACATGGGACCGGCAAACACGAGTCGCTTGGTCAGCAGGTACTGCAGGTAATCCTTCAAACCACTGGATTGGATACCTTGCTCGACGCGATTCAAAAGGGCGCCGCGCAGAGCCGCGGTCATGGCAACGAGGTCGTGCTGCGGGGTGGCAGGCGCTTGCATGGATGCATTCATGGCTTTTCTCCAGACAGTTGGGGGAGGTACCGCTCGTGTGTCGCGAGGCGCGACCCGGCAACCATACGCCCATCCCGGCAGGAATGCCGAACCAGTCACGGATGCAATCCAGGCGTCTGGACGTCCAGACGCCAGATCCCCCCAACAAAAAGCCCGCCTGACGGCGGGCTTTGAACGTGTGACGGTCGCCTGGACCGTCCCCGGTAATGGCAGCCCCGGATGGATTCGAACCACCGAATGCCTGAGTCAGAGTCAGGTGCCTTACCACTTGGCGACGGGGCTTCGTGGAACTGATTTTAGAGCGAATCAAGAAATGCTGAGGCCGGGGCGGCTGTTGTGAAAAGTCAGGCCATGGATGGCCGCTCTAGTCTCAGTAACCTGCGAACGGTTTCGTTGATCAGTAGCCCCAAAGAGGCAGCGATCATGGACGATCGCACAATTACCTCTTGGAGAACTGGGTAGCGCGGCGGGCCTTGTGCAAGCCAACCTTCTTGCGCTCGACCGCACGCGCGTCACGGGTCATGAACCCGGCGCGACGCAGCGGCGCCTTCAGGGTTTCGTCGTACTCGACCAGCGCGCGCGCGATGCCCAGGCGGATCGCACCGGCCTGCCCGGTGATGCCGCCGCCAGCGACATTGACCTTGATGTCGAACTTGTCGGCCATCTGGGTCAGCTCCAGCGGCTGGCGCACGATCATGCGCGAGGTCTCGCGACCGAAGAAATCATCCAGCGATTTGCCGTTGACGACGATCTGACCGTTGCCCTTGTCGAGAAACACCCGCGCGGTGGAGGTCTTGCGGCGGCCGGTACCATAATTCTGTTGCGTGGTCGCCATGGTCAGATCTCCAGAGCTTTCGGTTGCTGGGCGGTATGCGGATGTTCGGACCCGCTGTAAACCTTGAGCTTGCGGAACATCGCGCGGCCCAGCGGGTTCTTTGGCAACATGCCCTTGACGCCAATTTCGATGACGCGCTCGGGATGGTTGGCCAGCAGATTCTTCAGATTGGTGGTTTTGAGGTTGCCGACGTAGCCGGTGAAGCGGTGGTACTGCTTGTCCTGCAGCTTGTTGCCGGTCACCGCGACCTTTTCCGCATTGACCACGACGATATAGTCGCCGGTGTCCACGTGCGGGGTGAATTCGGGCTTGTGCTTGCCGCGCAGGCGACGCGCGAGCTCGGAGCACAGCCGGCCCAGGGTCTTGCCATCGGCATCGACAAGCAACCAGTCACGCTTGACCGATTCGGCCTTGGCGCTGAACGTCTTCATGGGTGCAATCCGTAGTGATTGAATCCGCACAAAATGCGGGCCGCGCGCGGGCGCAGCATGGTTAGGCAGCAACGAAAGACCGCCTAGGATACTGGCACTGACCGCCCCACGCAAGATGCCCGGCCCCTTGCGATCCATCCCATGGATGGCGGTTCCGGCCGCCACACAACGGCGGTTCGAAGCCCTTCGATATTATATCCGACATCCACGTCGCCCACTTTGCGGGACGGCCTCGCCGTTCGCGTTTGCATTCCTGCAAGCGCGGTCGCTTTGCTCCATCCGGGCTACGCGCCGTTCCATTCGAAGGGGCTGTTGCGGACATTCGGTCGAAGCGGCTGTTGTGAAAAGTCAGGCAATGGATGGCCGCTCTGGTGTTGCCGAAGCCGATGTCCGGGTTGGTTTCGCGCGGAAATGCGGGACGCCGCGTTCATGGATGAACGCAAAAACCGCTAGCATCGCGAGAATGGATATCGCATCCACCCGCGATCACATTACCGAACTGGCCGACGCCTGCGTCAAGTGCGGCTTGTGCCTGCCGTATTGCCCCACCTACACGCTGGACCGGGTCGAAACCGAATCGCCACGCGGACGGATCGCCCTGTCCCGGCATGCCGTCGACGGCAGCCTTGCACTGGAACCCGGTGCACTGCTGCATCTGGATCACTGCCTCGGTTGCATGGCCTGCCAGCGGGTCTGCCCGGTGCCCGTCCAATACGCGGAACTGCTGACAGCCTACCGCGCCACATTGCCACCCGGCGAACCGCGTCCGAAACGCCTGCTGCGCCTGCTGACCCGGCCAGGCATGTTGCGGTTCGGCGCCGGCCTCGCCCGCACGATCGGGGCAGCATACTGGCTGCCCCCGCTGGCGCGGCTATTGCCGCGT
>JBOHYW010000263.1:0-4477 GCA_050738155.1 Rhodanobacteraceae bacterium
CTTCCAGACCATGTGCGCTGACTTGACCGGCATGGAAATCGCCAACGCCTCATTGCTGGACGAGGCCACCGCCGCGGCCGAGGCGATGACGTTGGCCAAGCGCTCGGCGCGCGGCAACAAATCCGACGTGTTCTTCGTGTCAAAGAACGTGCATCCGCAGACCATCGAAGTCTTGCAAACCCGTGCCGAACCGCTTGGCATCGAAATCATCATTGATGATGAAGCAAAGGCCGCGACCGTCGATTGCTTCGGCGTACTGCTGCAATACCCCGACACTTTCGGCACCGCCCGCGACTACAAGGGTTTGTGCGACGCACTACATGCCAAGGGCGCACTGGCCGCGGTCGCGACCGACCTGCTGGCGCTCACACTCATCACGCCACCGGGCGAATGGGGCGCCGATATCGTGGTCGGCAACTCGCAACGTTTCGGCGTACCGTTCGGTTTCGGCGGTCCGCACGCCGCGTTCATGGCCTGCCGCGACGCCTTCAAGCGCTCCATGCCGGGCCGCCTGATCGGCGTGTCGAAAGACGCGCAAGGGAACAACGCCTATCGCCTGACCTTGCAGACCCGCGAGCAGCACATCCGTCGCGAGAAGGCGACTTCCAACATCTGCACCGCGCAGGTACTGCTGGCGGTGATGGCGGCGATGTACGCGGTCTACCACGGTCCCGATGGGCTGGTTCGCATCGCGCGACGCACCCATCGGCTGGCGGCAATCCTCGCTGCCGCGCTGCGCAAGGCCGGCATCAAGGTCGGCGGCGATTTCTTCGACACCCTGCACGTCACCGGTATCGACGCGCACACCATCCACGCGATGGCCAACGCCGCGCACATCAACTTGCGCCACATCGACGCAAGTTCGCTCGCGATCAGCCTCGACGAAACCACCACCCGCGACGACGTGCACCAGCTCGCCGCACTGTTCGGCGCGCGCATCGACGATATCGATTCGCTGGATCGTGAAACGCCGGACGCGATACCGGCTGGGCTGGCGAGAAAGTCGGAATTCCTCACCCACCCGGTGTTCAACTCGCACCACAGCGAGCACGAAATGCTGCGCTACCTGCGCCAGCTCGCCGACAAGGATCTGGCGCTCGACCGCAGCATGATCCCGCTCGGTTCGTGCACCATGAAGTTGAATGCGACCGCCGAAATGGTCCCGATCACCTGGCCGGAATTCTCGAAGATCCACCCGCTGGCACCGGCCGAGCAATGGCACGGCTACCGCGAATTGATCGACGGCCTGGAAGCCATGCTGGTCGCACTGACCGGCTACGACGCAGTCAGCCTGCAGCCGAACGCCGGTGCGCAGGGCGAATACGCGGGCCTGCTCGCGATCCGCGCGTATCACCGCGCCAATGGGCAGGCGCAACGCGACGTGTGCCTGATTCCGGAATCGGCGCACGGCACCAATCCCGCGTCGGCGCAGATGTGCGGCATGACCGTGGTGGTCACCAAGTGCGACGGCAACGGCAACGTGGACGTCGACGACATCCGCGCCAAGGCAGAGAAATATTCCAACCGCCTCGCCGCGATCATGCTGACCTACCCGTCCACCCACGGCGTGTTCGAGGAAGAGATCGTCACCATCTGCGACATCGTCCACCAGCACGGTGGGCAGGTGTACACCGATGGCGCCAACCTCAATGCACTATGCGGGGTCGCGCGGCCGGGTCGTTGGGGTTCGGACGTGTCGCACCTCAACCTGCACAAGACTTTCTGCATCCCGCACGGCGGCGGCGGCCCCGGCGTCGGGCCGTGTGCGGTGAAGTCTCACCTGACGCCATTTTTACCAGCCGGCTTCCCCGCCGGCGGACAAGAGCCGGCCACGGAGCTCTCGGCCAAGGATGGCGGCTTTGGCACGACTTCTCACAACAGCCGCTCCGACGGCGGGGATTCGGATGCGCGAAGAGGCGGCATGGTCTCCGCCGCCACCTTCGGCTCGGCTTCGATCCTGCCGATCTCGTGGATGTACATCACCTTGATGGGCCACGAGGGCATGTTGAAGGCGACCCAGGTTGCGCTGCTCAACGCCAATTACCTGTCGAAACGGCTGGCCGATTACTACCCCACCCTGTACACCGGCCGCAACGGTCTGGTCGCGCACGAATGCATCCTGGATTTGCGTCCACTGGAGAAAACCAGCGGCGTCGGTGCGGAAGACGTGGCCAAGCGGCTGATCGACTTTGGCTTCCACGCGCCAACGCTGTCGTTCCCGGTCGCCGGCACGTTGATGGTGGAACCGACCGAATCGGAATCGAAGTTCGAACTCGACCGCTTCATCGACGCGATGATCCAGATCCGCGAAGAAATCCACGCGATCGAGGACGGTCGCCTGGACCGCGAGGACAATCCGCTCAAGCACGCACCGCACACGGCATCAATGGTGTCGCAGAGCGAATGGACCCATCCGTATCCGCGCGAACTCGCCGCCTACCCGCTGGCGTCGCTGAAGCAGGTCAAATACTGGCCGCCTGTTGCGCGTGTCGACAACGTGTACGGCGACAAGAACGTTTTCTGTTCGTGCGTGCCGGTGGACGCGTTCAAGGACGATGACGAAACTGCCGACGCCTGAAACACCTGCGGCGCAGCACAGCCAAAAGCCATCCCCCTCTCGCGCTACGCGCGCGTTCGCTTCGCTCCGCCCTTCGGCACGAAGGGGGAGGCAAAGCATAAGCTGCCTTTCCCGCCCCTTCGCAATAGAAGAGGAAAGACATACGGAATACATCAGGGCATCGCGCCGCTTCCACCCCCTTCGGCACGAAGGGGATCGGTCCTGCTTGCCATTGGCACGCAGGACCGGGGGGATGGTGCCGCAAGCCCCAAAGAATGCCCCGTGTCACTTGCGGACAAAATACACACCACGTGGCACTGTTCACCTTTTCACCGCGATCACGCTGAAAGATCCGTCGCCCTCCAGATACATCGCCTTGACGCGGTCGAACGTCTCAAGACCTTGCTTGCGCAATCCGGCGTCGACTTCTTCCCGCGTCACCAGTTCGCGGCGCATGTTGCGCGCAATGACATGCCCATTGCGAACCAGCAGCACTGGCGGCGCCTCCGTGAGCCGCGCCACGAACCCAACTCGCAACCCGAGCCAATCGAGCAACAGGTTCCACGCCGCCAGCGTGGCGATCAGCAAACCGCCATCGGCAACCGTGTGGCCCTGGCCGATCATCGCGTTCTGCGCTGCATCGCCCAGCAGCACGATGAACAGGATGCCAGAAATCCCGGCCGAGCCCGTATCCCGGCGCAACACGAAGCGCAGCAACAGGAACAGAAACCAGAACATGATGGTGCCGCGAATCAGTATCTCGAGCGGCGACATGCTGAAGTCGAGAAAATTGCCGAAATGGAAGGGATTCATGGCGTGTCCTCGTTCGTGGAAATCCAGTAGGCCGGATCAAGCCATATTGGCGGCGGATCCGGCGCAATGCGCCTTGATCCGCCCTACGGCCGGTCATCCCGGAATGGCGAAATAAGCGGCGTAAGCCGGATCAAGCTGCTAAGCGGCGAAGCGGGCACTCGCGTGTGCGCGTTTGTGCCTTGATCCCCTTGTGGCTGGTCAACCCGGAATGGCGAAACAAATTGGTCACAGGCTACTCAACACCGCACCGCATTCCGCATCGATCTTGAATGCCAGCAAATCGTCGGCACGCGTGTGGCCGCGATTGACAGCGACCACCGGGATGTCGCGCTGCACTGCGGCACGCACCAGCCGAAAACTCGACCACACCATCAGCGATGAGCCGACCACCAGCACACCGTCGGCGGCCAATACCGCATCCAGTGCGGCCGCGCTGCGCTCGCGTGGAACCGATTCGCCGTAGAACACCACGTCGGGTTTCAAAACGCCTCCGCAAACTTCGCAAGCGGGCACTTCGAATGCGTTGAAATCGACACCTTCAAGGTCCGCATCGCCGTCCGGTGCAATGCGGGACAGCGTGGCATTCCAGCCGGGGTTCGCCTGTCGCAGGCGTTCCTGGAATTCATCGCGATCGACCGGACTGTTGCAGGCGAGGCAGCGCACCACATCCAGTCGCCCATGCAGGTCGATGACATCGCGGCTGCCAGCGCGCTGGTGCAAACCGTCGACGTTCTGGGTAACCAGATCATGGATACGGCCCGCACGTTCCAGTTTCGCCAGCGCCACATGTGCTGCACTCGGTCGCGCCGCCACGAACAACGGCCAGCCGGCGAAGCTGCGCGCCCAGTAGCGCCGTCGCACTGCGTCGCTTTCGATGAAATCGCGATATTGGACCGGCGGCGAACGCTTCCAGTTGCCGTCGCCATCACGGTAATCGGGTATACCGGATTCCGTACTGACACCGGCGCCGGTGATAACCGTCACGCGCGAACGGGTGCCCAGCCATCCAGCCAGGTGCCCGCTTGCGTAGGATTGTGCGGCTGAATCGGATGCGATATTGGCATTCATCATTCCACTTTAGCGCGGGTCACGCCCATGGGCGTGACC
>JBOHYW010000264.1:0-4419 GCA_050738155.1 Rhodanobacteraceae bacterium
CTGGCCGGGCTCGAACGGTTCGATCATGCCGCGCTCGGCCATGCGGCGGATCCAGTTGTCGCTTTTGATGCTCATGCGTGCTCGCTGCGCTCGCGGGACTCGGGACTCGGGACTCGGGACTCGGGAAAGCGTAACAGGTAGCCTCGTTGTCCCCGTTCCCTGGTCCCCATTCCCCCCTCGTCAATCATCCACCACCCGGATATTCGGCACCCCCGCCATGTCGCGTTCGGCCTGCAGCGACAGGCGCCCGGTGACATTGCGCGCAATCTCGCGATAGCGCATGGCCAGATCCGAATCGGGCATCGCCGACACCGTGGGATTACCGCCGTCGGCCTGCTCGCGGATGCGGATGTCCAGCGGCAGCGAGCCCAGCAGCGGCACGCCGTACTGCTCGGCCATCCGCGCGCCGCCGCCTTCGCCGAAGATGTGTTCCTCGTGGCCGCAGTTCGAACACACGTGGGTCGCCATGTTCTCGATGATCCCGAGCACCGGAACCTGCACCTTCTCGAACGCCTTCAGCCCCTTTTTCGCGTCGAGCAGTGCGATGTCCTGCGGCGTGGTGACGATCACCGCGCCCGATACGGGCACGCGCTGGGTCAGCGTCAACTGGATATCACCGGTTCCCGGCGGCATGTCGACGACGAGGTAATCGATGTCCTTCCAGCGCGTGGAATTCAAAAGCTGGGTCAGCGCCTGCGTCACCATCGGCCCGCGCCAGACCATCGGCGTGTCCTCGCCGACCAGGAACCCGATCGACATCACCTGCAGGCCGTGGTTGGTCATCGGGATGATGCTCTTGCCGTCGGGCGACTCGGGGCGACCCTCGATGCCCAGCATCAGCGGTTGGCTGGGCCCGTAGATGTCGGCATCCAGCACGCCCGCGTTGGCGCCCTCCGCCGCCAGCGCCAGCGCGAGATTCACCGCCACCGTGGATTTGCCGACGCCGCCCTTCCCCGACGCCACCGCGATGATGTTCTTGACGCCGGGCAGCGGCATCAAATTGCCCTGCACCTTGTGCGTCGCGATGCGCGTCGTGACCGACACCGTCGCCTGCGCGATCGCGGGATCGGTTTCCAGCACCGTCTTGATCTCGGCCGCGAACGTCTTGCGCCAGTCGGCCGCGGGGTAGCCCAGCGCGATCTCGACCGCCACCTTGTCGCCGTCCACGCCAACGGCACGGATCTCGCCGCTTTCCGAAAGCGATGCGCCGGTATGCGGATCGACGACGGCCGCGAGGAATTCCCGTACCTGGTTTTCGGTGACTGCTGGCATGGCTGGCGTTTCACGCGAATGCAGCCGGAAAGTATGCCAGACGCATCGCGTGCGGCCCTGACGCCGATCACCGGCAAGCGCCGGGAGGTTGACGCGCGGCTGCCGGCCGCGCACGCTACGGCGACAACCCGTGGAGCCACGCCATGCGCCCCGCCATCCGCTCCGTCTTCATCGCCATCGCCCTGCTGCTGGCAACCGCAGCGTACGCTGCCAGCGACACACCGGTCGGCACCTGGACGCAAGTGGATGACGTCACCGGCAAGCCGAAGTCAGTCGTCGAAATCACGCAACTCCCCGATGGCACGCTGCAGGCCGTGGTCAAGCAGGTCATCTTCTCGCCGCAAGGCACCCACCCGCTGTGCGAGAAATGCACGGGTGACCGCCACAACCAGCCGGTCGATGGCATGATCATCATGTGGGGAGTGAAACACGACGGCGGCGTGTGGGACGGCGGCCAGATACTCGATCCGGCCAGCGGCAAGGTCTACAAGGTCAAGCTGTCGATGGCCGATGGAGGCCAGAAGCTCGACGTGCGCGGCTACGTCGGCGTTCCGATGTTCGGCCGCACCCAGACTTGGTTGCGCAAGTCGAATCCTGATTAGCCGTAATTTCCAGTTCGTGATTCCGGGGCTGCCCGCGCTGTTTGCGGGCGGAACCCGGAATCCAGCTCTTTCAGCGCCTGCGGCACAAGCTGGATTCCGGGTTCCGCCGCCGATCAAGCCGGCGGCGGCCCCGGAATGACGAGGATCGAGGCGTGCTTGTTGGCGTGCCGGTTACGCTTCAGCGCCGACCGAAAAGCCCGGTTACTCTTGCGCAGGTCGGATCGCAGCCTTGGCGTATCACCTGAAGAGCGATTCCACGTACGCCACGCCGATGCCGTTCGTGGCGTAATGGTCCTTGCACAGCTTGATGTAGTCGTGGACGTCGAAGTAACCCGCGGCGTCGCCGTTTTCATCCAGCCACACCAGCGGGCCCTTCACGACGAAGAGCGTCCGCATCGGCTCCTTGCTCTCGTACGCCACGAGCGTGTGGCTTTCCCCGGGCGTTTCATAAGCGAAGTCTCCCGCAGTCGCGGTCCAGTCGTGCTCGAGGTAACCCCACTTGCCCGAGATGGTGTAGGCAAACACCTCGTGCGGGTGGTAATGGCGGTTCACCAGACCGGCTGATTTTGCCATCAGGATGTCCGCCCACTTGTTCTGGGACGGCGAAATCCACAACGGGCGGGAGCGTACCGTTTCGCTGAAAGGCACGTAATAACGCTCGTCTTCTGTCGGTGCGTTGCTGATATACGCTTCGGGCAATACATCCGGCTTGAACGCGTTCGCAATGGGCTTGATGTCTTTCCAGAATTCACTTGTGGCTTGGTCCGCCATGGTTGCCTCCGCGACGTTCGTCAGTTGACCGGCAGCTGCCGTGGTCCGTGCGCTGCGGGATCATTGTAGGCGCGCGCATGCGCGCGACCGGGACCACGACACACATCCGACGCCGATCGCCGGCAGGCCGGCTCCTACAACATGGATGGATCCATCACGTGTGTTGTAGGAGCGCGCCTGCGCGCGACCGGCTGGTCCTCGCGCGGCGTTTCATGGAGTCGGCATTCACGCTAAGGTTGGCGCTTCCAGTATCCACCACGGGGAAAGCGATGTCCGAACGTTCCGCGCGGCGCCTGCTGGCCGGCGCCGGCATCGTGTTTGCCATGCTGCTTGCCGCGCCGGTCTGCGCGTCCGCGCAGGCACCGGCTGCCCGTGCACTCCCCGCGTGGCAAACGCCCATCGCGCGCCACGGCACCGAATACACGCGCCTGCAACGCGAGGCGCAGCAGGTGACGATCACGCGCGACGACTGGGGCATCCCGCACATCCAGGGCAAGACCGACGCCGACGCCGTGTTCGGCATGATGTACGCGCAGTGCGAGGACGATTTCAGCCGCGTCCAGAGCAACCTGCTCGCCGCGCTGGGCCTGTCCGCGCGGGCGCAAGGCGAAAAAGCGATCTGGGCCGACCTGCGCGCGCGGTTGTGGAGCTACCCGGCTGAAGAGAAGCAGGCCTACGCGAGAAGCCCGGCGTGGCTGAAGAAGCTGATGAACGCGTGGGCCGACGGGCTCAACTGGTACATCGCCACCCACCCCGCGCTGCACCCGGTCATTCCGAACTACCAGCCGTGGATGGCCATGTCCTTTACCGAAGGGAGCATCGGCGGCGACCTCGGGTACGTGGACCTTGCGAAGCTCGCGCAGTTCTATGGCGCCAGCGAACCCGACGTTGCCGCGTTGACGCACACCCGGCCCGCGACCTGGATCCCCGACACCGGCTCGAACGGCATCGCGATCGCGCCGAAGCTTTCCGCCGACGGCCACGCGCTGCTCCTGATCAATCCGCACGTCACATTCAATTTCCGCACCGAGTCGCAAATGACGAGCGACCAAGGCCTCGATGCCTACGGCGCATCGACCTGGGGCCAGTTCTTCATCTACCAGGGTTTCAACCAGCACGTCGGCTGGATGCACACCAGCAGCGGCGCACAAACCCCGAGCGTCGACCGTTTCCTCGAGACCGTGGTCAACCGGCAAGGCCAATACTTCTATCGATTCGGCAAGCAATGGCTGCCGGTCAAGACCCGCACGATCACCATCGACTACCGCAAGCCGGATGGGTCGACCGGCACACGCACCTTCACGGCGTATTTCACCAACAACGGTCCCGTCGTCGCGGGCGGGCACGGCAAGTGGATCTCGATGTCGATGATGCACCGCCCGGTCCGCGCCCTGCAGCAGAGCTGGCTGCGCACCAAGGCGAGCGACCTCGCGAGCTTCATGAAGGCGTCCGAATTCAAGGCCAACGATTCCAACGACACGGTATTTGCCGATGACAAGGGCGAAATCGCGTTCCTGATGCCGCAATTCATTCCGAAACGCGACTCCGCCTTCGATTACCTGCAGCCGGTCAACGGCAGCAACCCGGCCACTGCCTGGCAAGGCACGACCCCGGTCAAGGACATGCCCAACGTCATCAACCCGCCCAATGGTTGGGCGGTGAATTCAACTCTGAAGTGCAACACCTGACCAACTGAAGAGGCGCAGGTGCGGTAGCCTGCGCAGCTTCACCGGCAAGTGGAGTTGCACATGAGCTACGCACACCTGAGCCAAGG
>JBOHYW010000265.1:0-4414 GCA_050738155.1 Rhodanobacteraceae bacterium
GCCGACAAACAGGCGACGCGGCAGGTGCTCGGCTACCTGCCGCAGGAATTCGGGGTTTATCCCAAGGTTTCGGCCGAGGCAATGCTGGACCATTTCGCGGTCCTGAAAGGCGTGATCCGTCGGGGCGAGCGGCGCGACCTGGTGGCCGCGCTCCTGAAGCAGGTGAACCTGTATGACGCGCGCAAACGCAACCTGGGCGGCTTTTCCGGCGGCATGCGCCAGCGCTTCGGGATTGCGCAGGCGCTGATCGGCGATCCGAAGCTCGTGATCGTGGACGAGCCGACCGCGGGACTCGATCCCGAGGAGCGCCAGCGTTTCCTCAACCTGCTGGCGGAAATCGGCGAGCGGGTAGTGGTGATCCTCTCCACCCACATCGTCGAGGACGTGACCGAACTGTGCCCGCGGATGGCGATCATTGCCGAGGGTCAGGTGCGTCTGACCGGCGAACCGCGGGAAAGCATCCGCTCCCTGGAAGGCCGGGTGTGGCGGCGCGCGATCGACAAGGCGGCGCTGCCCCAGTACCGCGAACGCATGACCGTGCTGTCCACGCGGCTCGCGGGCGGCGCGACCCTGATCCACGTACTGGCCGATGCCAGACCGGATGAGGGTTTCGAGAGCGTTTCGCCGGATCTGGAGGACGTTTATTTCGGGCAACTGCACCACGCCGCCACCGCCAAGGCGGCCTGACATGTTCGGCGAAATCTTCCGCTTCGAGTTGCGCCAGCAGCTGCGGCGGCCGACGTGTTGGCTGATTTTTCTGGTCTTCGGATTGCTGGCTTTCTGGGAGACGACCGGCCCGGCGTTGCACGCGCTCGGCGCGCACGGCGACGTATTGCGCAATGCGCCGGTGATACTTGCGAAGTTGTTCGCGATGCTGGCGATCTTGAGCCCGTTGGCCGTCGGTACGTTCGCCGCCACGGCAGCATTGCGCGATCACGATTGCCGCACGCTCGAACTGCTGTTCAGTACGCCGGTCAGCCGGCGTGCCTATTTTGGGGGCCGTTTTGCCGCCGCGTTCGTACTGGCGTTGCTGACGATGCTGGTTTGCGCGGTGGGGGTCGCGCTGGGCGGGTCGATGCCGTGGATCGAACCGAACCTGGTCGGTCCTGCCGATTGGGCGGGCTACCTGTGGACTTTCGGCGTGATCGTGGTGCCGGCGATGCTGTTCGTCACTGCGTTGCTGTTCCTGATCGCAAGCGCGACCCGCTCTTTGCTGAAAACCTACGTGGGCGTGGTGGTGCTGCTGGTGCTGGTGTTGGCATCGAGCCAGTTGATGCACAACGCGGGTGGCCAGTTGTTCGCAGCGTTGCTCGATCCGTACGGGTACCACACGCTCGACGTCGCAAGCCGTTACTGGACCGCAATTCAAACCAGCACGCAGGTTCCTGCCATGCGCGGAGCATTGCTGTACAACCGCTTGCTGTGGAGCGCGATCGGGCTGGTGCTGCTCGCGACCGTGGTGTTGGTGCCGTGGGATCGAACAAGTGTGCGTGGATGGTTCGTGCGGCGTCGTATCGTCGCGCAGAAGGATGCAGGGGGCAGCGGACCTGCCGGCATGGTCCTGCCTGTTGTGGCCTTGCATGAAAGCGCAGCAGCGCAGGTGTACCAACTATTGCATTGGCTTGCATTCGACTTGAAAAGCGTACTGCGCAGCACACCCTTCCTCATCATCCTGCTGTTCGCCATGGCACTGCTGGCTTTCAATCTTGCCGACCCGCCCAGTCTGTATGGTGCCGCCAATTACCCACTCACGTTCTTGGTGTTGCAGGATATTGGCCACAGTTTCGACTGGCTGCTCAGCATCACGCTGGTCTTCTTTGCTGGCGAGCTGGTCTGGCGTGATCGCGAGTTACGCGTCAACGATACGCGTGATGCATCGCCATGGCGTAATTGGGTCGCCGTTGTTGCGAAGTGCTGCACGCTGGCTGCCGTGGTGCTGGTTTTCCTGCTGTGTGGTGCGCTGTGGGGGATCGGCTGGCAGTTGTCGCACGGCGTCACGCGCATCCAGCCAGGACTTTATTTCGTCACCCTCGTGACGGTCAGCGTGCCTTACTTGTTGCTGGCGTTCCTTTGCGTGTTCGTGCAGGTGCTGTGCGGCAATCGTTTCGTGGGTTACGTGCTGACGGTGCTGTGGCTGGTGGTCAGCACGTTTGCCGCGCCGTTGTTCGACTGGAACGATCATCTGTTCTGGTACGCAACCGCTTCATCCGCCCCGTATTCGGACTTGAACGGTTTTGGCGGGTACCTGACGGCGACGTGGTGGTTCAATGCGTATTGGTTTGTCGGTGCCCTGGTGTTGCTGCTGGTCGCAGGTTTGTTTTGGCTGCGCGGTACGCAAGAGCCATGGCGCAATCGCTTGCGCGTGGCGCGAGCACGCACAAGCGGATACGTCGTGGTGGGGCTTGCGTTGATGTTGCTCGCGTTCGCCGGTTGTGGCGCATGGATTTTTCACAATACGCATGTACTGAATCATCGGTTTGCCGGGGACCGGGTCCTGCAGGCCGATGCCCATTACGAAAAAGCCTACGCGCGCTATCGCGATGCGCCGCAGCCACGGATCGCCGCTGCGAAACTGGATATTGCGATCCATCCGTACCGGCGACACCTGGACATCCACGGCAGTTACACCCTGGTCAATCGCGACATGGTGCCGGTCGATCGGTTGCTGGTCTACTACCCTGCGCATTTTGCCGTGAAGGCGGTGCGGTTCGCGTCGCATTCGGTGGTGAGTCGTGACGCTGCGCCGCACTTCGTCGTGTACCACCTGGACACGCCGCTGGCGCCCGGTGCGAGCATGCTATTCGCGTTCGACTTGGAATATGCACCACGGGGATTCAGCAACGAACCGATCGGTCTGTTCCTGGCCCACAACGGAACATTTTTCGACAACGTCATCAACAGCGATGGCAATGGTCACGATGTGCTGCCGCAATTCGGCTACCAACCGTCGTTGCAAGTCACGAATCCGCGCTTGCGACACAAGTTCGGATTGCCCCCGGCACAACCGGCTATCGCACCGTTGGGCGACAAGGCGGCACTGGCGTATAACGGCGCGTCGGATGACGCTGGCTGGATGCGCTTCGATGTGACGCTGTCCACCGCGGTCGATCAGACCGCGATTACGTCGGGAGTATTGAAACGTACTTGGCTGTTCCACGGCCGGCGTTACTTCCACTACATCACCACGGCGCCGGTGCCGAACATGCTTCCGGTTGCGTCAGGTCGTTACGCAGTGCGGCGTGCTCGCGCCGGCAGCGTCGACCTTGATGTGTATTACGACCCTCATCACGCGTGGAACGTGGGGCGCATCATCCACGCTGCCCAGCGTTCGCTGGCATACGATCAGAAGCATTTCGGGCCGTACCAGTTCCATCAGTTGCGGATAGTGGAAGTGCCATACAACTACGGCGTGGGCGCCGAGTCGTATCCCGGTGTGATCGTGATGCGTGAGACCAGTGCTGGGGGATTCATTACCGATCTCGACCAACCCGATCAGGTCGATAGCGTGTACGCGCTCCTTGCACACGAAATCTCGCACCAATGGTGGCCCTACCAGGAACTGCCCGCCAACGTGCGCGGCCTCAACATGATCACGGAATCGTTTGCGCAATATACCGCGCTGATGATGATGAAGCACCGCTATGGCGTGACGCGTTTGCATGGCATGTTGGCGAACGATTTGCAGCGCTATTTGAATGGGCGCCGCCGCGCATCGTCGCCCGAGTCGCCGCTGGTGGATACGGGTGGCGCAGCGCAGGGCTACATTTACTACGACAAGGGTGCGCTGGCGTTCTATGCGCTGGAGGATTATCTCGGAGAAGATCAGGTCGATCGCGTACTGTGCCAGTTCGTCGCGGCCACGCGCTTCCAGCCGGCGCCGTATCCGACGTCGCAGCAGTTTCTCGCCATGTTGCAAGCCACCTCTGGCCCTGAATGGCAGTCATTGATCGACGATCTGTTCCGCAAGATCACGCTGTTCGACGACCGGATGGTCAAGGCGACCGCGAAGAAGTTGCCGGACGGCAAATACGAAGTGACCATGCACGTGCACGCGGCCAAGTACTACGCCGATGGCAAGGGCAAGCAGACCCGGGCGAACGTGGATATCCCGATCGAAATCGGGGTCTTTGCGCAAGCAAAGGACGGCGAGGAGCAGGATGAGACCCCGCTGTACCTCAAAAAATATCCTGTCAAGGACGGCGACAGTACCATCACCGTGACGGTGGACGGCAAGCCGTATCAGGCCGGCATCGATCCGTTCAATGAACTGATCGATCGGGTCAGTAATGACAACCGCGCGCCGGTGATTGTCGAGTGAAACTTTCCGGGCGGCACAAGAACGTGGCGCGAAGCGCCACGTTCCAAGGCGAGCCCTAGTCGCTGGCGGCCTGTGCAGTCTCGGCACGGCTGATGG
>JBOHYW010000266.1:0-4411 GCA_050738155.1 Rhodanobacteraceae bacterium
TCGGGGGTGCAACGGCCATGGGTCCGACGGAGGCGAGCGTCGTGTTCGGCCAAGCCGATCCAGCCAACACCAGTAAGGCGATCGCCATTCCCAGCACGACCGGTGCCCAAACGGGGCGCGCAACATGATGTGGCTTTGCGCCAGTCACGATTCTATGCATGGCATTCTACCTTCTTGGGTTGCAGTGCCGGGTGGGGTCCAAGGAAATGTGATTTCAAGCTGCCAATCCTTCTGGCAGCTTCCACATCAAAACAACCCGTATATGGTCGAGACAAAGGGTTTCAACGGCCAGCGTTCTCAATCCAGTGATTTTCCATGAGGATGTCGGCGCGTGCGTAGTAATCGGCCACGGGAAGCTCGTCACGGGTGATGCGACGGAACCCGGCGGCTTCGTAGAGATGGAGCACGGACGCGAGGCGAAAGTTCGTGCCGAGGAAGACCAAGAGCGGGGTCAGGTTCACTTCGACAAATGGGTAAGTGCACTTGACTCCGCTCTTGAAGGTTTTCGAGGCTTCCCTACTGGAAACTTGCTTGGGGTAGCACAGAAACGGGCCGGGGAACGCCTGCCACTACAGCTTGAGCACCGGTTCCAGCGCACCGCTGTCCAGTGCGTATTCCGGCCAGGTTGACCACCCGCTCCGGTAATTGCTTGCACGTTTTACGGTGGTTCAAAAACCCTCCAAGGCAGTCTTTTCGCGATCAGGCAGGTCGAAGCGGTCGAGGTTCATCACCTTGTTCCACGCCGCGACGAAGTCGTGCACGAACTTCTCCTTGGCGTCGGCGCTACCGTAGACCTCGGCCAGCGCTCGCAGCTCCGAGTTGGAACCAAACACCAGATCGACGCGGGTGGCCGTCCACTTCACCTTGCCGGTCTTGCGGTCGCGCAGCTCGAACAACGCTTCGTCCGGTGAGGTCGCCTTCCACTCGTTACGCATGTCGAGCAGGTTGACGAAGAAGTCGTTGCTAAGCGTGCCGGGCCTGTCGGTGAACACGCCGTGCGCCGTGTCCCCGACGTTGGTATTTAGCATGCGCATGCCGCCCACCAGAACCGTCATCTCTGGTGCAGTCAGGTTCAGCAGTTGCGCCTTGTCGACTAGCATCGCTTCGGCGGGTACTTTCAACCTGGCCTTCAGGTAGTTGCGGAAACCATCGGTCTTGGGTTCAAGCACCGCGAAGGATGCGACGTCGGTCTGCTCCTGCGAAGTGTCCGTGCGGCCCGGCATGAAAGGCACCTTGATCATGACCCCGGCACCCTTCGCCGCCTTCTCGACACCGGCGCAACCGGCCAGCACGATCAGATCCGCCAGCGAGACCCGCGTGCCGGGCGGTGCCACCTTGTCGAAGTCGGCCCGGATGCCTTCCAGCGTCGCCAGCACCTTGGCGAGTTGTTTCGGCTGGTTGGCTTCCCAATCCTTCTGTGGCGCAAGGCGGATGCGCGCGCCGTTGGCGCCGCCACGCTTGTCCGAACCGCGGAACGTCGAAGCGGACGCCCACGCGGTCGACACCAGTTCGGACACGCTCAGGCCTGAATCCAGCAGCCTGGTCTTGATGGCCGCGATTTCCCGATCGCCGATCAGCTTGTGGTCAACCGCAGGCACCGGGTCCTGCCAAATCAGGTCTTCCTTCGGCACTTCCGGGCCGAGATAGCGCAACTTCGGCCCCATGTCGCGGTGGGTCAGCTTGAACCAGCCGCGCGCGAAGACGTCGGCAAACGCGTCGGGGTGGGCGAGGAAGCGGCGGCCGATCTTTTCGTACTCTGGGTCGTAGCGCAGCGCCATGTCGGCATCGGTCATCAGGATCGGCACCTTCTTGCTGGCGCCTGCTGCCGACGGCGCCATGTTCTTGCCGGTGTGCTTCGCGGGCGTCCACTGCGTGGCTGCAGCCGGGCTGCGTGTCGTGATCCACTCGTTGCCGTACAGCACCTCCAGATAACTCGTGTCCCAGGTCGTCGGGGTGGGCGTCCATGAACCCTCGAGGCCGCTGCCGATCGCATCGCCGCCCTTGCCGCTCTGGTACGAGCTTTCCCAACCCATGCCCTGCGCGGTGATGCCGGCGGCTTCCGGGGCAGGTCCCACGTGCGTTGCCGATCCGGCGCCATGGCACTTGCCGAAGGTGTGGCCACCCGCAATGATCGCGAAGGTTTCCTCGTCGTTCATCGC
Source organism: Rhodanobacteraceae bacterium (assembly GCA_050738155.1). Lineage (GTDB taxonomy): Bacteria > Pseudomonadota > Gammaproteobacteria > Xanthomonadales > Rhodanobacteraceae > 66-474. The sequence goes on from JBOHYW010000266.1 coordinate 2,160, forward strand.
CATGCGCGCGAAGGTTTCGCGCACCATCTGTGCGGAGACCAGCGGGTCAGGCTTGCCGCCAGGGCCTTCCGGGTTGACGTAGATGAGCCCCATCTGCACGGCGGCCAGCGGGTTCTCGAGCTTGTCTTGCTCGGTGCCCTGGCGCTGGTCGGCGAGCCATGTGCCTTCCGAACCCCAATACACCGAGTTGTCCGGCTCCCACTGGTCGGGGCGGCCGCCGCCGAAGCCAAGGGGCTTGAAGCCCATGGTTTCCAGCCCGACGTTGGCGGCGAGGATGTACAGATCCGCCCAGGAAATGCTGCGACCGTATTTCTGCTTGACCGGCCACAGCAGGCGGCGTGCGCGGTCGAGCAGCACGTTGTCGGGCCAACTGTTGAGCGGGGCGAAGCGCTGCTGGCCACCGCCCGCGCCGCCGCGGCCGTCGCCGATGCGGTAGGTGCCAGCGCCGTGCCAGGCCATGCGCAGGAACAGCGGGCCGTAGTGACCGTAATCGGCCGGCCACCAGTCCTGCGAGTCGGTCATCAGCGCCGCCAGGTCTTTCTTCAGTGCCGCGTAGTCGAGGCCATTGAACGCCTTGGTGTAGTCGAAGTCCGCATCCATCGGGTCGGACTTGGAAGAATGCTGACGCAGCAAATCCAGCCGCAATTGATTCGGCCACCAATCGCGGTTGGTGGGGCCGGCGCCGGCGGTGTGGTTGAACGGACATTTGGACGCGGTTGACATGGGTTCACTTCCTCAAGGGACTCGATTGACGGGTTGCTGCAGGTCAAGATTCGTCCCATGGGTGTGATTTGTTACGGTGCAACAGGGTGGCCCGCGTTCGAAGCACTGCTACCCGCACCCTCGACAGCACAATGGTTGATGGCACTGGTTGGGTGCCTCGGCGTCAGTTGGCTGGTCGGGGCGGCGTTGCGGCTGGTACCTACTCCGCATAGCCCGTGATGAGCAGTGTGATCCCCAGGGTGCCGCAGCCGCGCGGAACACCGGTGATGCCCGCGCTGACCGTGATGCGTGCGTGACCGGCGACGCGGATCGCGCGGGATGTGCGAACTGGCGAGCGTACTCAACGTCCGTTATGTGGCGACTCGATTGAGAGGTGCAGTGACCGGTCATGGCCGCTCAGCGCCCGTGCGGAAGAAGGCCGCGGGCGAGCTTCGCAACGGACGACATAGACACGCGACCCGTTGCGGATCTTCGCCAGCGTCCGCTTTCCGGATGCCGAACGTCAAGTGTGTTGTGTATTGGGGCGACGGTGGACGGGTCGCTTACCAGATGACCACGGGATGCTTGCGCACCATCTTCGAGTCCGGCTTGCACTGGAAGGCCTCGGCGAACTGCGGCATGTCGCTGGCCGATGCGAAAGCGCGGATCATCGCCGGTGAATGCGGGTTGGTGTTGAGCGACAGTTCGACCGTCTTGGGCCGCGCCGTGCCTTCCCACACCCGCGCCGAACTCAGGAAGAAACGCTGGTTCTGGGTCATGCCCTGGATTTTTTCCGAAGCTTCGGACGGGTTGGTCTTGAGCGCGTTCTGCAGCGCCGCGTAGGCGATGTTGAGGCCGCCCAGGTCGGCGATGTTCTCGCCCAGTGTCAGCTCGCCGTTGACGTGCAGTCCGGGTTTGCCGGGAACGGGTGCGTAGCCGTCGTACTGTTTGGCCAGCGCGGCGGTGAGGCCATCGAAGTGCTTCCGGTCCTGCTTGGTCCACCAATCTTTGCGGTTGCCGTAACCGTCGTACTGGCTGCCCTGGTCGTCGAAACCATGGCTGGATTCGTGGCCGATCACGAGGCCGATGCCACCGTAATTGACCGCGTCATCACCACGCGCGAAAAAGAACGGCGGTTGCAGGATGCCGGCCGGAAAGTTGATCGTGTTGGTCGACGGATCGTAATAGGCATCCACCGTCTGCGGCGTCATGAACCATTCCTTGCGGTTGGTCTTGGTGCCGATCTTGCCGATGTCGTAGTGGTAATTGAATTTGGCGGCCGCCTGGAGGTTTGCGTACCAGTGCCCGGGCACGACCGAAAGGCCCGCGTAATTGCGCCATTCGCCCTGGTCCGGGTAGCCGATCTTCGGCAAGAACAGGCTCCATTTCTTGAGCGCCTTCTGCTTGGTCGCTTCACTCATCCAGGTCAGATGCTCGATATGCTCTTTGAGCGCGTTGCGGATATTGGTCACCAGTTGTTCGGCACGGGCTTTGGTGGCCGGCGGGAAATACTTGGCGACGTACAGCTTGCCAACGCCCATGCCCATGGC
>JBOHYW010000267.1:0-4399 GCA_050738155.1 Rhodanobacteraceae bacterium
CGGCAGCCAATACGGCCGTCTGCAGCGATGCCTCGACCCGATCCAGCAACGCGATCAAGTTGAACGTTGCGTCATCGACCGGGCGGACACACAAGCGCGCGCGACTGCGCTGGGCGTGCGGCGTCGCAACCATGCCCTCTTCGCTACCCAACCAATCCAGGATGGCATTGCGACCCACCCATTCGGTATCGAATTTGCGGGCGAACTCCTGCTGGACGAGTTGCCGTGACAGTGCCGCGGAAGCGGGGCAGGTCGAGGAATACGTCACCTCGGTGCTGAATTCCAGATGGAACCCGTCGCCATCCAGAAGTGCTTCCAGCATGACGGGATAGGCGCGCCAGCCGTGATGATTGCTGCGCAGTGATCGTCGCCGCACGAGCTGCTCGAAACGGATGCGGATACGCGCCCGATCCGAGATCCCCCGATGCGAGTGCAGAAAAGCACGCAGCAGCGATTCGAGCAGCGCCGCATCGACGGCATGCGCGCCGAGATGCTGGTCCGTCAGCAGGTACAAGCGAGACATGTGGATGCCGCGCTGGTCTTGCCCGATCAGATTGACGCAGGCATCCATCCGCGCGCGGGCGCGCTGGACGTCGCCATCACCGCCGTCGAAAAAAATCGGCATTTGCATGCGTTCCATGCCGACCCAATCGATATTGCCCCCGACCACCGGGCGCGTCTCGTCAGCCACGTCCGGCAGGGCGATCACCGCATCGCAGATACTGCTCACGTGGGAATTCCGGAAGAATGGGGCATGCCGTGCCTGTCCTGTAGCGTTCGCACTGCTGTCGTGTGCGATGGTTTGACGGTGCGAACGTGGATTTGCGGCGACGACTCAATGCACGGTCAGCTCTTCGCTGCCACGCAGCGCCATCACCGCCGCCGCCGCATTGACTTGCAACATTCCGTCGCTGCTGCGGCTGGTGCGCAACAACAGATCGCGAAACTCGCGAGCGCCGAGCCCGGGTTCGAGCGACAACAGCAATGCGGCGATTCCGCTCACGTGGGCGGCAGCCATGGACGATCCCGAGCTGAAGTCGTAACCACCGTCCGGCTGGGTCGTCAGAATGTCGTTCCCTGGCGCGCCCAAGGCGCCAGGCGTCGAGGTCGACGCCCCACTCGAATGCACCACGATGACTCCGGGCACGTCGTCGGGGAACCCATCGAGACTGCCGTTCGGCGGCATCGCGGCAATCACGATGCGCCCCTGGTCGACAAGTTGTCCAAGCAGATGATCGAGCAGCGAGTCCGCCGGCCCGCCCAGGCTCAGGTTGACGATTCGCGCGCGGCTGTTGTTCATGACCGCGGCCAGCGCTTTGGCGAGCGTGAAGGTATTGCAGTTCGCACCGGCATCGTGATTCGCGGGATACCAGCAGGCCTTGTAGACGCTGAGCGTCGCTTCGGGGGCCATGCCCACGATGCCAAGGTGATTGTCGGCATCCGCCGCAATGATGCCCGCGACCTCGGTGCCGTGATGATCACTGTCGAACGCAGAAGGGTCGTCGTCGACTTCGTTGTAAGTGGCGCGGATCCGACCCCTCAGATCAGGGTGTTTGATGTCGACGCCCGTATCCACGATCGCGATTTCGACACCCCTGCCCCGGGTGAAATCCTGTGCCGCGGCGGCGTCGGTTTGCACGAAACCGCGCTGCAGATCGACGTATGGATCGTTGTAGTGCTGCCCGGAGGGTTTGCCGTCGGAATACGTCTGGAAGTTCTGCAAGGGTTCTGCAAGTTTCACTCGCTTGTCCTTGGCAAGCATCTTGAGCATGTGCTCCCGGGTAGTGCCACCGGGTGGCTGCAACACGATGCAATACAGATTCAGGCTCTTGATCGGCCAGCCCTTGATCTTGCGCCACCCATACTGCTGTTTCAATGCGCCGAGCAGCGATGCAGCGCGTTGACCGGCGCCGTAATTTCCCGCCAGGCTGTAGCCCAGCAAACTGGAGCCCGCGTGCATCGCGGGGGGCGCGATCGGATTCGCAACGGCCAAAACAATGTCGCGTCGGGCATTCATCGAAGCGGCACCTTCGGCAGGTGCACCGACGCTCGGGTCGTTTCCAGTCGGGAGCTGCGACGCCGCACATGAGCACCACAGCATCGCTGCAGCGACAAGCATCAGAACGCCCGCCTTCATGGCCTGTCGTCGACCGGTTCTGCCATGCGGATACCGTGCGTGTCGCGCAGCCGTTTCACGATTTGCGTCGTACTCGCTCCCGGATGTGTCGGCGCGACCGTGTAGGCGCCTACATCGTTGGGACCGCCGACCACCTTGAGTTGCAGCGAGTGCAGCAACCGGTCCCAATCGCCCAATTGCATGTTCGCGGCAGGCACCACGCGAATCGCACCCGTTGGCGCCGGCGCGGCGGCCTGGCTCAGCGTGCGATATTGCGGCTGGCCGGTGAACCACCACGTCACACTCAGCGCGCCGATGCCCACCACCTGAAACAGCAGTACGGCAGCCACGGCCATGGCCAACCAGTTCCTCGATCGCACGCGGACAGGTTGTTCCTGCAATGCTTCCGTATCAAGACGGCACAGCAGACGCTGAAGGCCGGCATTCGCATCGACGTGGACGTCCGATGGCAACGACAATGCAAGCCGCAATCGGCTTTGCTGGGCGAATTCCGCGCTGCACGACTCGCAGTGCGCCACATGGCCCATCAGCCATTCGCTCTGCGCTTGCGAGCCATTGCCCTGCAGCACCCAAGGCATCGCTTCCCACGCACGCGCGCAGTCGCCACTGGAACCCATTGCACTCATGGCGCAGTCTCCATTTGCAGCGGCGAGGTACTGGCCAAGTCCGGTAACACGTTGCGCAGCTTCAGCCTCGCGTGGAACAGGCGTGCTTTCACGGTACCAATCGGGCAATGCATGATGGTCGCGACCTCATCCAGGCTGTGTCCGACGCCATAGACCAGTTCGACCACGAGCCGCTGATCGGTGGACAGGTGAGTCAGGCCCTTGGCCAGCCAGTCACGCAACTCCCTGTCCTCGTCCGGATCATCGGCAGGCCCGGACTCCTCGACCAGCGAGTAATCATCCACGGGTCCATTGTCGTGCTGCCTCAATGCTTTCAGTCCGCAGCGATAGGCGATGCCCATGATCCACGTGGAAACACGCGAATCGCCGCGAAAGCCCGCCGATTTTTGCCAGACGACCCAGAAGCAGTCATTGATGACTTCCTCGATGATGTCGGCACGTCGGGTCAGTCGCGACAGGAACCGGCACAGATTCGGGTGATAACCGCGGTACAACACCGCCAGCGCCGCGCGATCGCCAGCCGCTATGCGGTGGAGCAACGCGCGGTCCGAGGCATCCGCATCGATCCGGGTTTCGTTCATAAGGGGGCAACCACTTTGCCGGTAGTGCCGCTCGGGTGTGGAAAGGTTGCGTCTTCAGTGTGTGCCGAATCGTCCTGTCTGGCTCAAAAAGAGCGGGTTATCGTCGCCATCCAGGGTGAAACCGCGAATTCGCCCAGCCTTTGACGTACATCATGGCTCAGCATCATGTGGTCGATCTCCATCCGCCAGGGGCCGTGGCTCCATGACACGCCAACGCTCCCGTAGAAGTAATGGAACTCGGAATAATCATAGCGAGCGCGGTTCCCGTAGGGCCCGGCCATGTACCGGGTCAGCCCGGCGCCCGCGGACAGGGAAAAGCCGTAGCCCAGAGGCCAGCGAAGGTCGAGGTCAACGGCGGCCCGAAACCTGTGCTCGTTTTCGCCGAAGGCATGGATGCCTGACACACCGAATGTCAGGACGTCGCGATAAATCCAGCCGATATCGGCTTCGTAGGCGCTGGCATGCCAGATTCCCGAATAATGGTAATAAAGCAGGCTGGCTTGCATCTGCCAGTCGCCGGAAAGTGACCAGTAATGCGAAACCCTGGCATTGCTTTCCACCACTCGCCCGGGAGAACGCGTTTGTGCGCCTGCGGACACACCCAGCGACCAGCCGCTCGGCGTGTTCCATGCAAGGGCGCCTTGCAGCACAGGTGCTCCGGAAGTGATGGCGACGCCGCGGTCCGCCAATTGGGAGCCGAGCGCAACCTCGCCGGTCAGGTCGCCCGCCTCGACGCGCAGCGACGCTACGGCGAGGACCACCAACACCAGCACATGAAGCACATGGCGGCGAAACGAAACCCTGCGCCGGCGAGCTTCATTGTCGGACATGGTGCTGGCGAACCCGGACTTGCATGAATGACAAGTGGCACTTCACGCCTTCTCGTATCACAGCGATGATACGTAATCGGCGAGTGCTTGCATATCGGCTTTGCTGAGGTTGTGTGCGACACCTTGCATGACCTTGTCATTGCTGGTGCCGACGCGGGTGCCGTCGTGAAAAGCCTGCAACTGCGCCAGCACGTAAGACGCGTTCTGGCCCGCAAGCGCCGGGAA
>JBOHYW010000268.1:0-4397 GCA_050738155.1 Rhodanobacteraceae bacterium
GCTACACTACCTTTGATGTTCCCAAACGTGGGTGGCGTGCCGAAGAACAATAATGCACATGTCATCGTCGAGTGTGCCCGTACCGTGAGACAGAACGGGCCACGAGGTCAATAATGGACGTCCATCCGTGAAACGATCAGGCATCTTCAAGGTATCCCGGGGTAGCGCCCTGCCGCTATACCACCAGATAGCATCCGACCTGCGGCACCGCATTCTGTCGTGCTCCTGGAAGGCGGGTGAGCGTATCCCCAGCGAGCCGGAACTCGCCACCCTCTATGAAACAAGCAGAGTGACGGTCCGACAGGCATTGCGCATCCTCTCCGACGAGGGACTGGTTTCCCGCGAGCCAGGCCGCGGATCATTCGTCAGGGACAATTCCCTGGCCGCCAAGTCACGACGGCTCACCTCTTTCACGGTGGAAATGACCAGCAGGGGACTGCGACCCACCGCAACGGTGCTCAACCAGCAGACGCTTGCCGCCAGTGACGAGGTCGCCGATGCGCTCGACCTGCCGCATGGCACGACGGTGCTTCAGTTGTGCCGACTACGCCGTGGTGATACCGAACCGATGGGGCTGCAAACCAGCTATGTCAGCCACGAACGTTTCCCTGCGATCGCCCAGGTCGACTTCACATCCGCATCGCTCTACAACGAGCTGCACGCGCGCTATGGCATCATCATCGATGAAGCCGACGAGGCTTACAGCGCGACGACCGTGAACGATCAAGCCACCGCCGACCTGCTGGCCGTCCCGCTGGGCAGCGCAGCCCTATCCGTGATGCGTCGTGCTTTCAGCCACGGCGAAGCCGTCGAGTACGCGACATCGCTGATGCGGGCGGATCACTACCACATCGAGATGCACTTGACCCAGTCTCCCCTGCGTATCGAGTGAAGGCGAAATAAAGCTTCACGAGTCAGGTGGGTTGCCGGCAGAAGTGGATCCACTTGTTTCGAACAGTCGATCGCATTGTGCAAGCCGGCGCGACAACTGTTCGAACGGGGGAAGCAGCGCAATGTCGGCGGCGGCGATTGCCAACCGCCTGACGTGCGGCAGCGGGTCGATCGCGAATCCGCGTGCATCGCGGCTCTCCGGGTCGCTGCACGCTTTCGGCCATGACCTGTCTGCCGCATTTGCCGATCTTGGGGCAACAGTATTACTGCCCAGGCAAAAACATCCTCGGCTGCACACGCAGGCTACGACATCGAACCCCGACAACGGCGCAGCCGATCGGCTTCGCGGGCTGCAATATCCGCAATGCCATCGAGTGCCGCAACGACGTCCTCAAGCTGTTCACTGGTCCACGTGGTCGGTTCCACGTCTGAAGTTGTGTATACGTCATCCATTCGGCTCGCGATGAGCGCCGCTGTTCGCGACAACTGGGTTGGCCCCTGCTGCGGGGCGATCGCCACGTTGTCGTTTGGTGGGCAACGCACGAGTGTCATGCCGTGCCGGTCTATCATCGGTTGTCCTCTCAGGTTGCCTGCGGTGGATGCCGTGTCATTCGCCTGGACAACCTGTTACCTGCATCAATCGCGCCCAGAGACACGCGGAAAGCGTGAACCAGTTCACGCATTTCGATCACGTGGTATACAGAGCGCTGCAGCCGCTGCCTGTAACCAACCACAGAACAGCTTGTTCCCACACCAGGGATGCCAGCCAAAGCCAGGACTGGGAAATCCTGGCCGAGCGTGATCGCGGGTTCCAGGGGCATGAAACCGCAGCGGTGATCTGGCCCACGAACAGCCAGTGTCGGCATGCAAGAAGCGCCGGGAGTTCGATACGGGCTTGGTTCTGCGGGCAGCGGAGAGGATTGGAACCGGTGCAATGGCGAACACCACGCAACTCGGTATAATGTAGTTATGTATGACAAATAAGGGCAAACAACACATGCCGCCTAAAGCCTCGACCCGGCGACACGGGCGACAGTTCCCCGGTCTGCCCCTCGCACGTGCCCGGCCCAACGGCCGCGTGAAGCCCATCGAAATACGCAACCTGCACAGCCAGGTCGTCCAGGAACTGGGCCAGTTGATCGTTAATGGCGAACTCGCGCCGGGGGACGGCCTGCCTCGCGAGGAATTGCTGGCTGAACGGTTGAACGTCAGCCGCACGGCGTTGCGCGAGGCGATGAAGGTGCTGGCGGCCAAAGGATTGATCGAATCGCGGCAGAAGACCGGGGCACGTGTACGTGACACCGTTCAGTGGAACCACCTCGACGCGGACGTGTTGGCATGGCGTTGCGCCTCGATGCCAACCAGGGATTTCGTCGAGAAGCTGGTGGAAATGCGCGAAATCATCGAACCCGCTGCCGCTGCCGCCGCTGCGCGGCGACGCAGCGACGAACAGCTTGCGCATATCGAAACCGCCTTCAATGCGATGGCCGCAGCCGCGAACCTGGACGAATGGACCGAAGCAGATCTTGCCTTCCATGAGGGCGTGCTGCACGCCACCAACAATGAGCTGATGATCTCCTTGTTCTCGGTGGTTGAAACGGCGCTGGGCACGTACTTCGTGCTGTCCGCGCGCAACGCACGTGATTTTCGCTATTCACTTCCGTATCACAAGAAGGTGCTCGACGCGATCCGTCGCCGCAGGCCGGAAGTGGCGCGGGAAGCCATGAACAAGATGGTGGCGGATTCGCGCTCGAACATCCTTCGCCACGCGAAGAAGGCGTGACGCCATGGGTGGCCTGATCGGTCTCGATTGGGGCACCTCCGCGTTGCGCGCGTACAAGCTGGATGCAGCAGGCCGTGTCGAGGAAACGCGCAGTCGCCCCTGGGGAATCCGTCGGTTGCCGGAAGGCGGTTTCACTGCCGCGCTGGCCGAGGTGACGCGAGGTTGGCCGACGGACCTGCCACGACTTGCGTGCGGGATGGCCGGCAGTCGTGGAGGCTGGTGCGAGGTGCCTTACGTTGATCTGCCGGCTGATTCAAGCTCGGTCGCCAGTCACCTCGGCCGTGTGCAGACGGATCATGGCGATGAACTCCACCTTGTGCCCGGCCTGCGCGATCCACGCGGTCCCGACATGCTGCGGGGAGAAGAAACGCAATTGATCGGCGCGCTTTCGCTGAAACCGGAACTCGCAGCCGATTCCACATGGATCCTGCCAGGGACCCACAGCAAGTGGATGCTGGTTCGCAACCAAAGCATGGTGGGTTTCCACACCTACATGACCGGCGAATTATTCGCCTTGTTGCGTGAGCACTCGATCATGGGTGCGGGCCACGGACCTGTGGCGCAAGATACGAAATCCTTCGCCCATGGCGTCACCACCGTCCACGACGGCGGCTCCGCAGGCGCATTCAGCCGGCTGTTTTCCGCACGCGCACTGATGCTCGATGGCGCATTGCAGCGCGACGCAGTCTTCGACTACTTGTCGGGATTGCTGATTGGCGAGGAGTTCCGCGCCGCGCTTGCAGACCATTTGGTAGCGGCCGGCGCAACCGTGCAATTGATCGGCGAACCAGGGCTTTGCGATCGCTACCGTCGCGCGGCCGCGTTGTTCGAAATCGATGCGGCACCACCGTTGCAGGATGCTGCCGCCCATGGGCTGTGGGATCTCGCCGTGCAAGCGCATTTGACCGCTCGCGCTACCGAGGCGTCGCCGACATGTTGAAATTCCGGCTAGCTTCGCCGCCACTGGCGGCGATCCTGCGCGGCCTCGGTCCCGAAGAGGCCGTGGCAACGTGTGGCGCGCTCGTCGATGCGGGCTTCCGCATTCTGGAAGTGCCGATGAACTCGCCGCGCCCAACGGACAGCATTGCCCGGCTTGCGCAGGCATTCGGCGATCACGTCATGATCGGCGCCGGCACCATCGCGACCGCAGCCGAAGTGGAGGCGGTCGCGGCGGCGGGCGGACGGCTGATCGTGATGCCGCACGCAGACGTTGCGGTCATTGGCGCGGCCAAGGCAGCCGGCCTGGTGTGCATTCCCGGTGTGGCCACGCCCACCGAAGCCTTCGCCGCACTGGCCGCTGGTGCCGACGCGCTGAAGCTGTTTCCGGCCGAAACGCTCGGCCCCGCAACCCTGAAGGCTTGGCGAGCCGTCCTGCCGCGCGAGCTGCAGATGCTGCCGGTGGGCGGCATCACGCCCGACAACATGGCGGCGTGGGTGGCGGCCGGCGCAAATGGGTTTGGCATCGGCTCGGCACTGTATGCCCCTGGTCGATCCGTCGATGAAACGACCCGCCGCGCGAACGCGTTCGTGCGTGCCGCCGCAGCATTGTTCCCGCCATCCCAGGAAACGCGCGCATGAAGATCACGCGACTCACGACGTTCAAGGTGCCGCCGCGCTGGCTTTTCCTGCGGATAGACACCGATACCGGTCCCAGTGGCTGGGGCGAACCCGTGGTCGAGGGCCGCGCAGCCACTGTCGCAGCGGCAGTGGACGATCTGTCCGA
>JBOHYW010000269.1:0-4396 GCA_050738155.1 Rhodanobacteraceae bacterium
TTCTACACGCCGCGTCCGGTGGCCCGCTTCATGGTGGAAGTCACCGCTCCGAAACTCGGCGAAACCGTGCTCGACCCGGCCTGTGGCACCGGCGGGTTTCTGGTCGGCGCGTACGAATACCTGAAAGCGCAAGTGAAGACGACAGCGCAACGCCGCCAGTTGCAACACGAATCCCTGTTCGGCCAGGAAGCCAAACCGCTGCCCTACATGCTGGCGCAGATGAACCTGCTGCTACACGGCTTGGAGGCGCCGCGGATCGCCTATGGCAACACCTTGCAGAAACGCCTCACGGAGATCGGACACGCCGAGCGCGTGGACGTGATCCTCACCAACCCGCCGTTCGGTGGCGAAGAAGAACCCGGCATCAAGGCGAACTTCCCGCCCAACATGCAGACCAGCGAAACCGCGCTACTGTTCCTGCAATACATCATGCGCAAGCTGCGCATGGCTGGTGCGCCTCGCCTTGACCATGCGCATAAGTTGGATTCCGCCGGTGCGGACAAGGGCGGCCGCGCTGCCGTGGTGGTGCCGAACGGCGTCCTGTTCGGTGACGGCGTGGTCGCACTCATCAAGCAGCAATTGCTCCAAGACTTCAATCTACACACCATCGTGCGCCTGCCGCAAGGCGTGTTCGCGCCTTACACCGATATACCCGCCAACCTGTTGTTCTTCGAGCGCAACGGCAAGACCAAAGACATCTGGTTCTACGAACTGCGACTTCCCGAAGGCCGCAAGAAATACTCCAAAACCGCGCCGCTGCAATACGAGGAATTCACCGACTGCCTCGCATGGTGGAACGACCGCGAGGAAGGCCCGCAGGCGTGGAAACTCGATTTCACGAAACGGCGCGCGCAAGCCGAGGCCGCTGCTGGGCCGAACTGGCGCCGGGCCGAAACGGAACGCAACAAAGCGCAAAGCATCGGCAAAAATGCTCGTGCGCTGGAGGAAAAGATTGCAACCGCCGCGAATGCGGAGAAGTCTGGCTTCCTGAGCAAGCTGCGTGACTTGAAAGCCGGGCAGCAAGCCTGCGAGGCAAACGCCAAGGCGGCCCGGTCCGAGGGCGATGCGCTTTATTGGCCCATCTACAACCTTGACCTCAAGAATCCGGCCGCCAAGCAAGGTTTGGAGCAGATCGACCCGTCCGAGCTCGTGGCGCGCATGCGTGGACATGAGACCGAGTTGCAGAAGCTGCTGGGTGAGATCGAAAAACTGGTGGGCGAGGTGCTGGCGTGAGCAAGTGGGCGTTGGTGCCGCTTGGCGACGTCATGGCTACACATATCGATGCCGTACCGACGGCCGATTTGCGCATGGTGAATCTGGCTGGCGTCTATGGGTTTGGTCGCGGGTTGTTCAAGCGTGGACAAACATCGCCGATGGAGACGACTTACAAGGCTTTCCATCGTCTCAATGGCGGCGACTTCGTGATCAGTTCGCCGAAGGCGTGGGAGGGCGCCGTCAGCCGTATTCCTGAAGAATTTGACGGATGGTTCCTTTCTCCAGTGTTCCCCACATTTCACGCGAATAGTGACCGACTTGATACACGTTACTTGAATTGGTACTGCAAACGACCAGCCGTGTGGCACCAGCTACATGACAGGTCGAAGGGTATGGGGGCACGCCGCGAATCCGTGTCGCCGACGCAGTTCTTGAGCTTGCGAATCCCGCTTCCGCCGCTGGCCGAACAGCAAGCCATCGTCGCACGCCTCGACGCGCTGGCCGACGGAACCCGTCAACTATCCGAACACCTCGACGCCATCGAAGCCGATGCGGCTGCGTTCGTGTTGTCCATACACCACAAGCTGGCCGACGGGAGGGAAGTTGCGTTATCCGACATGATTGAACTTTATGAGGAAGCAGAGCGCATTTGTCCGGACCGCGAATATCCTCAAGTTGGCGTGCGTAGTTTTGGTGGTGGGCTGTTCGCCAAGGCGCCAGTTGCGGCGATCGCTACCAGCTATCGCGCGTTCAACACGCTTTTTCAGGGGGCCCTCGTGTTGAGCCAAGTGAAGGGTTGGGAGGGTGCGATTGCGCTGACTCCTCCCAGCTTGATCGGGAGATTTGCTTCGCCGGAATACCGCACATTTCGTTGCATCGAAGGCGAGGCGAGTGCTGATTACCTGGGTGAGTTAGTCAAAACGCCTTGGTTCTGGTCTCTTCTCCAAGACGCGACAAGGGGCGTTGGCGCACGTCGGGAGCGCACACGTCCGGAGCAATTTCTGAACATCGCTTTGCCTATGCCGAAGTACACGGATCAGTGCAAGGCGGTCAGAATGTTTTCGCGCATGAATACGCTCAAGACTCACCACGCCGCCCTTAGAGAGGCCAACGGCGCCTTGCTCCCCGCTACCCTCGAACGCCTGTTCGCCTGAGCGAACGGAATGCTTGCCATGATCATCAAACCCATCGACGCTATCACCGAAGCAGACCTGCAGGCGTTGATCGACTCTGGCGCGCCGGAGAGCAAGCAGCTTGAGTTCAAGCGGGCACTCCCTGACGCGAGCGACTCTGGCAAAGTGAAGTTTCTCAGAGCAGTTACGGCCTTCGCCAATACACAAGGTGGCGACCTGATCTATGGCATGGCGGAGGCGGATGGAGTCGCAAGCCAACTCTGCCCGCTTCAAATGAGCTCCGAGGATCAAGTTCGTCTGCGGCTAGAAAGCCTATGCGCCGATGGCGCCGAACCGCGTCTCACCGGCCTCGTTCGATACCGGTTCGTCCCGCTCGAAAGCGGCGGTGAGGTGCTGGTGGTGCGCGTCGCCAAGAGTTGGACCGCCCCGCACCGCGTTACCACCGGTGGCCACGCGCATTTTTACGGCCGCAACGCTTCTGGTTCCTACCAACTCGATATTGGTGAACTACGACAGGCGTTCACGCTTTCACAAACAGTCGCCGAACGTATCCGTGCGTTCCGTGCCGATCGGTTGCTGAAGTTGGGAAGCGGGGACACGCCGATGCTGTTGGCGGATGGTGCGCGCGTTGTTGTCCACATTGTGCCACTGGAGAGCATGACTAGGGACACGCACGTCGCGATTACAGGCAATGCGCAGGCGTTGCTCAAAATTGCGCCACCTGGCGCCAGCGGCTGGAACCAGCGGTATAACCTCGACGGGCGGTTGACTTTCGAGGAAAGGGGAAACGGAGAGTCTGATGGGTACGCGCTTCTTTTCCGAAACGGCATCATCGAGTCGGTGGCCGTTTATAAAGCGCACGGACAACAACCCGAAACGATCATTCCAAGTGTGCGATACGAGCAAGAGACCATCCAGGCACTTTCCAACTATCTGCAGGCGCTGCAGGAGCTCGACGTGACGCCGCCTTTATACATCATGATTTCCTGCGTCGGCGTGGCCGGATACAGCCTTGGCGTAGACACGTGGCGATCCGCGATCGAAAGCCCTCGGTCTGCCGACCGTGATGCCTTGATCGTTCCAGAAATCATGCTCGACGAGTGGCCGTCAAATGTTGCGACGGCGCTTCGACCTGCTTTCGATATGGTGTGGAACGCATTCGGGTACGAGCGTTCGCTCAACTACGATCAGGGCGGCCAGTGGCATCCACGCCGGGGCTAGAACGATGACCTTCGCGCCATTGCAGTTAGTCGAAATACTCGAACGCAGTGACCAGGGCGTGACAAGGCCGTTCCTTTGCCGCTGCGAGGACGACAACCTCTACTACGTGAAAGGCCGCGATGCTGGTTCACGTAGCTTGCTCTGCGAGTGGCTAGCAGGCCATCTTGCGCGGTCGTTCGGTTTGCCTGTGCCACCATTTGCCATTGTGCAGGCGCCGCGATCACTGGTGGAACTGTACCCAGAAGGTAGCGCGCTCGGTGCGTCACCTGCGTTCGGTTCGCGCGTTGTGGCCCACGTGCAGGAGTTGACGGCGGCTCACGTGGACGCCGTTCCCGACCCGCTCCGACGTGACGTGCTGGTGTTTGATTGGTGGATACGCCACTTGGATCGAGCCTTGTCTTCCCTCGGTGGCAACCCGAACCTGCTGTGGGATGCGGATAGCGGGAAGCTGGTCGTCATTGATCATAATGTGGCGTTCGATCCCAAGTTCAGTCCACGTGTGTTCAGCGAAACGCATGTGTTTGCCGCTGGAATTCCAAAGGTTTTTCATGATCTTGTAGAGCCCGCACGCTATGCCGAAAGGCTGCAAGAGGCGCTGGTGGCGTGGCCCGCAGCCTGTCAGAATGTGCCCGATGAGTGGTGGTTCGCAGACGAGGAACGCACGGTTCCCGCAGACTTCGATCCCGAGGCTACACTGGCCCTGTTGAACCGCTGCACGCAAGAAGCGTTCTGGAAGCTCACGACATGAACAGGCTCGCTTGCCAATATGCTGTTATCCGTTTTCTGCCCTACGCGGAAACGGGCGAGTTTGCCAACGTCGGCGTGGC
>JBOHYW010000270.1:0-4388 GCA_050738155.1 Rhodanobacteraceae bacterium
GTCGATGGCCTGTCCTACGAGGAAATCGCCGAGCGCATGGGTTGCCCCATCGGTACGGTGCGTTCGCGCATCTTCCGCGCCCGCGAGGCGATCGACGAGAAATTGCGCCCGTTGTTGTCCGACGATGCCACGTGAGTCATTTGAAGATCCGAGTTTGAAGACAAGTTTGCAGAACCGAGTCGCAAGAGGAAGCCTGTAATGGACCCGACCAGCCGCGAAGATCTTTCCGCATTGATGGACGGCGAGTTGGCCGCCGAGCCGACCCGCTTCTTGTTGCGCCGTCTCGATCACGACCCCGAATTGTCCGCGACCTGGTCGCGCTGGCACCTGATTCGCGCCTGCCTCGCGGCGGACCCGGCGCGGATGTCGGCCGCCAAGCGCGACGATGATTTCGCGTCGCGGATCGCCACGGCGCTCGAAGTCGAGCCTGCTCCGCAGGCGCGGCGCCGGCATTGGGCGCAGTACGTCGGCGGTGGTGCGCTCGCGGCAGGCGTCGCGGTCGCCGCGCTGATGTTGAACGCCCCGAATTCCCGCATCCGAGAACCGGCCCCGGTGGTGCAGAACCGCGCCGCGCCGAGTTCGGCGACTGCTACCTCGCTGGCCGCCAATGCACCGGCTGCGAATCCCGTGTCGCCGCCGTGGTTGCTGTCGCGCCAGCCCACCGTGCTCACCGCCCAGCCGGCCTCCGCGAACGTGGTGTATGGCACGGGTTTGATGCAACCGGATTACTTGCGGCGCGCGGCCTACGCCGAGGACGGCGCGGCGTCGCAATTCACGTCACCGTATCGCGGCGATTCGGCCACCCTGCCGTTCTCGATCGTGCTGCTGCCTGCACCTGCCTCCAGCACTGCCAGCGCCCGGCACTGACGCAGCAAAGCGACCAGGGCTTCGGGTGCGGTGTGCAAAGTCGGTGACGGCGCGGGGTGCACCGACGATTCCCGGCCGCGTGTCGCGTGCGTAGCTTGCCATCCATGCTGGCGCCGGGCAGCTTGTTGCCTGCGCTGCGGGGCGAGAAGAATTTTGCCAATCAAATAGGAGACTTTCATGTTGAAACGGGCGAAGCAATTTGGCGCCGTATGCGTGCTGTTGCTGTTTTCCGGTGCTGCGCTGGCGGCCACCCCGACCGTGGCGTTGCCGGATTTCACCGGCATCGTGCAGAAATATGGCCCGGCGGTGGTGAACGTGGTGGCGCATTACGACCACGCCAGCGAGATGGGCAGCGATCATCCCGGCGGCCAGCAAACGCAGCAGCCGCAACAGCCACAGATTCCGGAAATCTTCCGGCATTTCTTCGGCATGCCGCTCGGCCCGCAATTCCAGGGGCCGTCGCCTCCCGGTGAATCGCTCGGTTCGGGCTTCATCATTTCATCCGACGGTTACATCCTCACCAATCGCCACGTCGTGGCCAACGCCGATTCGGTGAAAGTGCATCTTTCCGATCACCGTATCTTCACGGCCAAGGTGGTTGGCACCGACAAGATCTACGACATCGCGTTGCTCAAGATCGATGCCAAGGATCTGCCGACCGTGCAGATCGGCAACTCCAATGACCTGAAGCCCGGCCAGTGGGTGGTCGCGATCGGTTCTCCCTACGGGCTCGATCATTCGGTCAGCGCCGGCATCATCAGTTACGTCGGGCGCAGCCTCGGCCAAGACCAGGCGGACGTGCCGTTCATCCAGACCGACGTGCCGATCAACCGCGGCAACTCCGGCGGTCCGCTGTTCGATCTCGCGGGCCAGGTAGTCGGCATCAATTCGCAAATCTTTTCGAACACTGGCGGCTCGATCGGATTGTCGTTCTCGATCCCGATCAATATCGCGATGGATGCCGCGCACCAGTTGAAGACCAAGGGTTACGTCAGCCGCGGGATGATCGGCGTGAGTATCCAGGCAGTCAGCGAAGGCATCGCCAAATCCAAGGGCCTGAAACAGGCGCAAGGCGCGCTGGTCGCCGAAGTCCAACCGGGTAGTCCCGCCGACAAGGCCGGGTTGAAGGTGGGCGACGTCATAACCGGAGTCGATGGCCACGAGATCTACGAATCCGCGCAGGTGCCACCGATTGTCGCCATGATTGCACCGGGTACCGAGATGAACGTGAAGATCCTGCGCAATGGCAAACCCATGACCGTCAAGGTCAAGGTTGGCGAGATGCCGCGCAACGGTCTGACTCCGCAATACATGGCCGGGACACCGGGTGCCACCAGCGGCAGCGGCCTGCTCGGTCTCACCGTGCAGGACATCACGTCCGGCATGCGCCAGCAACTCGGCTATCACGGCAAGGGCGGGGTGGTGATCACCGATGTGCAGGGAGCAGCCGCGCAAGCGGGGTTGTCGGAAGGAGACGTGGTCCTGCGGGTGGGCAACCACCCGGTGAACAGCGTTGCCGAATTCCGCCGCGATACCGCCAACGTGAAACCCGGCAGCACCGTGCTGTTGCTGGTCTCGCGTCAGGGTCGGAACGCGTTCATCGCGATCAGCGTGCCGCAGAAGTAGCTGGCTCGCGCTCCCGCTTGTTGTTGGACGAACGGCCCGCCGCAAGGCGGGCCGTTTCATTTGCGCGGTCTCGCAACCTTCCGGCTTTTGTTCCGCTCGTCTCCGTGGTGAGCAAGCTACTTGTTGCGAAGGTAGGGCGGATCAAGGCGAGAGCGCGGACGCGCGAACGCCGGATCCACCACTGACGCGGCTTGATCCGGCCTACCTTGCCGCTCGCCGTGGAGGCAAGCGGAAGCCGACGCGAGGCATTTCATCGATACTGACAATGTCTTGCCCGGTATGATGTTCGCACGCAGACAGCAATCAAGCACCTTGCGACATGAAACTGTATTCGATAGAAGGCAACACCCAGCGGCTCGATGGCGGAGCCATGTTCGGCAACGCGCCGAAGGCGATGTGGCAGAAATGGATCGCGCCTGACGAACAGAACCGCATCCCGCTCGCGTGCCGTTGCCTGCTCGCGACCGACCTCGATGGCCGCAACGTATTGTTCGAGACCGGCATCGGCGCGTTCTTCGAACCGAAGTTGCGCGAGCGCTATGGTGTGGTCGAAGACCGCCATGTATTGCTGGAATCTCTTGCGCAGGCCGGGTTGCAACACGAGGACATCGACGTGGTGGTGCTGTCGCACCTGCATTTCGACCATGTCGGCGGCTTGCTGGCAGCGTGGGAAGAAAATGTGCCACCGCGGCTGCTGTTTCCGAACGCGAAGTATTTGGTGAGTGCCGGGCACTGGGCGCGTGCCGTGCATCCGCACCCGCGCGACCGCGCATCATTCGTGCCCGAGATGCCGAGATTGCTGGAAACCAGCGGCCGGTTGGAAAAGGTCGACGGCGAGTACTCGCACACTCTCGGCAAGGCGGTGCGGTTCCATTATTCGCAAGGCCACACGCCCGGTCTGATGCTGTCGGAAATCGCCGGCCCGCACGGCAACGACGGGGTGGTCTATTGCGCCGATCTGATTCCCGGCACGCCGTGGGTGCACCTGCCGGTGACGATGGGCTACGACCGCGCGCCGGAGCTGCTGATCGACGAGAAACGCGATTTCCTGGATGACAAGCTTGGGCGCGGCGTACGCCTGTTCTTCACGCACGATCACGCGGTGGCGATGGCCACGCCGCGCCGGGACGAGCGCGGGCGTTACGGCGTCGTCGACACGCAAGCGCACTTTGCCGGCACTTCGTTGTAAGCTCGCGGCGTGAACCGCCTCGCCGCGATTTTCGAAAATCGATCTCGCAACCGCGCATTGCTGGGCGCGTTGTTGGTGTTGCTCGGATTGCTGCTGCTCGGGTTCACCGAACACGCCGATCGCCTGCGCGCGATGGGCGAAGATGCGCTGGGCGGATTCGTGTTGACGGGCCGCGCGGCGCGGCCGGGACCCGCCAGCAATGGCCAACTGGTGCTCGCGGTCGGTGCGCCGAAAGTCGTGGCACCGGCGCGTGATGCGCAGTTCGGGGTGTCGGCCGCCGCGCCCGCGCTGGTGCGCAAGGTCGAAATGTTTCAATGGAAAGAGACGGGCTATGGTGGCCAGCGTGGCTACGAGATGGACTGGTTCGATCACCCGATCGACTCGTCGACTTTTACCCGCCCGGCCGGCCACGCCAACCCGGGCGCGTTTCCGATCAACGCGGCGCGCTTCGATTCGACCGAAGTGGTGGTGGATGGTTTCAAGCTCGATCCGGCACTGGTGCATTTGATTCCGGGCGTCGAACCGTTCCGTCCGGCCCTGAATCATTTGCCCACCAACATGGCGGCGACATTCCAGGCCAGCGATGGTGTACTGACGACCAGCGAAAACAAGTCGCGTCCGCAAATCGGCGACCTCAGGATAAGCTGGATGAAGATTGCGCCGGCATACCTAACGATATTCGCGCGCGATCATGGCGGCACGCTGG
>JBOHYW010000271.1:0-4380 GCA_050738155.1 Rhodanobacteraceae bacterium
GCCGCGTTCCTGCAGCGTCCATTGGCGTTTTGCAGGGTCGCAGGTAATCCGCGTAGACTAACTGTAGCTACAGAAAATGGCCTTGTCAACACGGTTGCAACGAGGCTGAACCTGTTGGCTAACGCTTGAGTTAAGCGGCGCGCGGGCTTTTTCGCGCGTCCGCTTGAACGGTCGCGGTAGGGACACCGGTTGCCCGGTGCCCCCCGCACAGATCCGTACGAGCGGTACTACCGCATACGGCTCCTGCCTAAGGTCGTGACGCAAGGAAGCGTGCATCGGGATATGGATGCAACGGACGACAGTACGGGACGTAGCGACCGACCAAGCGGTTGAACCGCGCCCACGGCAACCGATGGCGCTGGCTGCGCCGCAGCAAGGCACGCCGCCACGCGCGGCACACCTCCGTACGGAACCCAGCCAGTCGCTTCAGATTGCCGGGGACCGCGTAGTAGTTGTAGTACCCGCGGACGACCCGGCCCACCCACTGACCAGTGGTGGGTATGGGCTCGTGTCGGCGTCGCATCAAGGTGGCCCGAAGGGCCGCCAACGTGGCCCGCATGCGCTTCTTCACCGTCAGGCGAAGCAGCCGGAACCGACCCTTGCGATCCGTTCCGCAGCAGTGCGTGAATCCCAGGAAGTCGAAGGTCTCCGGCCGGCCTTGCCCGTGCTCGCGGCGCGAGGCCGCAGCAAACCGCCCAAACTGGATCAGGCGCGTCTTGTCGGGATGCAAGGTCAAACCGAAGTGGCCCAGACGCTCCCGCAGGTCATGCAGGAAGTGTCGGGCTTCCTCGTTCTTCTGGAAGCCGAACACCACATCGTCGGCATAGCGAACCAGGATGACATCGCCGACCGCATGGCGTTGCCGCCATCGGTGGGCCCACAGATCGAGGGCGTAATGCAGGTAAATGTTCGCCAGCAACGGCGAGATCACCGCTCCTTGCGGGGTACCCCGCAAGGAGGCCACCCGCACCCCGTCCTCGATCACACCACTTTGCAGCCACAAACGGATCAGACGCAGGATGCGCCGGTCCGCTACCCGGTGTTCCAGAAACCGCAGCATCCACTCGTGATCGATTTCGTCGAAGAACGAACGGATGTCGGCATCCAGAATCCAGTTCACTTTCTTCCATTTGATCCCGTACGCCAGTGCGTCCAGCGCATCATGCTGACCACGCCCACGCCGGAACCCATACGAGAAGCCGAGGAAGTCCCCTTCGTAGATCGCACTCAGTACGGTCACCACCGCCTGCTGCACGACCTTGTCTTCCAGTGCAGCAATGCCCAAAGGGCGCTGCCGACCATCGGACTTGGGGATGTACACCCGCCGCGAAGGCTGGGCGCGATACGCGCCGACGTGGATACGCCGGTGCAAATCGCGTAGCCGCTCGGACAGGCCTGCCTCGTATTCCCTCCATGTGACGCCGTCCACCCCGGCCGCCGCGTTACGCTTTAGCGCATAAAAGCTCGCGCTGAGCAATTCCGGCGTGATGTGGTGAAGCAGCGCAGTGAACCGCTGTCGCCGATCCCGACGAGCAGCCTTGCGTACACCTTCCAACCCCTTCGACGGGCAACCAATCCGGCTCTGCGTCCGGGGCCCGGGAGATCGATCGGTGTTGCCTTCGGCTACGCGCCTTCCCTCCACCGCCTCCGCAGGGCCAAGCCCCTTGTTCGGCAGCTTCTCCGGTACTACGCGCATATCCGACTTCTCACCCGCGTTGTCGGCGAGATTGCGGCCTATGGCCTTCCTCGCCCCGCCTGACGATGCCTTGTCAGGCACGGATGAGACCTCCCAGCTTCTGTGCAAGAGACTTCCCGGCATGCGCAGGGTCTTCGACCGCGCGGGACCGGTACTTGGCTTGCGAGTAGCGCCAAGTCCCGTGTTGCCTTCCGCTTCGCTTAACAGCGTCGGCGTCCCGGATTGCTGATTTCGCGGCTCAATGGCTGGCCTGCCGGTGTCCCCTGTCAACACTTCAGCCGACACCTCACGATGCCTGCCGCATGACTCGGGGCCGGAATGATTCGCTACATCTTTTCCGTGTTGAACTTGCATCAACTATCTCTTGCCAGCTTGTGCTGGCGTACTAAGCGTCCGCCGCTGTCACAGTTGTTTTGTCGGTGCGATTGGATTACGCGAGCGGGAGCAGGGCGTCGATGTCGCGTTGTTTGGTGGTCGGCAACCGGGTCAGCACGTCGGTGAGCCAGGCGTGGGGCTCGATGCCGTTGGCCTTGGCGGTGGCGATCAGACTCATGATCGCGGCCGCACGTTTGCCTGCGGTTTCCGATCCGGCGAACAGCCAGTTCTTGCGTCCGATGGCGATCGGGCGGATGACGCGCTCGGCAGCATTGTTGTCGATCGGATAACGGCCATCGTCGACGACCCGGGCCAAGGCCGGCCAGCGCTTTTGGGTGTATGCGATGGCACGGGCGAGTCCGCTGTTGCCCAGCACCTTCGGCGCCAGGTCATCCAGCCAAGCCTTGAACGCGGCGAGCTTGGGCGCCAGCAGCCGTTGGCGTTCCCGGCCTCGGGCGTCATCAGCGAGCGGGCGCAATTCGGCTTCGATGGCGTACAACTCGCCGATGCGCTCGACGGTGACCTTGGCCAGCTCGCTGCCGCTGGCCTTCCAGGTATCGAAGAACTTGCGCCGCGCATGCGCCCAGCACCCGAGCTCGGTGACTCCGGCAGCAAACAGCTGCTTGTAGCCACCGTAGTCGTCGACCATCAGCGCGCCCTGCCAGTGGCCGAGGAACGCCGCCGCGTGGTGGCCGGCCCGGCTCGGGCAATAGTCGAACACCACGATCGGTGGGCTGGCCGTACTTCGGTACGCGAACAGGTACGCGCGCTTGGTCTTGCCGGCCCCGGGATCGAGCTGCGCCACCGGGGTTTCGTCGGCATGCAGGATCGCAGATGCCAGCAACTTCTCGCGTAATCGATCCACCAACGGCTGCAACTGCCAGCCGATCACCCCGATCCACTCGGCCAGGGTCGTGCGGCCAAGCTCGATGCCGTGCCGGGCGAAGATCGCTTCCTGACGGTATAACGGAAGATGATCGGCGTATTTGCTGATCGCCACTTGCGCCAGCAGCCCCGGTGCGGCCATGCCGCCGTCGAGGATCGCCGGCGCCACCGGCGCGGCCACGATCGTTGCGCAATGCCGGCAGGCGTATTGCGGGTACACGTCGCGGCGCACCTTGAACTGCATCGGCACCACATCCAGCTTCTCGCTGACGTGCTCGCCGACCTTCACCAGCGCTTGTCCGCAAGCCTGGCAGTTGCAATGGCCGGGTTCGTGGATGACCTCTTCGCGCGGCAGCTCGGGCGGCAGCTCGCGACGCTGTGGCTTGCGACGAACCTTGGCCTGTTGTTCGGGCGAGGCGATCGTGGCCAGTTCGGCTTCCAGTGCCGCGATGTCCGCCGCCACACTGGCTTCGAACAGCTCGCGCTGGCCCGGGTCCATCCGCTCGGACTTGGCCGCGAACTGGATCCGCCGCAAGCGCGCCAGCTCGTGGGTGAGCTTGTCGATCTTCAAGTCGCGCGCACGGATCGTGCGCTCGCGTTCGGCGATCACTGCATCCTGATGCGCGATACGCGCCAGCTGCTCGCGCACCAGCGCACGCAGGGCGGCTACATCGTTGATGGCATCGAGCGCGGCGGCATCCATGTCGCCATCGTCGTCGATTCACACCGCGATGGGTAGTGAACTCATGGCACGTGACAAACGCTGCCACTCGACCCCGGCGCACAACCATGCGAACTGCTCCGCCGTCAGTGCGCACACCGCATCGCCTGCACGTGGCCAGTGGAACGTGCCTGCGTGCAATCGCCGCGTACACAGCCACACCCCTTGGGCATCCATGCACACCACCTTCATGCGCGTGCCTGACCGGTTCCGGAATGCGTAGGCGCCGCCCGCGCGAACATCTTGCCCCAGCTCCTCGCGAACCTTCGTCAGCAGCCGGTCGATCCCGCAGCGCAGGTCCGCCGGCGCCACCGCCAACCACCATCCCGATGGCCTCAGCATGCCAGGCCCCGCACCAGCGCCACCACGTCGGCGACCGTGGCTTCCTCAACCCGCACGGCGAGGCCCGCCAGCACCACTTCCACCGACAACCGCTGCCTCGATACCGCGGCGGCTTCCATCCGCACCGGCACCAGCCCTCGCGTCGCCTTGCCCAGCCGCTGCTGCCAATACATGTACTGCGCATACGCCAGCCCGTGCTCGCGACAGAACGCCGCCGTCGACAGCCCACTTGCCCGGCACGCCGCCAAGCGCTTGCCCCACACCTTCGCCTTGTCCGTCATCACGCCTCTCCACCAGGAAAGGCGCGATCACATCATCCCGAACGCCGAAACAGTAGATGAGGCCGGCGGACGCTTACGAT
>JBOHYW010000272.1:0-4371 GCA_050738155.1 Rhodanobacteraceae bacterium
ATCTTGTCTCTTGCTCCTTTCGCGCTCACGTTCGCAGCAGGTCCCGTTTCTCAGGATCGTATTGGTCCAGCCACGACAGTCAACCCTACCGAGTGCCATCCATGCAACCGGCGCTGGCGGCAGATCAAGCCCGGTCCAGGTGGCCCTGCGTGGCGGCGCGACGCCAGCGTCGCCACCCGAACTCGATCAAGGTGTCGAGCGACAGTTTGCCTGGTCCCCATGCGATCACGGCCATCAGCATCAGGCCCCAGATCTTGTGGTCCGCAAACGCGGCGGTCCCAAACAATCCGGTCCAGAAGCCGTGCGGCCACAGGCCCGGAAACGATGCGAACGCGATGATGTTGTAGATGAACAGGAACAACGCGAACGGCCGACCGAACAAGCCGAACGCGATGAACCACGGCACGACGAGTTCAATCCAGGTGGCGAGTACCGCCGCCAGGTCGGGCGGCAGCAGGGGCACCTGATACGTGGTGTTGAACAGGAACAGGGTGCCCATCGGATCCTCGAACTTGACCACGCCGGCGCGCCAGAACGCAAGCGCCACCCAGAGCCGCATGCACAGCAGCGTCAATGGCCCGAGCCACGCCTGCAGCCAGTCGGCGGCGCGGCGGTAGCCGGTCTCCACGCTTGGGATCATCGGCACGGTTTGAACTCCTTGATGCCGGGACTCGAAATCGGATCGACGAGCAAGCCACGTTCGGCGAAACTGCCCATGCAGGCGGACACGTCGAAAGCCGGATCGACGGCTTGTGCGGCAGCGTTGGCGCGGGCAACCGTTTGGCCGCATGCTAGCGCGTCGATGCAGGCGAAGCTCGCGGCATCCACCGCCGCCATCGCAACCTCGCCGTCCTCGCGCCACAACAGCACGTTTTCGCCGCTGTCCGGTAGCTGGAGACCCTCGTCGCCCGGCTCCAGCGCGTACCGAAAGATCGCCAGCACCGCGTGCGGGCTGGCGATCCGCTGCACGCTCGGATGCAACGCGAAGGTGCTTTCCGGCACCATCCATGCGAACTCGAACTCCATAGCAGACAACGCTTCGGCATCTGCGGCCAGCACGGCCTGCTGGCGCAGCCATTCGAGCCGCGCGACGTCGGGCAGGTACGGCAAGGTGCGTGCTCCCGGCACCGTCGCGAGATAGTCCGCAAAGTGACCGCCGAAGGCCTGCAGATTGCCTGAGTGCGACGCGTACGCGCGCCGGTAACCACGCGCGCACTGGTCGAAGAACGCCGCGCCCACCAGTGCCAGTACCCCGGGATAGGTGGTGCGCAGCGCGCTGACCTGAGTGCCTTCACAACTGTGGCGGTAGATACGCATGCGCGCGGCCGGTTCCAATCCGTTGCCCGCGATGGACTCGATGGGCCCGGGTTCATCCGGTGCGTACAACGCGGCCATGAACCGCCGCTGACACTCAAGCAGCGAGGGCGCGGTGTGCATCGAGCACTCTCTGGGCGTGAGCGGCCTCGTCGAGCAGCACTTCGAGTTCGGGAATGTCCTGATCCCATTCGATCAGGGCGGGTACCGGCCCGAACAACGTGAGCGCCTCGGCGTACAAATCCCACACTTCCGGCGCCACCCGCCGGCTGTGTGAGTCGATCAGCAGCGGTACCGGCAGGTGGTCCTTGCGGGTGAACCCGGCCAGGTGGATTTCCTGCACCGCTGCGCGTGGCATGGCCTGCAAGTACACGCTCGGGTCGAAGCCGTGATTGATGCTGTTGACGTAGATGTTGTTGACGTCGCACAGGAGCCCGCACCCGCTGCGCCTTACGGTTTCGGCCACGAACTCCCATTCGGTGTAATCGCCCCCCTCGAAGCACAGGTAGGTCGAAATGTTCTCGACGAGGATTTGCCGGCCCAGCGCGTCCTGCACCTGGCTGATCCGCTCGACGACCAGCCGCAGCGCTTCTTCGGTGAACGGCAGCGGCAGCAACTCGTTGCTGTGCCACCCACCGATCGCACCCCAACACAGGTGCTCGGACACCAGTTCCGGCTGGTAGCGGTCCACCCGTTCCTTGAGGCGTGCGAGATGCGCCAGGTTCAGCGCGTCTGCCGAACCCAGCGACAGGCCCACCCCATGCAGGCTCAGGGGGTAGTCGGCGCGGAAGGCGTCCAACGCGTGGTGGAACGGCCCACCGGCCGCGAACAGGTTTTCACTGTGGGTTTCCAGCCACGCGATGCGCGGGCGCTCGGTGAGCACCCGCGCAACGTGTGGAGCGCGCAGCCCGATGCCGGCCGCAACCGGCATCCGGCCCGCCCCCGTGACGGCCAAATCCGCCAAGGGGTTTACGCTCCTGCCGTCAGGCTGCCGCCAGCGATGCTGGTGCACAGCCCGGAAGGCATGGCGACGAAGGCGTTCGGATCACGTGCATGACTGTCCTGCCCAGCGCACGAGTGCCCCGGCGACTTGCAGTCGTTCTTGTAGGCGGCGTTCACGCCATAGCACTTGACGAGATGATTCGCCATCATGTACTTCATCGTCTTCTCGACCTGCATTTTGCTCATCGCGGGCGTCATCTGCATGTTGTGCGGGGGCACCTGCATGGTCGACTGGGGTTCCGCTGCCATGGCGGTCGAAACGCCTGCGGCCATGCCGAGCGTGAGCGCACAGGCCAGGCTGGTCTTGAGCAACTGGGAACTATTCATCTGTCTTCTCCGTGGATGGGACCGGGATGGTCCGTGTACCCCATAGAGGCGACGAACCGGCAAAAGGATTCACGACAGCGCGAACGGCAGCTTCCGGGTAGTGCGACGACCACGATGAACGTCCGGAGTGGGCCGGACGGCGACCCATACGCGTCCGTACGGGTCGCCGCAGCCGGGGTCAAGCGTGGGAAGGTCGCTCGACGACCCCAAGGAGACATCCACGACCGTGCGCTATGGGGAACGCTGGTAATCGACGGTCTAATCCTTATCAGGATTCGCAAGCATTTGGTGTGCATTCGGTACTGGAATGCATCAGCACCAGCGATGGTCGCGACGGTGGTATTGGGCGCTCAGGCGCCGCATTCGACCGTATTGGTGCACCGCATTACGATGCGATTTCTCCGGCGCAGCCGATGTTCCACGGCGACATCGGCGTCGGTAGCGGTCGTGCGCCGACGCGGGTGTACATCGAGAGACGCCGCCCTACGCGCTGGAAGATACTGTCAAGCCGGGCCCGGCGTTCGACCGTACCGCCGGCCGCAAGGTGCCGCCGGCGTATAACCTGCGATGGATGAGCTCGACTCCCTCAACGTTGATGGTCAAACCGTGAGCGAGCGCCCGTGAACAGTGCGGGGAAGCCTGACACGGATTACCCAGAACGGACTCGCCGCGAACGACTTTCGCGGGTCCGTACACACCCTCGCAACATTCGGTGTAGAACGGTCACCAGCCGCGAATTCGGTTCAATGCGTGGTCCCCACAACCCGAAGAAGGTTTCCTTATGACTACCAAGCAATCAAGCGCATCCGGAACGTCGTTGGAGAACCTTCGCGGCCTGCTCCCGGATCTGGAAAACTTGTACACCGACATCCATTCGCACCCCGAACTCTCGATGCAGGAAACCCGCACGGCGGGCATTGCGGCTGAGCGACTGCACGCGGCCGGATTCGAGGTCACGGCCGGGGTCGGCAAAACGGGTGTCGTCGGGCTGTTGCGCAATGGCGATGGGCCGACCGTGATGCTGCGCGCCGACATGGATGCACTGCCCATCGAGGAAGCGACCGGTGCGCCGTATGCGAGCAAGGTCACGGCCACCGACCCCGACGGCAAGACCGTCCCGGTGATGCACGCCTGCGGGCACGACATGCACGTGACTTGGCTAGCGGGCGCGACCACGTTGCTCGCGCAAACGCGGACGAGCTGGAAGGGCGCTCTCATGGCGGTGTTCCAACCTGCCGAGGAAACCGCCGCGGGTGCGCAGGCGATGATCGACGATGGGTTGTTCAAGCGTTTCCCGAAACCGGACGTGGTGCTGGGCCAGCACGTGATGGTCGGCCCCGCCGGTGCCGTCGGCGGCCGCACCGGCACCATCACGTCGGCTGCGGACAGTTTCCAGATCCGCCTGTTCGGGCGCGGTGCGCACGGCTCGATGCCACAGACCAGCATTGACCCGGTGATTATGGCGGCGGCCACGGTGATGCGGCTCCAAGGCATCGTCGCCCGCGAGATCGCGCCCACCGAAGCGGCAGTGGTCACCGTCGGCGCGCTGCAGGCCGGCACCAAGGAGAACGTGATTCCCGACGAGGCCGTCATCAAGCTCAACGTGCGCACGTTCGATGAAGCCGTACGCCGACGCGTGCTCGCCGCCATCACGCGCATCGTGAACGCGGAAGCTGCTGCCTCCGGCGCGCCGAAGCCGCCGGAGATCACGCCGCTGGACCGTTATCC
>JBOHYW010000273.1:0-4370 GCA_050738155.1 Rhodanobacteraceae bacterium
GCTTGTACAAAAGGGAACGATAACGAATCGAGCGTATCGGATTACGGTCCAGCCACGGCAACGCGAACAACATCACGAAGACGAATATGAACGCGAGGACGCCGTAGAACTTTTCGGGCACCCCGCGCAGGATCGCGTAGAAGGGCAGGAAGTACCACAACGGGTGGATGTCGGGCGGGGTCTTGAGGCCGTTGGCGGGGCTGAAGTTGAGGTTGTCGATCAGCAGCCCGAAGGCATGTGGCTTGAAAAACACGAACCAGAAGAACACCAACAGGAACACGGCCACCCCCAACGTGTCCTTGACCGTGTAATAGGGGTGGAATGGCACGGCATCGACGGGCCAGCCCGAGGCGTTGGCGTGCTCGTGTACTTCAACCCCATCAGGGTTGTTCGAGCCGACCTGATGCAGCGCGATCAGATGGATCAGCACCACGGCGAGCAGCACGAACGGAATCAGGAACACATGGAAGACGAAAAACCGGTTGATCGTCGGCAACCCGACGACGAAGGAACCTCGAATCCATTCCGCGATGGGTCCGCCGATGATCGGAAACGCGGTGGCGAAATTGATGACCGCGGTTGCGCCCCAGTACGACATCTGCCCCCACGGCAGCAGATAGCCGAGGAATGCCTCGGCGGCGAGCACCAGATAGATCGCGACGCCGATCATCCACAGGAGTTCCCGCGGCTTCTTGTACGAGCCATACATCATCCCGCGGAAAAGGTGCAGGTACAGCAGCACGAAAAATGCCGACGCACCGGTCGTGTGCATGTAGCGCACCAGCCAGCCCCAGTGCGTGTCATTCATGATGCCGCGCAGGACCGACCAGTACGCAAGCTTCGGGTTCGGCTGGTAATGGATCGCGAGGAACAGCCCGGTCGCGAGCTGCATCACCAGCACCAGCAGCAACAGCGAGCCGAATACGTACCAGATATTGAAGTTGGTCGGCGTGGGATATTCGCTGACCTGGCTACGCCAGGCGGTGCTGATCGGGAGGCGTCGATCCCACCACGCGGCAAAGTTCCGCAATCTGGCGTTCATGGGCGTTTCGACCTCCCTTTCGCACCGACAGCCACTGGCGGGGCGCGATGTGGCAACTGGATGTTTATCGCTGGCCCGGCTTGGCGATGGCGGACGCCGGAATGCCCGGAACCGGTTGGCCCTTGAGTGCCTTCTCGTAGGCACCGAAATTCATCGGAACACTGCCGGGCAACAGATCCGGATGCATGGCCTGCACGTATGCGCCGACTGCCTGCATGTCCTTCTCGCTCAGCCGCCCCGCAATCTTTGTCATCACGTCGTCGTGACTCGGCCGCTGGCCCTTGGCAAAGGCCTGCAACTGGGAAACCACGTACGCCGCGTTCTGGCCCGCGAGCCGCGGCACCGCCATCGGCGCGTCGCCCATGCCGTTCGCGATGTGGCACGCGGCACAGGCCGGCACCTGGGCATCCGGGTTGCCTTCGAAATACAGCTTGTAGCCCGCTTCGGCGACTGCCTTGGTCGGTTTGCGCTTTGCGGCACCGGATGGCTTCAACGGCAGCCGCGAGAAGTAGGCGGCAACCTGCTCGATGTTTGCGTCGCCGGCCGCGGTGGGGATCACCTTGACGAGCTGATCCATCGGGGCCGCTTTCCATTTCCCGCTGCGGAAGTCTTCGAGCGACTTCAACAGATAGTTGTAATTCTGGCCAGCGAGGTTCGGGAACGTCGGCGCGATCGCAACCCCGTCGGCGCCATGGCACGCCGCGCAGGTGGTCACGACCGAAGGCGTGCCGTGGACCGGCGGCGGTGCGACGCCGAGGTAGTTCTCGGCCGCGAGCGCGGAACCCACCATTCCCACGCCGATCGCGGCCGCAAGGACCACCCATAGCCACCGGCCCGCGCGTCGCTTCACCATATCTCCGGCCCCCAGTTCTGCTCGGCACCGTTCGCGTTGCTCTCGCCAACCCGCGCTACCGTCTTGCTTTTCCAGAAATACGGCGGAATCGGGATGTTGAGCGGCGCCGGCGATCCCTCGATCACGCGGGCGGACAGGTCATACATGGAGCCATGGCACGGGCAGTGAAAACCACCGAACCACCACGGCGTCA
Organism: Rhodanobacteraceae bacterium; assembly: GCA_050738155.1. Taxonomy (GTDB): domain Bacteria; phylum Pseudomonadota; class Gammaproteobacteria; order Xanthomonadales; family Rhodanobacteraceae; genus 66-474. The sequence goes on from JBOHYW010000273.1 coordinate 2,089, forward strand.
CGCTGTGCGGTTGCGGCCGAAAATCCGGAATGCATTGCAGGTGCGTGCACAACGCGACGGCAATGAAATACTCGGGAGTGAGCGCCCTGAAATTACCGTTGATGAAGCTCTTCGACGGCTGTTGCGCCGCGTGACTGTGTGGATCCTTCAGGCGCCGCAACAAATCCGGGTTGGAAAGCGTTTTCAGCATGGAAGCCTCGCGACGGAGGACCCACACCGGCTTCTTCTTCCACTCGAGCAGGATCAATTGCCCGGGTTCGAGTTTGCTGACGTCGACATCGATCGGCACGCCCTGGGCGGCGACGGCCTTGCCGGGATTCATGTTGTCGACGAGGATGTACGCGAACAGGCCGGTGGCGGCTACGCCGATAAAGCCAGCCGCAGCACCGAGGAAGCGGCGCCGGCGAAGATCCGGGCCGTCCGGGAGCTGAACCGCGTCCATCTCCCGCGGCGGGATATGGCGCGATCCAGCAGAATGTGCAGCCACGGCGAGTGTCCCATCAAATCGTTACCGGATGAACGTTCCGGCCCGGCGTGATGCAAGCACCCGTCGAGCGCATCAATTCGCGCTCATCTTCGAAAACGTCCGGATGCGTTAATCGAATACTTTAGTTCGCGACTTGCATCAACAAATCACCGCCGCGCACACCAACATACTCGCATTCAATCAGCGAGTTCACGGACCTGAACACCTTACTCCCAGCAAAAATATCCGTCAACAAATACCCTCGTGCAGCCATCCATGGTGCGCCTCGCGGCCTTCATCCGCACACGATACGGACTCGCGTGGACCGGAGGAATGCAAAGGGCTGCATCACCATGCACCCGCCCACCGCGGTCGCGAGCGTAGTCCCGCATTGTTCAAGGAAACGTGTAGACGTGCCCGGGAAGCCGCCCGGCATCGTGACGGCCCTCCAAACAACCAGCCGACGTTCGCGCTGTCAGACCGACCGCGTCGCCACCACCGGCGGCACGCGCGATGCCGCAGGGCGAAATAGCCATCACAACTGATCGAATTTCCCGGCACCAGCGATGCTCCGGACTCGTGTTTCACGCGGCTCACTTGCCCCGGACACGCCCGCTGCTGACCCGCTCGCGGGCTTCCATGTCGCGCGTCGTGGACACGTCGGCGAAGCCGGCGGCGAGAAAAAGCCCACGCACCGCCGGACCCTGGTCGAAGCCGTGTTCGAGCAGTAGCCAGCCGCGATCGTGCAGATGTCCACTTGCATCGCGGATGATGGCGCGGATGGCGGCGAGCCCGTCGGGGCCGGACGCCAACGCCAGCGCCGGTTCAAAGCGCAGGTCCCCTTCACGCAAATGCGGGTCGGATTCGGCGACGTAGGGCGGATTGGAAACGATCACGTCGAACGGCGCCTGCCCCAGCGCGCCGCACCAGTCGCCCTGCGCGAATTCGATGTTGCGCAACCCCAACCGCGCCCCGTTGTCACGCGCCACGTCCAGCGCGGCGCTGCTCGCATCGGTCGCCACCACCTGCGCGCGGGGCCGCGCCCGCGCGATCGCAAGTGCCACCGCGCCCGATCCGGTGCCGAGGTCCGCGACGGCGCACGCCGCGCCGTCAGGCATCCGCTGCAATGCGAGATCGACCAGCAATTCGGTGTCCGGGCGCGGAATCAGGACATCCGGAGTGACGCGCAGATCCAGCGCGTGGAACCCGCGCGTGCCCGTCAGGTATGCGACGGGCTCGCCGTGCGCGCGGCGCTCGACCAGGGCGCGAAACGTTGCGGCGTGCGTCGCGTCAACGGGATCCCTAGCGTGCGCGACCAGCCATGCGTCGGAGACGCCCAGCACGTGGCGCAACAGCAGCGAAGCATCGCGACGCGCGTCATCGCCCGATAGCGCGCGCGCACCGCCGCGCAGCGACTCACCTACAGTTGTCATGCCGCCCGAACCCTTGGTCGCCGGTTGTCGCCCCCCTGCGGTCGGAAAGCCGACGCCTGTGGCCCTGCGCGAAGCTCCGGACCCTCACCCGGCGCTTCGCGCCTCCCTCTTCCGGAGGGAGAGGGAGAAGGACAGGGGCCATCTCCGCACGGGGTCACTGCGTCAGCGACGCCGGATTCTGCCGCGACTTCAGCGCGCTGCACAGCATGATCGATTCGTGCGTCTGCGCGAGGCCGCGATCGACTCCGGGCACCTCACCAAGCTTCGGCTTGAAGAATGCTTCCACACGCTCGGCGGCAGCATCCGAGCAACTGCCGCCGGCAGCGAGCATCGGCAGGAAGCCGCCCGAGAACACGCCGGTGCGCGCGACGACCTGGTCATAG
>JBOHYW010000274.1:0-4369 GCA_050738155.1 Rhodanobacteraceae bacterium
ATATTGACCGCAAGTTTCCTTGTGATCCCGTTCGTGCTCACGCACGCCGGCGTGGCACTGCACCATCAGTGGTGGGTATATCTGCCGGTATTGGTGTTGTCGATTGCGTTGTTGGTGCCGCTGGTCATCGTGGCGGAGCGTGGGCACATGAAACCCGTGTTCCTGGGATCCATCGCGCTGCTCGCCATAGGCCAGTTGCTGCTGCTGCAAGGGCAGGCGCATGTACGCGTGGCCTTCCTGGCGCTGCTGGCATTCTTCGCCGCGTTCAACGTACTCGAATCGACGTTGCCCTCGCTGGTTTCAAGGTTCGCCCCCGCCGATGCCAAGGGCACCGCGATGGGCGTTTACTCTTCCTCGCAGTTCTTCGGCATTTTCGTGGGCGGCGCCCTGGGTGGCTGGATCCAGGGACACTGGGGACTGGATGGCGTGGTCGTGTTCTGCGTTGCCTTGGCCGCGCTCTGGGGGTCGGTCGCGTTGTTCATGCGTCCGCCCTCGGGGGTGTCGAGGCGGGTTCTGCGCGTCGCAGTGCGTGACGAATCCGGGGCCAGGGAGCTGGAAGACAGGCTCCGCAAAATTCCCGGTGTGCTGGAGGCCGTCGTGGTCGCCGACGAAGGCGTGGCCTACGTCCGGGCCAATCGCGCGTTGAATCCCGAGCGCCTCACCACCGCGGTCGCGGAAGGCTGGTCATCGCGACGTCAGGCGCAGTGACACGGAGATTGCACGACGTCCGCCGACGGTCACTTGCGTTCACTGATGGTGGTGCCGGGTCGTGTTCGAGTGCCTGATTCAGGCTGCTGCGGGGGCAATGGCAAACCGGTACGGTTTCGGAATCACCCGGCGCGACCCGTGGCATCCATCAACGCGTGCGCTTGGCCAGCCAGTCGTGGATCGTGGTCGGCACTTCGCGCTGCGCGCGGCCGGACACATAGATGCCGATGTGGCCGCCCTTGAACGCAAGCTGGGTGTAGTCCTTCGTGCCGACATGGTCGCCAAGCGGACGCGCGGCCGACGGCGGCACCAGGTGATCCTGCTCGGCGAAGATGTTCAGCACCGGAATCGTGATGTCCTTCAGGCGGATGTCGTGGCCGCCGATCTTCAGGCCGCCCCTCACGAGCTTGTTGCCCTGGTAGAACTCCTTGATGAATTCGCGGAACGCTTCGCCCGCTTGGTCGGGCGAATCGAAGATCCATTTTTCCATGCGCAGGAAGTTCTCGAGTTCGGTCTTGTCGTCGAGGATGTCCAGCATTGCGACGTACTTCTGCTGGTTGAGCCGCACCGGCTTCAGCGTGAGATAGCACCAGTTCATCAAATCCGCCGGCACGTTGCCGAGCGTGTCGACGAACAGGTCGACGTCCATGTCGCGCGTCCAGTGCGAAAGCATGTTGTCGCTGGTGTGGAAATCGACCGGGGTCACCATCGTGATGAGATTCTGCAGCTTGTCCTGGTGCAGCGCCGTGAAGCACAGCGAGAAGGCGCCGCCCTCGCAGATGCCCATCAGGTTGATCCTGGCGACGCCCGCGTGCTTCGCGACCGCGTCCACGCTGCGGCGGATGTAGCCGTCGATGTAGTCGTCCAGCGTCAGCCAGCGGTCGGCGCCGTCCGGATAGCCCCAGTCGATGATGTAGACGTCCTCGCCCAGCGCGAGCAGGTGCTTGACCAGCGAGCGGTCAGCCTGCAGGTCCACCATGTAGGGGCGATTCACCAGCGCATAGCAGATGAGGATCGGCGCCTTGGCGGTGGGTTTGGCGGGGCCCTTGTACCGGTAGACGACGACCTTGTCTTCGCAGTAGATCGGCTCCTTGTCGGTGGCGCCGTAGTCGACGTCCTCGACTTCGCGCAGGACGCGCAGGCCGGCCGTCAGCTTCTGTTGCGCGCGCAGGGCTTCATCCAGTGCACGCTTGGGATCGATGCGGATCGGGTCCATGGTGGTCACTCCTTGCCGGACGACTTGCGTGCCGATTTGCGTGCCGATTTGCGTGGCGAATTACGGGCGGCGCGAGGCTTGCGCACGCTGCCCGCCGGGTTCGCGGCAGGTGGAGCGCCGGTCGACTTCAGCCGCTCGATTTCAGCGCGCAGCGCCGCGACTTCCGCGACGAGGCCGGGCAGCATTTCGGCCGAATTCCTGGCGTCGCGGTGCAGCGCGTGCAGCCGCTTGCCCATGCTGTCGATCTCGGTGCGGGTCGGCATGCCGAGGTCGCCGGCCATGCGCTCCACTTCGCGCTGCAGGTTCCGGCGCACGCGCATCTGCGCGTTCACGAGGGCGCCGTAGACCTCGCGGAATTCAGGCGACAGCGCCACCTCGGCGTACGCGTCCTCGGCCGCATCCACCCACAGGTCGTACAGGCCGCGCACCGAATCGATCTGGCGCCCGGACTCGCCGTGTTCGGCCAGCTTGTCCTCGAACACATCGAACGCACGGCGGCTGGCGCGCGCGATCAGGGCGTTGTAGCGGTTGGTCTCGTGCTGGTAATCGAGCCAGGCCTTCGCCGCCCGCTGGTAGTGTTCCTGGTGTTCGCGCGCATAACCGAACGCCGGCAGATCGAGCAGCGCGCGGGTTTCGGACATGGCGGGCTCGAGGCCCTGCATCATCTGCTCGAATCCCTTCGCGCCCTGCCCCACCAGTTCGCGCATCGCGCGCGCCAGCGGATTGTCGATGAACGCCGCGTCGGCCCCCGGAAAGTTGAACGCATTGCGCACCGCATCGGTCCACGCCTGCGGAGTCGCGCGGCCATCGGCGCCCGTTTCGGCGAGCTTCTCCAGCAGCGAGAAATAACTGCGCGCACCCGCGAGGAGGTGCTCGACCACTTCGCTTTGGGTATCGCCCGTGCTGCGCGCATCGAACATCCGGGACCATTGTTCGAGGCCCTCGTGCCAAGGCGTCTTGTCCGGCGTCGCCGCCTCGGCCGTGGCACCGAATGCCTTCCGGGTCGCTTCGGCCCACGCATCCCAGTACTGGCGCGACATCGCCTGCCAGTCGCCCAACGCGCCCGTCACGTCCGGTGTTTTGGCCATGCAAGTGACCTTCTGATGCGTAGCCGGTCATGGTATCGGCCCGGTTGCTGCAGGGCAACAAAAGCACGGGCTGTCCGTCCGAGGGCGGGCTACGACGAATGGCACTGTTGCGCCACGCCACAGCGGCGGATGCTCGCAGGATCGTGACCGCGACTGGTCGACCATCACGATCCGGAGATGCTGATGAAACGCGAATCAGGGCTGAAACGCATCGTGCTCGTTCTGCTGGGTACCGTTGTCATGGCGGCGCTCGCCGGTTGCGGCAAACAAGGAAGTGCACCGACTCAAGGGACTGCGGCGCAGTCATCGGCGGCGACTACGCCCTCTGCATCCGCAACCAGTACGACCCGGCCGGAGGGTGCGGAACAGGCCCGGCAGGGCGCGTCGGCCGCCGGCGCCCAACCGTCGACCACCGGCAACCCGCTACTGCTGCTGCGCTATCCCACGATGTCGAAAACCACCATTGCGTTCGAGTACGGCGGCGAACTGTGGACGGTGCCGCGCATCGGCGGCCAGGCGCAGTTGCTCGCAACGGGCCTCGACATGCCGCCGGGGTTGGGCGCGACGGGAGCGTTTTCGATCAAGCCGATCTTCTCGCCGAACGGCCAGTCGATCGTCTTCACCGGCACCTTCGAGCACAACACCGACGTGTACGTGATCCCCGCCGCAGGCGGCCAGCCCCGGCGCCTGACGTGGTGGCCCGGTCCCGACATCGCGGTCGGCTGGACGCCTGACGGCAAGGACGTGCTGTTCCGTTCGCATCGCTACAGCGTTTCCGACCCGAACCAGCTCTACACCGTTCCGGCAACCGGCGGCTTCCCGACCGAGTTGCCGCTGTCGATGGCGGAAGACGGCAGCTATTCGCCCGACGGCAGCCACCTCGCCTACGTGCCCAATTTCCAGTGGGAGCCGTTCTGGAAAGGCTACAAGGGCGGGCAGCACACCCAGATCTGGATCGCGCAGTTGTCGGACTCCAGCACCGTGCGCATCCCCGACCTCGATTCCAACGAAAGCGATCCGATGTGGGTCGGCGACACCGTCTATTTCCTGTCCGACCGTGACGGGCCGATGACGCTGTTCGGCTACGACGTCAAGACCGGCAAGGTCACCAAGCTCATCGACAACAAGGGTTTCGACGTCACCTCGGCTTCCGCGGGGCCCGGCGGCATCGTGTACTCGCAGTTCGGCCAGTTGCACATTTACGATTTCGCAACCGGCAAGACGCACGCCGTGCCGGTCACCGTCGCAGGCGACTTTCCGCAGCGCCGCCCGTATTTCCAGAACGTCGCCAAGCACCTCAGCGACCCAGACATTTCCCCCCATGGCGTGCGCGCGGTGTTCGAGGCACACGGCGACA
>JBOHYW010000275.1:0-4365 GCA_050738155.1 Rhodanobacteraceae bacterium
CATCGGGGCCGCTCTCGACCGGTCTTGCATTCGCGTTGCTGCTGGCGTTCGTCGGCGGCTTGATCCTGAACCTGATGCCGTGCGTGTTGCCGATTCTGGCGGTCAAGGCGGTCGGCGTGCTGGAAAGCAATACCAGCCGCGCCGAAGCACGTCGCCACGCGCTGGCTTACGGTGCCGGCGTAGTCGCCACCTTCCTCGCGATCGGTTTCGCGATCCTGGGCTTGCGCGGGGCGGGCCACGCGGTCGGCTGGGGCACCCAGTTGCAGCAGCCGGTGATCGTCGGCGTGCTGGCTTGCGTGTTGTTTGCGGTCGGTTTGTCGATGTCGGGCGTGGTGTCGTTCGGATCGCGACTGGGAAATGTCGGCGGCGTATTGACCGGGCGCGGCGGCGCAGCCGGGCACTTTTTCACGGGCGTGTTGGCGGTGATCGTGGCCAGCCCCTGCACCGCGCCGTTCATGGGCGCGGCGCTGGCGTATGCATTCATCGCGCCGCCGAGCCATGAAATCCTGGTGATGCTGGTGCTCGGCATCGGGCTGGCATTGCCGCTGACATTGATCGGGCTGGTGCCCGCACTGGGACGGCTGCTGCCCAAGCCCGGCCGCTGGATGGAAACGTTGAAGCAGATCCTCGCGTTTCCGATGTACCTGTCCGCCGTGTGGCTGGTGTGGGTGCTGGCACACCAGCGCGGCGCCGACGCGGTGGCGCTGGTGCTCATCGCCATGGTGCTGCTGGCCGCGGCGCTGTGGTGGCATGGGCGCGCACCCTCCGGGCGCAGGCTCGGTCATGCTTTCACACTGGTATTGGCGGTGGCTGCCGCGGTGTCGCTGTACGCGGTGACGCGGGTTGCGCCGCCTGCGCGCGCGGCTACGGTGGATTCCAATGCCGTCGCCTTCAGCCCCACCAAACTGCAATCGTTGCGCGATGCCGGCACGCCGGTGTTCGTCGACATCGGCGCCGACTGGTGTGTCACCTGCAAGGCGAACGAGTACGCGGTACTGGATACCGCCAGCTTCGACCGGCTGCTCAAGCAAACCGGCGCGGTCTACATGAAGGGCGACTGGACCGACGTCGATCCGGAAATCGGCGCCTATTTGCGCGAGTTCCACTCGCCGGGCGTGCCGTTGTACGTGGTGTATCCGCGCGGTGGTGGCGCGGGCCACGCATTGCCGACCGTGCTGACCGCATCGCTGGTTCGCAACGCACTGGTCCATGCCAATAGGGAACCGGCCACGCGATGATGAATCGCCGCACCATTCTGATTCTCGTCTTGGCCTGCCTCGCCGCCGCCGGTGGTTGGTGGCTGCAAAACCGCTGGCTCGACGCACCGCCCGCGCAACCGCCGGCGCCGGCAGGAACGAAGATTCTTGCGGTCGGCGATTCGGTGGGCGATTACGCGCTGCCGAACCTGCATGGGCAAACCACCGCGCTGGCCGCGTGGCACGGCAAGGTGTTGCTGGTGAATTTCTGGGCCACCTGGTGCGCGCCCTGCCGCAAGGAAATGCCGATGCTCGCCAAGGCGCAGGCAGCCCACGCACAGAACGGCTTGCAAATCGTCGGCGTGGCGATGGACCAGCCATCCTCCGCTTCCCGATTCCTGAAGCAGGTACCGGTCAGCTATCCCATCCTGATAGGTATCGATGCCGACCCGGTGCCGACCACCACCTTCGGCGACACCGCCGGATTGCTGCCTTACAGCGTGTTGATCGGGCGCGATGGGCGCGTCCTGAAAACCAAACTGGGCGCGCTGGATCCGGCGACGATCAAGGCTTGGCTGGATGATGCAGGGTCCACGAAATCCTGAAGCCGCATTCGCCCCGCTTTGCCAAACACGCGGCGATCATCGGTCAATTTCAGCGAAACGGCAGTAATCGCTGGACAAGTTGTAAATGACGGTTCAGACTTCGCGGCTTCGGCCGACTGGCCCAAGCTGCTTTTCGAGCGTGGCAAAGCTTCTCGTCCTCCACGGCCCCAACCTCAACCTGCTCGGCGAACGCGAGCCGGCGGTTTATGGCCACGCCAGCCTGAGCGAGATCGACGCTGCGCTCGTGCGCCAAGCCGAGGCAGCAGGCCATGCCTTGGCGAGCTTCCAATCCAACGCCGAACACGAATTGATCGCGCGCGTGCAGGCGACCAAACATGACGGCACTGCTTTCATCCTGATCAACCCGGCGGCCTTCACCCATACCTCGGTGGCGCTGCGTGACGCGCTGGCTGCCGTGGCGATTCCTTTCATCGAGATACACCTGTCCAATCCCCACCGCCGCGAACCGTTCCGCCGCCAATCGTATTTCTCCGATCTCGCGACAGGCGTCGTCGCCGGGTTCGGTGCGGACAGTTACCGCTACGCACTGGATGCCGCGATCAAGCGGCTGGCCAGTTCCTGACCCTCTCACGCACCACAGCGAGACCATCATGGATCTCAGAAAAGTCAAGAAGTTGATCGAGTTGCTGGAAGAATCCAACCTCTCCGAACTCGAGATCAAGGAAGGTGAGGAAGTCGTGCGCCTGTCGCGCGTTCCGTCGGGGGCGGCCACCGCACCTGCGCAAATGATCGCGGCACCGGCTGCCGCCGCGCCCGCCGCACCCGTGGCCCCGACTTCCAGCATGCCAGCGGCGCCCGCGGCGGCAGAATCCGGGCTGCCTGCCGGCACCGTGGTTCATTCGCCAATGGTCGGCACTTTCTACGCGGCGTCCTCGCCGGGCGCCGAGCCCTTCGTCAAGGTCGGCCAGCAAGTGAAGATCGGCGATCCGCTGGGCGTGATCGAAGCCATGAAGATGTTCAACCAGATCGAAGCCGAAATCGCCGGTACAGTCGTGGCCATCGTTGCCGAGAACGGTCAGGCGGTGGAATTCGACGAACCCCTCTTTGTGATCGGCTGACCACCATGCTGGATAAAGTGTTGATCGCGAATCGCGGCGAAATCGCGCTGCGCGTGCTGCGTGCCTGCCAGACCATGGGCATCAAGACGGTGGCGGTGCATTCAACCGTCGACCGCAATCTGAAGCACGTCGGCATGGCCGACGAAGCCATCTGCATCGGGCCGGCGTCGTCGGCGCAAAGCTATCTCAACATCCCGGCGATCATCGCGGCAGCCGAAGTCACCGATGCCTCCGCGATCCATCCGGGTTACGGGTTCCTGTCCGAGAACGCCGACTTCGCCGAGCAGGTGGAACAATCCGGCTTCGTGTTCGTCGGCCCGCGCGCCGAAACCATCCGCATGATGGGCGACAAGGTGGAAGCCATCAAGGCCATGCAGGCCGCCGGCGTGCCGTGCGTGCCGGGCTCGGACGGTCCGCTCGACGACGATGTCGAACGCAGCCTGCGCATCGCGCACGAGATCGGCTATCCGGTGCTGATCAAGGCCGCAGGCGGCGGAGGCGGACGTGGCATGCGCGACGTGCACACCGAGGCCCACCTCGGCAACGCGATCGCGACCACCCGCGCCGAGGCGCGCGCGGCGTTCGGCAACGACATGGTGTACATGGAGAAATTCCTCGAGAATCCGCGCCACGTGGAAATCCAGGTGCTGGCCGATGGTCAAGGCAACGCGATCCATCTGTGCGAGCGCGATTGCTCGATGCAGCGCCGCCACCAGAAGGTGGTCGAGGAAGCGCCCGCCCCCGGTATCACGTCGGAGATACGCGCCGAGATCGGCAAGATCTGCACCGACGCGTGCATCCGCATCGGCTATCGCGGCGCCGGCACCTTCGAGTTCCTGTTCCAGGACGGACGCTTCTACTTCATCGAGATGAACACCCGCATCCAGGTGGAGCATCCGGTGACCGAGCTCATCACCGGCGTGGATCTGGTGCGTGAGCAATTGTTGATCGCGAGCGGTGAACCGCTGTCGATCAAACAGGAGAGCATCGTCCCGCGCGGCCACGCGATCGAATGCCGCATCAATGCGGAAGACCCCGATACGTTCATGCCGAGTCCCGGTACCGTGAGGCGCTTCGAAGCGCCGGGCGGCCCCGGCGTGCGTGTCGACACGCATCTTTACGACGGCTACCGAATCCCGCCGAATTACGATTCGATGATCGGCAAGCTGATCGTGCACGGCGTCGATCGCAAGACCGCGATTGCGCGCATGCGCACGGCCTTGAGCGAAACCGTGATCGAGGGCGTCAAGACCAACCTGGCGCTGCAGCAGCGCATCATGGGCGACTCGGGCTTCAAGCACGGCGGCCGCAACATCCACTATCTCGAAAAGCGCATCCGCGAGCAGAAAGAAAAGGGGATGGGGTTGGGGAGCTGAGGTGACGGGAAGCCGCTCGCTGCGCGAGCTGTAAAGAGTGAAGTCGCTCGCTGCGCGAGCGGTAGAGAGTAAAAAACCGCAAAATCGCTTTACTCTTTACCCTTTACAG
>JBOHYW010000276.1:0-4355 GCA_050738155.1 Rhodanobacteraceae bacterium
CGATCAGCAACGACAGCACCTTGGTCTTGCCGGAGCCGGTTGCCATCTTGATGACGTAGCGCGTCCAGTCCTCATCGAACATGTTCGCCGACACCGCGCCGGAGGCATCGAAACGCATCAAGTCATGCTTGTCGCGTGCCTTGCGCGCGTCGTACAGCCAGATAACCGTTTCCACGGCCTCGCGTTGCGCGAAGTAGTAGCGGAACGAAGCCAGTGTGCCGTCGGCCTGCTCCAGCTGATGGTCGGTCTCGAACCACCAACGTAGCAGCGCCCGCGATGTCGGCGACGCGCCAACGTAGTCGGCCTCGCGCCATGCGTAGACCTCCTCGCGAATCTTGGCGACCAGCGGAGGGAGCAGTTTTTCGTACGCGGTTTCGCGCAGCGTTTCGTCTGCCGGAAACCAGCGCTGGTCAGGGAGAAGCGCCTCGTACGGGGAGGTTGGAAATTTTGGATGAACGGCCAAGGTGCTCCCTGTAGTCGCAGGTGACGGTTAGTGGCGATGGGCCAGCGCGCGTGCGATTGCTTGCGCATTTGTAGCACGGAGCGTGAACTTAGACGAGTCATAGCCGCTTGGTTGGTTGGCTTCGTGTCTTTCGGGTGCTCGATCGCGGCGGCGTCACGCATCACAAAGCTCAGCCGGCTGGACTTTTCACGAGCGGGAGATGGCTGGTACTGGTGCGGGATAGGGATCGCGGTAGCGTTGTGGTACAAAACCGACCCACTTAGCTCGTGGACTTTGCCGGTCAAACTTGACGGCGGAAACGTTCGGCGATCAGCTGGTTGAAGGCGTGGGATACCGGTAGGGATACCGCATCCAAATCCATTCAAAAATCTTCAGACACATCAAGCAGCTAGATGGTGATTGTGATGCCGCCCCTGACCATATCTTTGCAATCGTCCGTGATTGCTGCTGTCTGCGGAGTGGCCGCGAGACCGGGCCCCAGCAACTCGCGTGCGTCCAGAACGGCCATCCATGGCCTGACTTTCCGCAAATCATCTCCATCAACGGCGTCGGTCCATCCCGGGATCGAACCATATGGTTCGATGACTCGCGCCGTCCGTGGCGCTCGCTCTTCGCGGGGTTCGGCCGATGGTCTCACCGGTGAGCCCCAGTGAGTCGTTTGCGCGGCATCACTGCGTGGTGAACCCCGTTCGCTCATGCGGTGCGCTCGATCATGGGGATCGGAGTTTCCACGGGGTCGCGGATACTGGTCGCCGTCCCGCGGTCGTGATGATGAGCAATGCCCAGCCGGTAGCATGCGCCCGTGTGCGGGGCGGGGATCGGTATGGCGCGTGGAGGCTGGGGCTGCAAGAGCCAAGGGCAACGGCGGTGATCTGGCTGCCAAGCCGAGTCGTTGCAGGCGGCGGACATACTGCGGCGTGCCGTAATCCGGCGAGACACGGGCTCGCAAACGGCCATTGCCCGTATTCCCTGCTCAGGGAACACTTAGAAAGTTCCCGTCCTGGGAACATTGTGCTATCCTGCGTACATGAGATGCCACGGCGCCCCCCATGAAGATTGCAGGACGCGACTTGCTGGACGACTTTTGTGCCCGTCACGCAGATGCGCGGCGCTGGATCGAGAACTGGTTGTCCGATGCGGAAGAGGCCAGTTGGGCCACACCGCAGGACATCAAGAACCGCTATTCGACAGCGAGTTTCCTCAGCGGCAACACCGTCATCTTCAATGTGAAAGGCAACGCGTACCGGCTTGAGGTCATCTGTGCTTACAGGACTGGGGTGGTCGTCGTGAGGTGGATCGGCACGCACACTGAGTACGACGAGAGAAACCGCAAGCGTTGAGGGTAGGGCCCATGGACATTCGAATCATCAAGACTGACGACCAGTACCGCCAAGCTCTCGAGGAAGTCGCTCGCTTGGCGGAACATGATCCGGCGCCCGAGACGTCCGAGGGTGGTCGACTCGAACTGCTGGCGAAGCTCGTCGATGAATTTGAGAAGGGCCGGTTCCTGTTCAAGAAGCCGGACCCGATCGACGCCATCATGTTTCGCATGGAGGAGAAGGGTTTGCGCCAGAAGGACATCGCCGGGTTCCTGGGCGGGCGCAATCGCGCGTCGGAGGTTTTGTCCCGGAAGCGGCCGCTCACGCTGCCGATGATCCGGGCCCTGTACGAGAATCTGGACATACCGCCTGCGCTGCTGGTCCGCGAGTCATCTTCAAACTATCAGACGGGGGATACGGAAATCGAGGATGCGGATATCCCGTTGGATCTGCTGCAACAGCGCGGCTGGATCGAGGCGGGGGTTACGGCCAAGCAGCTCATCCATCGACTGCTCGCTCCCTCCACAAGTCCCGTGCTCCTGCGGCACACGAAAGTGTTCGGCGGCAGCGCGCGGACCAACGTCCGTGTGCAACTCTGGGTGGCTCGCGTTCGTGACGTCGCCAACTCCCGACAGTACTTGCGCGGTCGGTATCGGAAGGGCTGTCTCAGCACGGATGCGCTCCGGTACATCGCGCAACTCAGCTGGATGGCGGAAGGCCCCAGGTTGGCCGTGGATTTCCTGGCGGAACGCGGCATAGCGCTGGTGATCGAGCCGCACCTGTCGCCGACGCGTCTCGACGGCGCGGCAATGATCGGACGCAGCGGTGCCCCGGTGATCGGGCTGACGATCCGCCACGACCGACTGGACAATTTCTGGTTCACGCTCATGCATGAGCTCGTGCATGCGTGGAAGCACCTGGACGACGGCAGCCATCGGGCAATTGCGGACGAAGACATCGAAAGGCGTGCAAGCGATGTTGAAGAAATGGAACAGGAGGCCCACAGGCTCGCGGCAGACATCCTGATCGACAATGCCAAGTGGCACCGGAGCAACGCGCATCGTGCACCATCGACGCAGACGATATTGGACTTTGCCAACCAAATGCAGGTGAGCCCCGCTGTCGTTGCAGGCCGGATTCGATACGAGCGGAGCAATTACTCGCTGTTCTCGAAGCTGGTGGGGTACCGGACGGTACGTGCGATGTTTCCCGAAGTGAAATGGCCCTGATGCCATGGACGCACCCATCTACTTTCCGATTCTCTATGCAAAGGCCGGCGAGATCAGTGCGGCTGGTCACTTGGCACCGTCCACGCAGGTGTGACGCGCGCCACGTTCGACTTCCCACGCCATGTGGGTGCGTCGGTGATGCGCTACCAGCGGCCGTGCCGTTTCAGCAAGTGGCGATTGGAAGCAGGACGACGCTGCTCGAACGGATGTCAGGACCACGTTGCCTAGTGTGCCTCCAGAGTCCGGGCCACCGGAATGCAGGTGCGGTGCCCCCTGAAACGACGGGCAATAGCAGAGCGCCCTCAGCTTGCAACGAGGTGGATTGCCCACGCCAATCCGTACAGCAGCACGCCGATCAACGCGCCGACGGCGGTGCCGTTGTAGCGGATCCACTGCAGGTCGCCGCCGATACTGAGTTCGAGTTCCTCGGTGACTTCGGCGGTCGTCCAGGCGTCGACGCGCGCCTCGATGTAGGCGCTGATGTTGTCTCCGTATCGATCGATCAGGGTCGCGGTGGTGGTGGCGAGCCACGCGTTGAACCACGCGTCGAGGCTGGCGGTCGCCTTGAGGTGCCGGCCCATGGCCTGCGTCGCGTCCACGACGCGGTGATGGATCCTGGACGCCGGGTCCGCAAGGTCGCGGCGTATCCAGGCCAGCGTGCTGCGGTACAGCTCACCGGTGTAGTCGGCAAGTTCGCGGTTGGCGATCACGGCGTCGCGGAACGCGTCCACCTTTCCGCGCAGATCCGCGTCCGTCCGCAGTCGATCGATGAAGAGTGGAAGCTGCCGGTCGAAACGCCGGCGGAGCGGATGGTCGATGTCGTTGGCCATCTCCTCGATCAACTGCGCCGTGGCCGCGGACACCTTGTCGGCCACCTTGTCCGCGACAACCTTGTCCAGCTTGACCCAGCGCATGATGGCCCACAGTTCGTCGGCAATCCTCGCCGACAACATCGCGCGCACGTCGGGCCGCTGCACGTAACCGGCCACATCCGCCAGCAGGCTGTCCACGGCTTCGCGGTGGCGGCCGTCGCGGGTCAGCAGATCGAGCACCTGCGCCAGCAGGCCGGGGGCATCCATGTCGGCGAGTTTCATGCGTGCAGTTCGCCACACGAAGTGCTGCAGATCCTTGTTGTCGAGCACGTCGACCAGGTGCGAGGCGACCTCGATGCTGACGTCGGCCAGTTGCTCCGCGGACTCGGGCGTCGACATGTACGCGGCGAGCCTGTCGGCCGGATCGATCGCCCGCACGCGTTCGGCGATGTATTGCGGGCGCAGGAAGTGCTCGCGGATGAAATCGGCAAGGCTGTGCCCGATCGCCTGCTTCTTGCGCGGAATGATGGCG
>JBOHYW010000277.1:0-4339 GCA_050738155.1 Rhodanobacteraceae bacterium
GCAATGACGATGTCGGACATGGTGTGCGCTCCGGGATTCATTCAACTTGTCATTATGCGTTGGATGATGCACCGCGGCAAACGCCCGCTGGCGCCAACCGCGGCTTCCGTGCAGAATCGGCGAGCTAGCCGCAACCGGGGAGGGGTAGGCCGTGTCGAAGCGAGTGATGCGCAGCACGTGGCATCTGGCCAGGTGGATGGCCCCGGCGGTGCTGGTTGTCGTACTCGCCGCCTGTGGCGGTGGCGGGTCGGTCCGCAGCACGCCGCCATCCGCCCCGGAGCAAACGCCGCCCCCGGCCCCGCCGTCGACCATCGTGCAGCCACCGCTCGATGCGCAACTGTCCATCACCAATACCTACGCCGCGCGCGCCGCCGGTTACACCGGGCAGGGCGTCACCATCGGGATCGTGGACAGCGGCATCATGCCCGACAACCCGACGGTCGCGGGCCGCGTCCAGCAGGAATTCATCGACGTCAGTTCCAGTACCAACAACATCAGCATTCCGGACGTCGTCGGACACGGCACCTGGGTTTCGGAAATCGCAGCCGGCGCGCCGTTTGCGCAGTTCCCGGGCGGTATCGCACCCGGCGCGAACCTTGTGTCGGCACGCATCATCGACGACAACTCGCCGCCCGACAACGGCAGCACACCGCCGTCCACCGTGACCGGCTCGGACGCCCAGCTTTTCGGCCAGGTCAACCAGCAGTTGATCGGTGCCGGCGTCAAGGTGATGAACAATTCCTGGGGCGGAATCACCTGGAACACCACCAGCACCAGCGTCAACCAGGCGTTCGACGCGGCCTACAGCCCGTTCGTCAACCAGCAGGGGGGGTTGGTGGTGTTCGCAGCCGGCAACGATTCCCAAGCCAACCCGAGCACGATTGCCGCGTTGCCGAGCGTGGCTCCGGATCTCGCGAACGGCTGGCTCGTGGTCGTCGCGGTCAACAGCAACGATCCCACCCAGCTCGACAGTTATTCCAACCAGTGCGGGATCGCGATGAACTATTGTCTCGCCGCGCCCGGCGACGTGATCGTGCTGGACAAGGACACCACTGCCGGCACCACCAACCCGGCGTACTACGTCGTGGAGGGCACCTCGATGGCCGCGCCGCAGGTGTCGGGCGCGGCCGCGCTGGTGTGGCAGGCCTTCCCGTACTTCACCAACAACCAGGTACAGCAGACCCTGCTCGGCACCGCCGATCCACTGGGTGGCTCGCAGCCCAACCCGACGTTTGGCTACGGCGAACTCGACGTCGGCCGGGCGGTGCAAGGGCCGGCGCAGTTCAACTGGGGCGACTTCTCGGTGTCGTTCGACAACCTGACGTCGACGTGGAGCAACGATATCTCGGGCGCGGGTGGGCTCATCAAGAACGGCACCGGCACGCTGGTCCTCGCGGGCAACGACACCTACACCGGCGGCACGCAGGTGTTGGGCGGTACGCTGCAGGCCGCCAATGCCCTGCCGGGTGCTGTCACGGTGGGCGCGGGAGCAACCCTGAACGCAGTCCCGGGCGTGCAGGCAGCCCTCAGCAATTCGGGCACCGTGGTCGTGCAGGGCGGCAATACCACGGTCGGCACCAATTACGCCCAGGCCGCCTCGGGCACGCTGTCGGTGAGCCTCGGTTCCATTCTTGCGGTCGATGGGACGGCAACCCTTGCTGGCACGCTCAACGTGTTGGGGGCGAACGCCGGCTACGTCACCACGAGTCATCAGGACGTGCTGACCGCGGGCTCGGGCGTGAGCGGCACGTTCTCGAGCTTCACGACCTCTCCCGGCGTGTTTCTGAGCAGTACCCCGCAGTACGCCGCCAACAGCGTATGGCTGGACACGACCAGCCTGAGCATCACGCAGGCGGCGGCGTCCATGGGCATCGTGGCGCCCGCCGCGGTCGCAGCCGCGGCGCGGGTCCAGGGCAGCTTCGACGCCATCAATGCGGGCCTCGCGGCGGGCGCTGCCGTGAACCCAACGGTGCTGCAAGGTGCGGCCGCGATCCAGCATGCGCCTACCCCAGCGTCCGCGCAGGCGACGTTGCAGAGCCTGTCCGGCCAATTGCCGGCGGCGAGCGCCGCGATGTTGTTCGATGCGATCGATGCCACGGACGATGCGCTCACCGGCCGTATCGGCGATTTGCTGTCCGGGCGCGCGATCATGGGCACGTGGGCGGGCAACCTTGGTTGGCAGGGCAACCTCGGACGCGGCGGTTACGGTGCGGCGACCTTCCAGAGCACGGGCAGTGTGGTCGGGGCGGATCTACCCGTCGGCACCCACACACTCTTCGGGTATGCCATGTCGCAAGGGCGCGGATTCGGCCAGCTCGATGGTTCCTGGGACAACAGCCAGACCCGCATGAACAGCGTGGCGCTCTACGGCGGGACCTTCCGTGGCCCGTGGTACGCGAGCGCGCAGGTCGGCGGCGGCTGGTTCCGCGAAGACATGCAACGGCTGCTGATGCTGGGGGGGCTCACGGCGCCGGTCGCCGGCGGGTTTACCGGCAACTACGCGACGGCATCAGCCGAAACCGGGTACCAGTGGTACGCGGGCGGCGCGCGCGTCACACCGTTCGTGGACTTGCGCTACCAGCGCCTCGACCAGGGTGCTTTCAGCGAGCAGGGGGGCTACGGATTCGGGCTGGCTGCCGACGCGCGTGGCGCCGGGCGATGGCAGACGGGCGTGGGTTTGCGCGCTTCGCGCGGATGGAACCTTCCGGACGGGTTGCGCATGCAGTTCGACGGCAGCGCCGAATGGCGGCATAGCCTGAGCCAGTACGGCGAGGTATTCAACGCATCATTCACCGGCTTCGACGACTGGCTGCCGGTTTCGGGCGTGGGGCTGTCGCGTGACTACAGCGTGCTGCGCGCGGGACTGTCGCTGTGGCCGGCGCGCGAGTTCAGCGTGCGTCTCGGATTCGAACAGGAACAAGGCCAGCGCCAACAGGCGAGCAGCGTGATGCTGCAGGGTGCTGTTTCGTTCTGACGCCCTTTTTTGGCGGATCCGTCCCGGATTCCGGCGCTACGCGCCTGCATCCGGGCTACTCGAGCGGCAGCGTTGTCCTGTAGCCCGGATGGAGCGAAGCGGAATCCGGGGTATGTCGACCCGGTGGCGAGTGGAACGCCATGCCGTCAAGCGTTGCCGTAAAACAATTCGCGACCGATCAGCATCTGCCGGATTTCGTTGGTGCCGGCGCCGATTTCGTACAATTTTGCGTCGCGCAGGATGCGACCGGTCGGGAAGTCGTTGATGTAACCGTTGCCACCGAGCGCCTGGATCGCTTCGAGCGCGACCTTCACCGCATTGCGCGACGCGAGCAGCAGGCACGATGCCGGGTCGATGCGTGACTTGACGCCGCGGTCGAATTCCTGCGCGACCATGTAGGCGTATGCCCGCGCCGATTGCAACATGGTGTACACGTCGGCGAGCTTGGCCTGCATGATCTCGAAGCTGCCGATCGGCGCGTTGAACTGCTTGCGCTCGCGCACGTAGGGCAGGGCGACGTCGATGGCGGATTGCATCAGGCCGATCGGGCCACCGGACAGCACCAGCCGTTCGGTGTCGAGGCCGCTCATCAATACCCGCACGCCCTCGTTGACTTCGCCGATGCGGTTGGCGTCCGGAATCCCGCAATTCTCGAACACCAGCTCGCAGGTGTTCGAGCCGCGCATCCCGAACTTGTCGAGCTTCTGCGCGGTGGTGAATCCCTGCATGCTTTTTTCGACGATGAAAGCGGTGATGCAGCGGCTGCCCGCGCGCTTGCCCGCCGTGCGCATGTAGACCAGCAGCACGTCGGCATCGGGGCCGTTGGTGATCCACATCTTGTTGCCGTTGGCGATCCAGTGGTCGCCTTGGCGTTCGGCCCGGCAGGTCATCGACCCGACCGGGTCCGAGCCCGCGCCGGGTTCGCTCATCGCGAGCGCGCCGATGAACTCGCCCGAGCAGAGCTTCGGGAGGTACTTTCGGCGCTGCGCTTCGTTGCCGTTGTGGAAGATGTTGTTGACGCACAGGTTGGAGTGCGCGCCGTACGACAGGCCGACCGAACCCGAGGCGCGCGAGATTTCTTCCATGGCCACCAGGTGCGCGAGGAATCCCATCCCGCTGCCGCCACAGGTTTCCGGCACCGTGATGCCGAGCAGGCCGAGGTCGCCGAACTTCTTCCACAGGTCGGACGGAAACAGGTTGTCGCGGTCGATCTGGTCGGCGCGCGGTGCGATTTCCTTCTCGGCGAAGGCGTGCACGCTTTCGCGCAGAAGGTCGATGTCTTCACCGAGTTGGAATGGATGCATGAGCGCTCCGATTGCGTCCTGGTAGGAGCGCGCCTGCGCGCGACCCCGGTCGCCTGCGAGG
>JBOHYW010000278.1:0-4336 GCA_050738155.1 Rhodanobacteraceae bacterium
GCTTCAATGAGGCCGCGGCGATGTCGCCGCGGAAACAAACGCCCGAAGAAAGGGGGCGCCGGATGGGACATTGCTTCAATGAGGCCGCGGCGATGTCGCCGCGGAAACAGGCCGCCCTGATTCCCTTGTCACGCAATGGTTTCGCGAGCTCCATGCGAGAGGTGGCTTGGTCGATGCGCGGGCAGGCTCGGTTGCTGACCAAGTATCGGCAATTGTGGTTGTAACGCTTGGATTGTCAAGGAACTTGTGGCCGCGAGGGCTGGCTGGGTTTCGAGCCATCATCCGAGTGCTCGCGGCGCCAAAGCGAGTATCGCGCATCAGCGATGTGGCGGGAATGGACACCGGTCAGACGATGATGGGTTCGCGGGTAACGGGGTTGAATTTGTCACCCAGACTGACGACGCGCGGCTTGACCTTGTCGGCGGGGCCAAGGTCGATCACGAGCAGTGCGTCGACGCGACTATTGATGACGCCGTCCAGCAACTGGATCATCTCGGCGTGGCGTCGCCGACTGAGCCTGCACTGGAACACGGAAAGTTGCAGCCATTCACCAAAACCTTTCATGAGCTTGAACACGCGGCGCCAGCGTTTGTCGTCGCGGATGTCGTAGGTAACCAGATACACATGTTCGTCCATGGCTGTCTCACGGGTTGCGATGTCAGCGGGTGGTGAAGTTGGGATAGTCGTCGAGCTCGCCGAGCAAAAAGCGCCCGAGCAGACGTGCCTGCAATTCCAGTAGCCGGCGGTAACTCAAGCGATAGCCGAACAAAGGATGCGTGACTTCCTGGGACAGCCGACGCTCGAACGCGGCAATGAATCGTTTGCGCCCGTCCGGTGTGAGATTGACGCTGCCGGCGGCACTGATGAAGTCGCTGGGGTGGACCTCACCGTTGTTGATGACCAGCATTACCACGGAATCGGCGAGCAGCGGACGGAAGGGTTCCATCATGTCCAGCGCCAGCGCTGGCCGACCGTAGCGCGGTTGATGATAGAAGCCGCGAAATGGATCGAAACCTGCCGCCTGCAAGGTTACGGTGAACGCGCGCGCCAGCATCGTGTAGGCGAATGACAGCATGGCGTTGACGGGGTCCGCCGGTGGTCGGCGATTGCGTTGCGTGAAGTCGA
Source organism: Rhodanobacteraceae bacterium (assembly GCA_050738155.1). Taxonomy (GTDB): domain Bacteria; phylum Pseudomonadota; class Gammaproteobacteria; order Xanthomonadales; family Rhodanobacteraceae; genus 66-474. The sequence goes on from JBOHYW010000278.1 coordinate 1,126, forward strand.
ATGACAGCAGCGTTTCGTCTTCCGGCGTCGTGGGTTTGAGCGTGTTGCGCAACTGCCCAAAATAGATTGCGGCAGCATTGCCTTCGATGCCAAGCAGGGTTTCAAGGCTGGTGGCGTGCTCTGCCTGATTGCGGGTGCGTTTCAGATCTGCGATGACTTTTTCAGGCTTTTCATCCAGCTTCCAGTTGCGGCGCAATTGCGTGCGACTGTTGGCGATCTTGGCTGCGACAAGCCCGCGCGCAAGCCGCAGGCAGGCGTGTTCGTCAAAGCTGGTGCGGTATTGGGCGGTGCGCAGTTCCACGTTCTTGTGGCCGTTGCCGAGCGTGTGGCCGAAGAAGAAACCGCCATAGCTGTGCCAAGTGACGGGGATGCCGCGATGCATCAGTTCCTGCAGGCACGGCGTGGTGATGTAGATGTTGCCCTGCACCACTACCTGCGAGACTTCGCGCAGTCGCGCGGTGGCAAGCATGTGACCGTCGCGGTCGCTCACCTCCAGTGTTTCACCTTTCTTCGCGAGCTTGGCGCTGTGGTGCTGGATGTACAGTGGCAATGCTTCGTGCAGCGGTACCGCCAGTGGACGCGGCGAAAGTTCGGTCTGCTTCAGGAATTGCACTTCGTCGGGCAGGCAAATGCCGACCAGGGAGCAGCGCGGGCACTTGGGGCTATCCACCAGCGGTGGTGGAATTTCACCGCCTGCGGCCATCGCGCGCAGTTCCGCGATGGCGTTGCGGGTGAGCGAAAGCAATTCATCGTCGAAAATGACGCTGACGCGTTCCTTGCCCTCAACGTAATAGATTGCACCTTCCTCGCAGACGTAACCGTGTTCCCGCAACAGCAGTCCTTGTGCGCATAACTGTACGCGCTCGGGGTCATACACGCCGCGTGGGGTATGCGGGCGCTTGCCGCGCTTGTAATCGACCGGCGTGACGACGTCGCCTTCGCCTTCGATCAAATCGAGTTTGGCAATCAGACCGAGTTTGTTGGAGGAAAGCGTGATCGAACGCGCGTGGATTTCGATGCGTTCCTCGGCAGCCTTGTCGGCATCCGGCAAGTCACCGGATGGCTTGTCCACGCGGCGGTGCTTGTAGCGGCCTTCGACAGTATCGGCCGAATCGGCCCATTCGCCCTGCACCCATTCCAGGTAGGCCAGGCGCGGGCAATAGACATGCTCATTGAGCATGCGCACCGGAATCAGCGGTTGATCACCGCCGAGTTCCGGAAATGGAAGCTCCAGATCACCCTGTCTTGGCTCCATCGAAAGCCGCCTCCCCGGCGTCCGTCGTGTTTCCGTACAGGGGTTGTACCGTCAATGCGCGAAATCGGCAAGCAGGACGCGCCCGATCCGTGAACCCGCACGAATTTCAGGCCGGCCCGCCGTTGTCGAGCATGATCGCAAGTGATGACGGTTCCGGGCGCAGGTGTCGTCGCATCGCCGCAATCGCCAGGCTCCCGGTTATTTGCCGAGGCAGCAGCGCTTGTACTTCTTGCCGCTACCGCATGGGCAGGGATCGTTGCGGCAGATCTTTGGCATGGCGCGGACGTAGGTCACGGACGGCTCCGCCCAGTCATCTTCCATCTCCTCCCGTTCCGATTCGTCTTCCGCGCGCCAGCGCTGCTGGCGCGCGGCGATTTCGACCGGGTCATAGAAGCGCCAAGGATTGCGCCACAGATCATCGCGCCATTGCGGTTTGGGGTCTGGATCTGCGAAGGCGCGTTCGATGTCGTCGATGGCGAAAACGACTTGATGGTACGGATGGTCTATCCGGCGGAGCTCGTCTTCCCTGGCAATCGTTTCCATGAGGTCGCGATGCCGTTCACGCGGGAAATCCAGCAGCGCGTAACCGGCCCACGTGCGGAACACCCATTCCATGGTGATGTCGACCGCCATGCCCGCGATCCAATCGATGCGGGCCTCCAATGCTTCACCCCCTTGATTCAGCCCCGCATCCAACGCCACTTCGACGGCCTGGCAGCGCATGTACCAGTCGAGCGCGGTATCTTCGGCGATCAGGCGCACTGCCTCGATCATGCTGACGGGCTTGTTGGAAAACAGCGCCGGCCAATTGCCCGCCAGCCAGTCCTGCAGGTTGTCCTCATGCTGCGCGTCCAGCGTGCGCATCAATTCCGCGAGCAGCAGCCCGGCGGATTCGGACGGAATGCGGCCCAGGATCATCGCAGCGTGCAGGGGCAGCCACCACGCGTCCGGATCATGATCATCGTTGTCGCCGAAATGGTCGGCAATGGATGCTCGCAGGGCCTCCACCATGGCGTCGCCATGCGCCGCGCATTCATCGATGAGCGCATGCGGCGCGCGATCTCCTTCGTGCGAAAGGCGGTTCAGGAGTTCCCCGGGCGAGAGCGAGGCGAATTCTGGTGCGGGCTGCGTTATCGGTGTGGCGGTCTGATTCATTGTCGTGCAGAAGCGGGTGATTGCCTCACTGATTATCGCAATGATGGGGCGTGGGTTTGAACAGCCCTAGCCCAAAATGGCAAGCAAAGCCCAACGCCAATGGGCCCGCTATTGGTTCGGGAAACGTCAGGCGCCAAAAGCTGCCGAGGCGATCGGGTTGCGTAAGCCTGGGGCGGCTGCGAACACGATGGAAATGAATGGCGCGGCGTTTACGGTTTCTGCCCACGTCCACTGTATCGAGTGCTTCCAACTCGATGGGTTCAACTATCCCGCGTTCGCGACATTCGCGCTTCAATTGTTCTTCAATACCAAAGCGCTTCTTGGCGTGCCATGGATGCAAGTAGGGCGTGACGGATTCCCAGACTGTGCTGCGGTCGGTCAATCTTGCGGCAACCTCAGGCGTGCCGGCTGCTTCCAGCGCAAGGCGCCATTCGGCACCATCACGATTCCACAGTTTGCCAACTCGTGCCAGCGTGTGCTGCTGGTCAGCGTCCATGCCGTCGGGTGCATAGACGAGCACGCGGTCGATGCTGCCATCGCAGTTGCTGTCCCATGGCAGATAGAAGACATGGCGGTGGCGGTTTCCGGCGGGCATGTCGTGACCGGAAAAAATCGGTGGCACGCGACCCTGACCGAACGTGTGCAGCACTGCCATGCGCATCAACTCGCCGACGCGCAGCGTGTCTTCCACGCGGGGCAGGGGCTTGCCAACAAGGATGAAGTTCATCGCTGCAACGTCGTATGCCCGTGCGCGCTGGATAACCGGGCGCGGTCGAGTCCAACCGCACGGCGGCACGGCTG
>JBOHYW010000279.1:0-4330 GCA_050738155.1 Rhodanobacteraceae bacterium
TGCGCACGCTGGTGGTCTGCGACATCGCCGACTCCACCGCGCTGGTCGAGCGCATGGGCGACCAGAACGCCGCCAACATCATCCGCAAGCATGATCGCCTCGCCCGCGCGCTCATCGAGCAGCACGGCGGTCACGAAATCGACAAGACCGATGGCTTCCTGCTGCTGTTCGAGCGCCCCATCCAGGCCGCCGCGTTCGCGCTGGATTACCAGCGGGCCTTGAAACACCTGTCCGCCGCCGAAGGCGTGGTGGTGCGCGCGCGGGTCGGCGTGCACATGGGCGACGTGGTCATCTGGGAAAACGCGCCCGAAGACGTAGCGCGCGGCGCCAAGCCCATCGAGGTGGAAGGCCTGGTGAAACCCGTGGCCGCACGGCTTGCGCAACTGGCGCAGCCGCAGCAGATCTTGATGTCATCCGCCGCCGCCTACATCGCGCATCGCGCCGAGCGCGAACTGGGACACGACGCTGCCGCGCGCGTGCAATGGAAGAACCACGGCCGCTACCGCTTCAAGGGCCTGCCCGATCCGCTGGAAGTCATCGAAGTGGGCGAGGCCGAGGTGGCGTCCCTGCACGCACCGAAATCCAACCGCACCGCGAAGAAGATCCAGCCGTGGTGGCGGCGCCCGATGACCCTCGTGGCCGAAGCTGCGATGCTGCTGATCGGCATCGGCTTCGGCCTGTGGTTCCTGCTGCAAAGCCCGCCCACGCTGGCGTTCGGCGCGCGCGACTGGGTGGTGGTGGGCAACGTGCACAACCTCACCGGCGACAAGCTGTTCAACCAGTCGGTCGATTCCGCCCTGCGCATCAGCCTCGAGCAATCGCAATACGTCAACGTGCTGCCGGAACTGTCGGTGCGGCAAACCCTGAAGCGCATGGAACTGGACCCCGACAAGGCCCAGGTCAACCGCGCCGTCGGTGCGCAGATCGCGCTGCGCGACGGCGCGCGTGCCCTGATCCTGCCCACCGTCGCCGACGTCGGCGGCCGCGTGCGCGTCACCGCGGAAGTGATCGACCCCAATACCCAGGCCACCATCTATTCGATATCCGCCGACGGCATCGGCAAGCAATCCGTACTGCCCTCGCTCGATAGCGTCAGCAAGCAATTGCGCGGCAAGCTGGGTGAGGCGCTGGCGATGGTTTCAAAGCAATCGAAGCCGTTGGCGCAGGTGGCGACAGCGAATTTGCATGCGTTGCGGGCGTATTCGTTGAGCGAGCGGGCTTATGATAAAGGCGACTTAAAAGGCGCTGAGGCATATCTCGACGAGGCGTTGCGTATCGATCCAGATTTTGCACTTGCGCATATCGGGCTAGCCAATATCTTCGATAGCGAAGATTTGCCGGCCAAGGCTTTGATGGAAATTCGCGCGGCTCAAGCCAATCGTGCGCGCCTATCAGCGCGCGATGCGCTGTACGTGGATGCACGGGCAACAGGCTATATCGCCCCACGGCAGGCGCTGAAAAAATGGAAGCTGTTGGCGACCGTTTACCCGGACTATTTTCCCGGCGTGGGTGCTTATGCTTATTTTCTCTCGCTATACGCTAACCGCTTTGACGAAGCAATTCCCTATCTTATGCAGTCAGCCTCTCCAAAAAACCCACATTGGGCAACAAGCGAATATTTGCTTGGTGCACAGTACGTGGAAGCAGGTCGTTACGCTAAGGCAATACGTGCATTTTCCCGGGCGGTCAGTGGTGGCATACATTATCAAAATTCTCTCTATGCCTGTGCGTATGCAGCTCAACGGAAATTTAAGGATGCAATGCGACTTCTGGAACGTGGAAAATCATCTGGCACTGATAGTTTCGATGTCATAAGTGGCAGCACAATCATTGCAATGGCTCTGGATCAGGGTAACTGGGACCGTGCAGATCAGTTACTTGCGAAAACCCGCATGAGGGCAGATTCGCTAGGGCCACGTATCGCCGGTCGTTACGCCGGTATGGAACTCAGCTTGCAAGCGCTAAATGGAACACCGGCTAAGGTGCAAGTCAGAGCAATCGCAGACTACCTTGCTCGAGAAGAAAAGGCGCTTGCGCACGCTGATCCGGTCGATCGATCAGAATTGCGATTCCAGATTGTGTTGGCGGCGTATCTTGCCGCGCGTGCCGGCGACACTCGACTTGCAGCGCATGCGTTGGCCGCGAGTGGCCCTGAGTCCGGAGCGGACACGCCGGTGCTGGACAACCTCCGCGGCGTGGCGAAGGCTGAAATTGAAAATGCATCTGGCACTCCGCAAGATGCGCTTACAACCTTGAAGTCACTGGTTAATGGTAGCGAACTGTACATTACCCATGTAGCACTGATGGACGGGTACATTGATGTTCATGACAGTGCCAACGCATTGGTCGAAGCGCGCTGGCTATCATCGCACCGCGGACGCGCGTATGTTGAAAGCAACACGCTGTTCACGCTCACGCCATTCAATGTCGCTATGTCAGATCTTGCGTTGTTGCAGACAGCCGAATTGGCCCACGCCTCGGGCGATGCAGTCGAGGTGCAGCGTTCCCTCGCCGCGTTCCAGCGTGCATGGCCGTCTGCAGCGCAACTACCTTGGGTTTCGTCAAGGATCAACAAACTCCATCGCGGGTTGTGATGTGCGGCCTATCTACTAGCGTGATCCGACATTCAAGCGAGGGTTAGGTATAACCATCATTAGGCAATTTTCGGCTGACGCGTTACTCAGTTCCTCATGTGCGCGCGTGAAATGGCTTTTGTCAGCCAAGCTTACTGCCGCAAGGCACGACGCTTTCAGATTCACGATGGTTTCGAGTGGCACGCCCAACTCGGCCAGCGCGGCAGCGGGCTTCTGTTCGTAACGGCTGCGGAAACCATCATCGGTGGCGAGTTTGTGTAGCAAAGCGAGCGAATGCTCACGCGACAACTGTGAATCAGTCATGGGTTACTCTTGCGTGTGATGGTCAATGACACATTGCACGGATCGTGCCATCGGCTACGCAAGCGCAGCTGAAGATGCCTCGTCCGACATGCGTTTTTATCGGCGCAAGGCGTGAATTCTTGAGATTACGATTCGCGAAGATTTCGGGTCGCAACCAATCCTGCGTCCGGTAAATCACGAACGCAATCGCGACATTCAAGTTGCTGTCGGACCGGGGCGGAAGCGCTGCTTGATTGTATGACATTGCGTATATACAGTAGGTCATGGAGTTCCGTGGTCAAAGGCCAAACGCGCTGCGAACCTGAAGGCACACGGACTGGACTCCCTCGATGCCGCCCGCGTGTTCGAGGATCTCACATTCACCTTCGAAGACGATCGCTTCGCGTATGGCGAGCAGCGTTTCGTCACGCTTGGTCTGCTGGCCGGTACTCCGGTGTCCATTGTCCATACGGAGACCCGGCATGAAATCCGTATCATCTCCATCCGCAAAGCCACGCAACGTGAAGCGCAAATCTACTTCAACCAGGTCAAAGACTGATTGGGCCAAGCTCAAGGCTCATTCGCCGGGCGCGCCGACCCGAGAACATCCCGAGGCCGATATCCGGCATGTCGTTCGCGGGGTGGTACGGCGCAGGTTGCAGCCGCGGCCGTCCAAGGCTGCGATATCTTTGCGTGTCGACGAGGATGTCATCGAGTGGTTCAAGGCGCAGGGACCGGGCTATCAAACGCGTATCAATTCCGTGCTGCGGGCGTTTCGCGACGCTTCGGTCTGACATCCAGCGGCCGCGCTACGCGAGTTATTGACTTCGGGGATTGTCATGCAAGTACGCCGCTGCGCGACGGTATTGATCGAACCGCGCGAAACCCTTGGTTTCGATCTTGCGGAACTCGCGCTGGGCGAAACCGGTGTGCGCGAACGGCTGGGCTGGGTGGCGCTGGCCGCACATCGCGACGATGAGATTCCGCTGGATGCGGCGGAAGTTGCGGTGCTGGGCGCTTTGTCGCCCAGTCGCTGGCAAGCGCTGGATGAATTATCGCAACGGCATCCGCGCGCGGTGCTCGAAGCGCTGCTGGCGAAAGGCTTGTTGATCGCGCAGCAACCCGCCGACGATGCGGCGCGGCAGCTTGCGCAGGCCGATGAAGCCGTGCGCGCGGTGCACTGGCGTGGGCTGTCCGCCATCGCGCATCGCCACACGCGTTGGCGCGACGTCGACACCGAAGAAGCCGAGCGGCTTTTTTCGGAAGCGAGTCCGCAGACGTTCCTGGAACGTCTGGGTCCGGCGCTGCCGGTGGTCGGTGAGCGTGCAGCGGCGGCATCGCGCCTGCCACTCGCGAAACCGGGTTCGTCATCGCTGGATGCGCTGATGGACCGGCGCGTTACCTGCCGCAACTACGTGGCCGCACCACTCGCGCACGAGGTGTTTTCCACGGTG
>JBOHYW010000280.1:0-4312 GCA_050738155.1 Rhodanobacteraceae bacterium
GCCTCCGCAGTCGGGTTCGCCCTGCGATGAAACCGCAGGTCGCCCCGGAATGACGAGGTGGGTGGGTGGCGGCGGCCACGCGGCCGCGCGGGATCCGCGCGGCCAAAGAAAAGCCCCGCAGAAGCGGGGCTTTTGGTGAAGTGGACAAACGTGCGGTGCGATCAGCTCTGGGTGTCGTCGTCGCCAGCCGCCGCGCGGCACGAGCTCGGTAGGTACTTCGCCAGCACCTTGGTGCCGTCGCCCGTGCACGACCAGACGATGTTTTCGTTCTCATCGTCAACAGGTGCGGCGCCTGTCAGCGTGACGGTCCCATCGGTGAGCGCGGTATTGGCATCATTGCCGAACGTGGAAGTGATGGTGGCATTGCCAGTGGCCGTACCGTCGCTGGACACCAAGACCTGTGTCACGTACTTGCCTTTGATCTGGCCTTCCGGGGCCAAGCCGGCGGCTTCGTTGTCTTTCGGGAACGCGCCGTGGTTGGCGTAGAACTCGGTCAACGCGACCTTCGCCCCATCCATCAGCGTGATGCCTTCGGTGACCTGCGCCCGGATCAGGTAGTTCTGGTAGGCCGGGATGGCGATGGCCGCCAGGATCGCGATGATCGCGACGACGATCATCAGTTCGATCAGGGTGAAGCCTTTCTGTACGGTTTTCATGCATGGTCCCTCGTGGTGGGTGGTGATCGGGCAACCGGCGGGAGGGTCCGGTTGCAAGCCCCTGAACGTAACCCGCCGGCCCCGGCCAGCGAGCGAGAAGCTCGAACATTTCAAGCATCTTTCATGCCAGCCGCGATCCAACACCCACGGAAGTGTGATGTGGCGCACATAAGCGGCGCCCACAAAAAAGCCCCGCCGGGTGGCGGGGCTTGATGAACCAAGCGTGAGACCAGTGGTGTTGTTAGTCGCGGCAGCTCGCGGGCAAGTATTTCACGTCAACGGTGGCTCCGGTGGTTGCGGAGTTGCACGTCCACGTAATATCTTCGGTGCCGCCAGCTGTCGGTGCGGTGCCCTGCAGTATGACGTCTTTCTTGGCAATGGCGCCGTTGGCATTATCGCCGAACGTAGCCACGATGTTGGCTTTGTCCGCAGTCGACGTTAAGATGCTTACTGACGATACATACTTGCCGGTGATGCTGGCGGCTGTCGCCAGCCCAGCGGACGCTGCGGTTGTCGGGAACGCTCCCTTGTCGGCGTAGTACTCGGTCATGGCGACCTTGGCGCCGTCCATCAGGGTGAGTCCCTCGGTAACCTGCGCCCGGATCAGGTAGTTCTGGTAGGCCGGAATGGCGATGGCCGCCAGGATCGCGATGATCGCGACGACGATCATCAGTTCGATCAGGGTGAAGCCTTTCTGTACGGTTTTCATGAACGTTGTTCCTCGATGCTTGTGGGTGACTGGTCAACTGGTTGGAATGCCCTTGATTGCAAGCCCCTGAAGGGAACCCGCTGGCCAGGTAAGCCAGGGAGCCAGAAGCTCAGGGTGGAGAAAGCATCAATCGTGCCTGCACCTTTCACTAATCTTTCAATGCTTTCAAGCACTTGCAAGCGCCCGTCCGAGCGACCAAATCGCGGGTGGGCGATCCGGGGTTTGGAACGGCTTCACGCCGTCGATGTGACCGCGCGCACGCTTGGACGCGACGCGGCAGGTGACGTGGCGCGTCACCTCATCCAGAGCGGTTGGAGGAGGGGTCCAGCGGCTACACGGGCGGCGTGCCCAGCGAACGCTTCCAGCGCCCGCTCCGCATCACGCGCCACGCTCGCCAACGCATGGCCCAGCGCGGTATCGACGAGGCGTTGCTGTTCGATCTGGTCGAAACCGGAACGCTGAAATTCCGGGATGCTGCACACGCTTGGGTGTTCAAGCGTTTCGCTTTCCGGGACGATGATCTGCTGTGCGCTGCGGTGCTGCCGGAAAGCGCCGCAACCGTGAAAACGGTGATGCACCACTTCACACCGGAATGACCCGTGCAGGTGACCTATCACGAAACCGACGACATCCTGGTATTGCGCGTGAGCGACAAGCCGATCGTGCGTGAAACTTCGCAGGATTGGTACACCACCGTGAGTTACGCGGACGACGGCAGCGTGGTGGAAGTCGTGGTGCTGGATGCCAGGCAGCAGGGTGCTTGGCCGCTGAAGCAGGCGGCGTGAAGCCGGCCGCGTCGGCGGCCGTAGCGGTTCACGCGACAAGTATCGGCGCTGCTGACCGACGAGGAATAGGCCGGTTTCCACGCGTTCCTCGCCACGACCCCCCCTTGCGGGCGACGTGATCGAAGGCACGGGCGGGCTGCGCGAGGTGCGCGTGACCGGGATGGCGCGCGTGGCTACGCCGCGGCGAGTTCGACCTTGACCCGGTAACCCAGCGCCTGCGCGGCCCGGCTCAGGGTCTCGATGGTCAGGCCCGTGTCGGTTTCGTTCAACAGCCGATCGAGCATCGAGCGGCTGGTGTGCATCCGCTCGGCCATCGCGGTCTTGGTGATTCCCTGGTTCTTCATCGCCTCAGCCAGTTGCCAGGCGATGACCCGCTTGATCGCGCGCGCCGATACTTCTTCAAGCACCCCCTCGCGGGAGAGGAAATCGTCCAGGGTGCCGCCGACGTGAGTGACGTTACGCTTGGCCATGGTGTACCTCCTGCATGCGGCGCAGAGCCAGCCTCAAGTCGTCCATGGGGGTCTTGGTGGTCTTCTTCGCGAAGCCATGCAAGAGCACCATGACCGGCCCGACCGTGGTGAAAAGAACGCGGGCAGTGCCTGCGTCAATCGTGCTGCGCACTTCCCACAGACCCGAATCCATCTTCCGCACCAGCGGCATCCCCAGCGGCCAGCCGAACTGGACCGTTTTGAGATCCTCGCCGATGACCTTGCGCGCGTCCGGCGGCAGCGATTTCAGCCAATCCCGAACGGGCTCGCGGCCTTGATCCGTGGCGTAGAAACGCACTTCGAGGACGGGAGAGAGTGGCGGCACAGATGGAGTGTACCTATTTAGGTACGCATCTGCAAGGAGCATCCTGCACGCGACGTGCGCCCTCGCGCGAATTCCGTGTCGGCGAAACCGACGTGAAGCGCATCCGCACGGCGTCGGGACTGTCGCAGGCGAAGTTTGCGCGGTTGCTCCACGTGGAGATCGGCACCCTGCGCAACCGGGAACAAGGCCGGCGCACGCCCACGGGTCCCGCGCAGGTATTGCTGCGCGCCATCGACAGGAACCCGCGGGCGGTCCTGCGCGCGATCCGGTGCAGGGCCAAGGCCAAGACGGGGTGCGGGAGCAGGCTACGCGTGCGAAATGCGCCCGCCTTTGCCGAGTGCTTCATCAGTCGTAAGGGTTGAACCGCCGGTGACGCGCTACAATGTGGCTCACGCCAACGAGGTTCGCACCATGCCTGCCAACACTGTCGTTCGGGCCCGTATCGACGAGCACATCAAGGAAGAGGCATCCGTCGTGCTGGAGTCGATGGGCCTTACCGTTTCCGATGCCTTTCGGATCATGCTGACGCGCATTGCGCGCGAGAAGGCTTTGCCATTCGAGCCGCTGGTGCCGAACGAGACCACGATTGCGGCGATGCGGGAGGCGCGCGCCGGGAAGTTGCCGCGCTTCGATAGCGTTGAGGCGCTGCTGAACGATCTGCATGCGCCGGATTGAGCGCACGCGACAATTCAAGCGCGATTACAAGCGCGAAGCGCATGGTGAGCGCAGCGACACGCTTGACGCCGCGCTGCTGCCTATTCTTGCAGCGCTCGCCGAGGATCGAGCGTTGGCGACGCCTCAGCGTGATCACGCGCTGAGCGGTCGTTGGAAGAATCATCGCGATTGTCATGTGCGCCCTGATCTGGTGCGGGTCTACCGCAAACCCGGTGACGACGTGCTGCAGCTCGTGCGCCTCGGTTCGCACAGCGAGCTCGGCCTGTAGCGGCCGCTACCAGTGCCCGAACACAAGCGCGCCTCTACAGACCACGGGCCCGGGAAGAATTCCGGATCGGGGCCAGGGTAAACAGGATCGCTAAAGCGCGAATCGCTCCCGCAGCATCTGGTTCACGCGTGTCTGCCACCCCGGCCCGGTGGCCCGCAGCACCGCGACCACATCGGGATCGAGCCGCAGCTTGACCGGCACCTTGGTTTGCGCCGCCTTCGGGCGGCCGCGCCGCTTGACGGCAGCGCGATATTCCGACCGATCCACGATGTGGCCGCCGACCATGGGCGTGGCGCGTTCAAAGAACGCGTCGGTCAGCTCCGGAGCGTCGTCCGGGTCAACCCAGGGCTTGCGCGTGCTTTTCGATTTCGTGGTCATTGGCTTTTCTCATGCTGATGATGCGACG
>JBOHYW010000281.1:0-4251 GCA_050738155.1 Rhodanobacteraceae bacterium
GGCCTACAGCGTCGATGCGTTGGCGGCGCTCGGTGACGCCGAGCGCGCCAAGGCGCGCATGGAGCGCGCGTTGTTGATCGACCCTGACAATTTCAACATGCGCTACAACTTCGGATGCGTTCTGGCTGTGCGACTCCGGGACAAGCATGGCGCGCTGCAGATGCTCGAACCGTTGTTTGAGTCCATTTCGGACAGCTTCCTGCAGTACGCCAAGGCCGATCCGGATCTGGATTCGCTTCACGATGACCCGCGCTATCAGGCCATGGTCGCCGCCGCCGAGGCGCGGCTGGCGGCGGAGGGGCAGTCCGCGGCGCCCGCGAGCAAGCAGCCGGCGTAGAGCCCGGTTGCGCGCTGCGCGTCTTCCCTCGCACGGGCACCACCGGCTCCCGCAAAAAGCATGGGAGTCTCATAGCCGATGTGGGAGCGGCCGGTGGCCGCGACAAAAAAGGTACGGAATGGCAGCGCCTACCAAATATCGGCCAAACCTGCACCGTCGCCCATCCACACTGCATCCCAATAGCTGTAACGCAACACGTCGTTCACCAGCCCGGCCCGGAGCGGGTTGGCAATGATGTAACGCGCTGCCTTGCGCGCCTGTCGCGGATCCCGGACGGCACGGTCATGAAAACCGCGTGCCCACAAGCCGCCCGTGAGTCCGGTCTGTTTGCCGACGCGGCGCGCACTTTCGCTCTTGGCCTTGCGCACCGCCGCCGAAAGGCTGCCGGCTGGGCCCAGCCGGATCAAGGCATGAAAGTGGTCGGGCATCAATACCCACGCAAGACAGGCGTGTGGGTACCACGTGCCCGGCGCACCGAGCAGCCGGCAGACACAACACGCTGCTTGCCAATTGTGGAATACCGGGTATCGCCCGCGCACGACTGTGGTTACCAGATAAATGTGGCCGGGGAGCGAGCGGCGACCTTTGCGCAAGGCGCGGTAGCCGGGTTTGGCGGTGGGGACGTCCATTCCGGAAGCTTCTGACGACGGGCCCAAAAATGCCATCGGCAAGACGGCCAGTCTGCTGTAGGCACATGGCTCGTCGCGGGCACCGCCCGCTCCCACAAAATGCACGGGAATCCCATAGCCGACGTGGGAGCGGCGGGTCGCCGCGACAGGGGTGGGTCATGGCGAGGCCGGTCGCGGGCACCGCCCGCTCCCACAAAAGCATGGCACCGCCCGCTTCCGCAAAAGCAAACCAAGGTCATCGCCCGCCCGATTCCCGAATCACAGCTTGCCGGCTTCCAGCGGCCGCTGCCGGTGCATCAGCGCCCACTGCGCGTGTTCGGCCAGGGCGGCTTCGCCCAGCGCCTGCAGGATGGCGCGGCGGGTGTCCGGATCGCTGGTGGTGTCGAGCTGGCGGCGCGCGCTGGCGAACAGCGCGCGCATGTAGCCGTATTGCTTGACCAGTTCCTTGTCGGCCCGATGGAATGCGTAGGATTCGCGTCCCGCGGCAATGAACGTGAGGGCGCCCATCAAGCCCACCATCCAGGTTGCGGTGTTCGAGTCCAGCCAGTGGTGCAGCGCCGCCAGCAGGGCACTCAGCAGCACGGCGCCGCCCAGCAGGACCTGCGCCACGCGCTCGTTGCGCGCGTGGGTGCGGTGGCGCTGCCCGGCCTTGCGCGCGTAGTAGCCGAGCTGGCCGCCGCCATCCGCCTCGCCGACCCAGTCCCGGATCGCACCCTGCAGATCGACCGCACTGTCCGACGTTGCGGCCGCCACCTCGGCCGCGCGCATCACGTGGCGAATCCAGCCGAGTTCCACGTCCTGCTTCTGCATGAAATTGGCGTGGGCGAACGCGCCGGATTCACCTGTCCCGATGCCGGCGCGGCGCCAGTACGCCTGGACCCGCAGGCCTTCGGCCAGCGCGCGGTAGTCGATGTATTTGCGGTGCCATTGGCGGCGCCGGACCAGCCACGCGAGCGCGCCGCCGGCGGCGAACAGGACCACGAACACGTAGATGGTGTTGCCCTGGTCTGGCACGTCCGGCGGCGTATCGGAGTAGTACGTGTAGGCGAGCCCCATCAGCACCGCGAGCGTGTACAGGATGCGCATCGCCCACAGCACGTGCCGCTGGCAGCGGATCGCCAGCGCGTCGGCGGCGGCAAACAGGCGCCCGCCCGGTATCGGATCGGCCGCACCGGGTGCTTCGCCGGGTGCCGCGGCAGCACCCGCGCCGGAGTCTTCGCGTAGCGAAGCGGCGTCGCGGTTGAACTGCTGCATGCGCTGGAACACGCGGCGGAATTCGGGCGGCATGCCGGCGGCGGCGGCGCTGGGCCCATCGTCGGTGACCCAGTGTGCCTCGAGCGGCGTGAGCGGCGGCGCGGGCGGCTGCACCGTGCCGGCCTCCGCCTGACGCGAGCAGGCAATGTGGTACAGCAGGCTCTCGTCGCCGGTTTCCAGCGTGACGCGTTGCGGGCCGCGTGCGCCTTCCACGCCGGGCGCGATGCCGTCCATGTGGAAGCGCACGATTTGCGCGGTGCCGCCGACCCGGTGCGATGGCCGCCCGTCCCACAGCGCCAGCAGGATATGGCTGTGGCTGGCCGTGAATACTCCCGCCTGGGTGTATTGGCGCTCGCGCGCAGCGCCGGGCCGGGCGATACTCTCGACAGTGTTGCCCGGCAGCAGCGGCAATTCGATCACGTCGGCCTGTGCGCACAATGCCTCGAAGCGGGCCCGCGTCGCGGCGTCGGTGAAATCCCCGGCATACAGGCTCCGCGCAAACGGCAACGGCGCGATCACCCGCGCGCCGACCGCCAGCGCCTCTTCCGCCACCAGTTGATCGCCGCCTTCGGCCAGCGGCGAAAGCACCCAAAGTGGCAGTCCCGGAAATGCTTGCTGCAGCCAGGCGAAGAAATCCCGTACCTCTTGGCGCAGGCCCGGTACCTCGCTGGCTACGAGATTGCGATGGCTGGTGACGCCGACCACCAACGGCGTGAGCGCCGTGCCTGCGCCACCGCCGGAGATTGCAGGCAGCGTGCCAGGCACGCGGGTGCGTGCGGGTTCCGGCACATCGGCCGCGTGGTTTGCCTCGCGATCCTGCATGGAAAGTGGGTCCCCGGACACCCCGGAATCATAAGCCTTCCGCGTTACCCGGCCCAAGGCGGCTTCCGCCGGTGTACGTTGAGATACACAACCAGATGTGCCCATACGGACGAGGTCGACCATGGCGCTGAACATCGAGGATCCAGACGCCGATCGGTCGACGTGCTGTTGTTCAAGGGCGATGACTTCGCCCGCACCGATATCGAATCCGCGCTGCCCTGACGAGGCGTCGGCGAATCGACCGCCTGGCGTTGTGGAGCATGCGTAGGTTGGGGTGAGCGGTTTTTTGCGAACCCCAACGTCAGATTCGACACCGTTGGGATTCGCCCCGATGAGGCCGGGGCCCATCCCAAGCTCGTGGCGGATGAGCGTCACCTTTTTGCAAACCTCGACGATTGCCGGCAGGATTCATCCATGCGATACCGCAGAGCCTTGGTTCCCGGCAGCACGTATTTCTTTACCGTCAATCTGGCGGATCGGTCCAGTCACTTGCTCGTCGAACGCGTCGACGTCCTTCGCAATGCCGTGCGCGCCGTGAAGCAACGCCACCCATTCGAAATCATCGCTTGGGTCGTATTGCCCAATCACATGCATGCAATCTGGGAGCTGCCGCCGGACGATGCGGATTTTTCGACGCGGTGGCTCTTGATCAAGGCAGGTTTCTCGCGACGCATCGCGTGCAATGAACGCATCGGCGCTTCGCGTGCGGACAAGGGCGAGCGCGGGATCTGGCAACGGCGCTTTTGGGAACACGTGGTGCGTGACGCCAACGATCTCGCGCGGCATATCGATTACGTCCATATCAACCCGGTCAAACACGGACACGCCGAGAAGGCCGTCGATTGGCCATGGTCGTCCATTCATCGTTACATCCGCAACGGAACGTTGCCTGCGGATTGGGCGGTTGACCCGGGGAATTTGCAGTCCGCCCCCGAAGCGGAAGCTTGATGTCGGGAATTGACGGGATCGGATATGTCGGGGTGAGCGGTTTTGGCGAACCCCGACACCGAAAGCGGCATCGTTGCGATTCGCGACGTTGGGATTCGCCCCGATGGAGCCGGGGCTCATCCCAACCTACGGTTGCGCGCGATTTCGAGCGTGTTTTTGTAGGTTGGGGTGAGTGCTTTTTGCGAACCCCGACAGCGGGTACGACGTGGTTGGGGTTCGGCGGATGGAGCACGCCTCACCCCAACCTACGGGTCGTGGTGT
>JBOHYW010000282.1:0-4229 GCA_050738155.1 Rhodanobacteraceae bacterium
GACACAGAGGCCCCATCAGCTCCGCAACCGACTGACCGCGGCAGGACTCGCGGGTACACCGCAAATACAAGCACTTGGACAGGACACCAAAGGTTTGTTTCACCCAAGATCGCTAAAATGCCTGATACGGTCATCGACATTACAACACGGCTTACGTGCCCACCGGCGTGCAGCAGCCAACCTCCCTGTTCGTGCGCGACCACTCTCGAACAGGTCGAAGCAGCCTGGCGGCTCGTATACCGACGCTACGCACAAATGGGGTTGATCGACGAAAACCCGTTTGGCATTCATGCGGTTCCCACCGCCGTGGGACAGCACGCATGCGTGCTCTGGGGACCGGAAGGGCCGGAAGTCGGCTACACGATGACACTGGTTCGCGACGGTCCCGGCGGGCTTGCGCTTGACAGCGTTTATGCACCGTATCTCGACGTATTGCGACGCGACGGGCGTCGCATGGTCGAAGTGGGCATGCTTGCGGATCGCCGCCGGTCGGTGGCGCGCGGCATCGGCGCCTTGTTCAGCATGATGCGCTGGGCTGTATACCACGCACTGCACACGGGCCTGACCGATGTCGTCATCGGCGTGCATCCGCGGCACGCGCAGTTCTACATCCGCTGCTACGGCTTCGAACCGTTCGCACCGCCGACAAGCTATCCGCTGGTCCGAAACCATCCGGTCGTCGCGTTGCGCCTGCGGCTGATCGAGTGGCTGGCGAAAGACGAGTTGCCACGCGGGCTCGCTGATGCACGCAACCATCCAATACCCGCCAGCGCGTTCTCGCAGCGTTTCGCGTTCGCGCCAGAGCAGTTGCGTGGCTCCGTGATCGCTGCGTTCCTGAAAGCCCGCTACGGGATCGATCCGGACCTGGGCGTGGGCGCCGATCGAGCCGAATGCGCGCTCGCACAGACCGCTTAGGGTCGGTTGCGAACCCGCTGCATTGAATGCCTGTCCTGCGGTCAACCGCGCCCGCATGTTCGCGCGGCCGCCGGATGGTGCTTCGACCACGTTTCCAGGAGCGGCAGCCCGCATCCCGTATCTACAGCGTCGGACCAGACAGGGGGAAGCTCGGGAATCTGGCTTGTTGCGTTTATTTCGTATATTGCGATTGTTTCGTTTACAGTGTAGACTGTGCTCCCCAAGAGAAGACTTGGAGAGGATGAAGCTGCCATGTCTGCCCTATTGAACGAACAGCTCGTCACACCCCCGACCACTCCCGAAGAATCGAAGCTGGCTCGCGAGAGCAGCCGGCTACTGGCCGCGTGCATCGGCCGTGGCCCAACGGCACGGCTGCGCGTGATCGACGCTGATGGCGAAATCGAAGTGCCGGTGACCGCGCTGCGGATGCTGGTCGACATCTTGAACAACATGGCGGCCGGTAACGCGGTCAGCCTGGTGCCGATCCACGCTGAACTGACCACCCAGCAAACGGCCGACTTCCTCAACGTGTCGCGCCCGTATGTCGTCGGGCTTCTGGAACATGGCGAATTGCCTCACCACATGGTGGGCACGCATAGGCGCGTGTATTTCCGCGACCTCATGGCATACAAGAATGCCCAGCTTGCCAGGAGCAAGGCGCGGCTGACCGAGCTGGCCCGCGAAGCCCAGGAACAGGGCTTCTACTGATGTCGAACTTTGTCGCGGTGTACGACGCTTGCGTGCTGTATCCAGCGCCGTTGCGCGATTTGTTGATGCACCTCGCGGTCAGCGATTTGTTTCGCGCACGCTGGACGACGCGCATCCACGACGAGTGGATGCGCAACCTGTTGGCCAATCGTTCCGACCTGACGCGGGCGAAGCTGGAACGCACGCGCGACCTGATGGATGCCAGCGTGCCTGATTGCCTTGTCACGGGATACGAAGGCCTGGAAGCAGAACTGGCGCTGCCTGATCCGGACGACCGTCATGTGCTGGCTGCTGCGATCCTGTGTCAGGCCGGCACAATTGTGACCTTCAACCTCAAGGACTTTCCGGCGGAAACGCTGGCGCCACTTGGCATCACCGCCCAGCACCCGGACGAGTTCATCGAGCACGCTTTTGGGATCAATCCGGCGGCCGTCATTGCCGCAGTGCATGACCATCGGGCGTCGCTGATGCACCCAACAAAGACCGCCGACGAGTTGCTGGACGGGTACCTGAAACAGGAACTCGTGACGACAGTGGGCCTGTTGCGACCGTACACCGCGCAGCTCTGACAACGGCGCTATGTGGGGGCGTGGATCGCGGGCATTGTCTGCGCTCTGTGTGATCGTGGCGCTGGCAACTTTGAATCTGGTCGGGGAGACAGGATTTGAACCTGCGACTTCTACGTCCCGAACGTAGCGCTCTACCAGGCTGAGCTACACCCCGACCGGTCGCCTCGGGCGGATGCCCGGCAGCGAGCCGCAAATGATACTTGGCGCTGCGCGGCGCGCGCAAGATCGCGCTGCGCAATGCTAACCTTGCGGTTTTGACGCAGGACGTCAAGGCCATGGCGCTAACCACGCCGCGTACCATGCCCGGCACGCTGGAACTGCTGCCGCGCGAGCAGATCGTGTTCCAGCGGATGCTGGACACCATCCGGCGCACGTTCGAGACGTACGGGTTCCTGCCCATCGAGACGCCGGCAATCGAATTCGCCGACGTCTTGCTGACCAAGAGCGGCGGCGAGACCGAACGGCAGGTGTATTTCGTGCAGTCCACGGGCGCGCTCGAACAAGCCGGCCGGCCCGAGCACGCGTTGCGCTTCGACTTGACCGTGCCGCTGGCGCGCTACGTCGCCGAGCACGAGCGCGAGCTCGCGTTTCCGTTCCGGCGTTACCAGATGCAGCGCGTGTACCGTGGCGAACGTGCCCAGCGCGGGCGCTTCCGCGAGTTCTACCAATGCGACATCGACGTGATCGGCAAGGACGCCTTGTCGCTCCGATACGACGCGGAAATCCCCGCGGTGATCCATGCGGTGTTCCGCGCGCTGGACCTCGGCGCGTTCACGATCCAGCTCAACAATCGCAAGTTGCTGCGCGGCCTCTTCGAAGGCCTGGGCATCGACGACGGCGACCGGCAGATTGCGGTGCTGCGCGAAGTGGACAAACTGGACAAGCGCGGCGCCGACCACGTGCGCGGCACGCTGACCGGCGACGCATTCGGATTGTCCGCGGATGCGGCGGACAGGATCATGCGTTTCGTCGAGGTGCGTTCAACGTCGCTGACCAGCGCACACGCGCAGCTCGGTGCACTTGCCGCGGGAACCGAAACCTTCGAGCAGGGTCGGGCGGAGTTGCGCCAGGTGCTGGATACGGTGGCGGCATTCGGCGTGCCCGAGTCGGCGTTCGCGCTGAACCTGTCCATCGCGCGAGGTCTCGACTATTACACCGGTACCGTGTATGAAACCACGCTCGATGCGCATCCCGGGATCGGATCGATCTGCTCGGGCGGCCGCTACGACAATCTGGCCGCGAACTACACCCGGTCGACGCTTCCGGGTGTCGGCATTTCGATCGGCCTGACGCGCCTGTTCTGGCAACTGCGCCAGGCCGGCTTGCTGAAGACGGCCGACAGTACGGTGCAGGTGCTGGTCGCCCAGATGGATGCGGCGCAGTTGCCCACGTGCCTCGTCGTCGCCCGCGAATTGCGCGACGCGGGCATCGCCACCGAAGTTGCGCTGGAAGGCGGCAAGCTTGGCAGACAACTGAAATACGCCGACCGCGCCGGTATACGCTTCGCCGTCGTCGCGGGCGAGGACGAACTGGCGCGTGGCGCGGTGGCCGTCAGGGACATGCGCCGGGGCGACCAGTTCGAGGTGCCACGCGCGGAACTGGTGAAGGCGTTGCGCGTGGAATTGGCGCAGGGCGAGGCGCAGCGGGCATGACGACCATCCACATGGACGGCAGCCATCTCACGCGTGCCGACGTGGTCGCGGTGGCGCGGAAGGGTGCGACGGTCGAACTCGACGCGCAGCAGTTGGAGAAGGTACAACGCGCCGCCGACTTCATCGCCGACAAGGTGCGCTGCGGCGAACCGATCTACGGCGTCACCACGGGCTTCGGCAGCAACGCGGACAAGCTGCTGGGCGCGCATCGCGCGCGCGATGAACTGCCGGGCGGGAATCCCGATGCGCGCGAGGAAACCTTGCCCGAGGAACTGCAGCACAACCTCATCATCACCCACGCGGTATGCGTGGGCGAGCCGCTGGCGGCAGACGCGGTACGCGCAATGCTGGCGATCCGGATCAACACGCTGATGCGCGGACATTC
>JBOHYW010000283.1:0-4223 GCA_050738155.1 Rhodanobacteraceae bacterium
TGCAGGCGTTCCTCGCCAATTTCTGGGACGAGTTCGAGTACTACTGCGAGAACGGCCGCTCGATGGTGGACGATCAATTGGGGATTGCGGCATGACCGTTCGTCCGCAAATCGCAAATACAGAAAACTTTTTTGTCCGCAAGGGACGCAAAGTGCGCGAAGAAAAGCGTGACGGATTTGTTTTTTCGCGTTCTTGGCGTTTTTCGCGGACTGATGCTTTCGCTTTTGCTGTTTTGATTGGAGTGGCGGCATGAGTGCCCAACCCAAAGACACCGCGCCACCGGTCGACATGGTCGAGCTCGAGATCGACGGCCACCCGGTCAAGGCGCCCAAGGGCTCGACGATCATCCAGGCCACCGACGCCGCCAGGATTCCGGTGCCGCGTTTCTGCTATCACGACAAGCTGCCGATCGCGGCCAACTGCCGGCAGTGCATGGTGGAAGTCGAGATGGGCGGCAAGTTGATTCCGAAGCCGCAACCCGCCTGCGCCACGCCGGTCGCGGCCGGCATGAAGGTGTTCACGCGCTCGCCCAACGCGATGAAGTGGCAGCGCAACACCATGGAGTTCCTGCTGATCAACCACCCGCTGGATTGCCCGATTTGCGATCAGGGTGGTGAGTGCGAATTGCAGGACATTTCGATGGGCTACGGTCGTTCGGTGACGCGCTTCAGCGAGCGCAAGCGCACCGTCACCGACGAAAACATCGGGCCGCTGGTCGCGACCGAGATGACCCGCTGCATCCACTGCACGCGCTGCGTACGCTTCGTGGGCGAGATCGCGGGTACCCATGAACTCGGCGACATGAGCCGCGGCGACAGCCACGTGATCGGCACCTACATCGGCCGTACCATCGAGTCCGAACTCTCGGGCAACGTCATCGACGTGTGTCCGGTCGGCGCGCTCACCGACAAGGTGTTCCAGTTCAAGGCGCGGGCGTGGGAATTGATCGCCAAGCCGTCGATCGGCTACCACGATGCGCTGGGTTCCAATCTGTGGCTGCATACCAAGCGCGGGCAGGTGCTGCGCGCAGTGCCGCGCGACAACGAAGCGGTCAACGAATGCTGGCTGGCTGACCGCGACCGTTACAGCCACGAGGGTTTGTATGCGGAAGATCGCGCCGAGAAACCGCTCATCCGCAAGGGCGGTGAACTGGTCGAGGTCGAATGGGCCGAGGCGATCGCGTTCGTTGCCTACGGCTTGAAGAAGGCCGGCAACGACGTAGGCGCGCTGGTCGCACCGATGACCTCGTGCGAAGAGGGTTATCTGCTGGCGCAACTGGTTCGCGGCATTGGCAGCGAGCGCATCGATCATCGTTTGCGGGTGCAGGATTTCAGCGATGGTGGCCCCGCCGGAGAAATCTTCGAGATGCCTGTGGAGCAGGTCCAGAACGTGACCGCGGCGCTGGTCGTGGGCAGCAACCCGCGTCATGAGATGCCGTTGCTGAACCATCGCCTGCGCCACGCCAGCCGCCACGATGCATCGAAGCATCCGGCGTCGAACCCGGCGCACTACGACATTTCCGCCGTGCAGGGCGCGAAAATCTTCGCGATCAACCCCGTGCACTTCAATTACAACTTCGATCTGGCGGGCGAAAAGGTGTTCGCGCCGCAGGACATGGTCGACGCGCTGCTGTGCACGGCAAAAGCCGCGGGCGTGCAGAGCGACGATCGCACGCTGGCCGACGCCATTGCCGCCGCGGATGATCACGAAGAAGCGCACAAGTGGATTGCGGCCTTGCGTGAGGCAACATCTTCCGTGGTGATCCTGGGCGATGCGGCCACGCAGCATCCGCAAGCGGCATGGCTGCGCGCGCTGGCCCGTGGCATTGCGAAGGCCACCGACAGCGCGTACAACGAATTGCCTTCGGGCGCGAACGCCATCGGTCTCGCGCGCGTCGGTGCGCAATCGAACGGTGGCGCCAAGGGGATTTTGGAGAACGCGCCGAAGGCGCTGGTCACTTGGCAGTCGGGTTCGCAAGACACATTCGCGCCCGCTTCCTGCGACAAGGCCCGCGAGAGCGCCGAGTTTTATGTCCATGCCGGTGCCTACGCTTGTGAAGGCGTGCGCAAGACCGCCGATGCAGTGTTGCCGCTGGGCTTGCCGCCGGAAATCGATGGCACCTACGTGAATGTCGATGGTCTGGTGCAGTCGATTGCAGCGGGCGCCGCTTTGCCGGGCAATGCGCGTCCGGGCTGGAAGGTATTGCGTGCGCTGGGCGCGGCGCTTGGCGTTGCCGGGTTCGACTTCACGGATTACGCAGGCGTGTACGCGCGTGCTGCCGAATGCATCAAGCAGCCGGCCGCACATGTACTGGGGGCGGCGCTTGGCCCGCGCGGCGCGTCAGCGGAAGGCCGATTCACGCGCGTCGCGACGGTCGGCATCTATCGCACCGACGCGGTAGTGCGGCGCGCCAAGGCGCTGCAAAAGCACCCTCTGAATCGTGCGCCCGCGCTGCGCATCTGCGCCGATGACGCGCGTGCGTTGGGCCTGCTGAATGGCGTCAAGGCCGACGTCAGCGGAGTCGTTCTGCCGGTGGTGGTCGACGCCGCGGTACCACGGGGCTGTGCGTGGATCGAAGCCGGGCACGCAGAGACTGCGTCGCTGCCGCCGCATGGCGCGGCACTCACCATCAAGGCGGTGACCGCATGAATGACGCACTCATTTTCGGCTTGACGCTGGGCAAAATCCTGGCGATCGCCGTTCCGCTGATCGTCGCGGTGGCGATGTACGTATGGTGGGAACGCAAGGTGATCGGCTGGATGCACGTGCGCATAGGGCCGAACAAGATCGGCCCATTCGGCCTGCTGCAGGCGTTCGCGGATGTGTTCAAGCTCCTGTTCAAGGAGATCATCATCCCGACCAATGCCAACCGGTTCCTGTACTTCACCGCGCCGTTGCTGGCTGTGATCCCTGCGTTGGCCGTGTGGGCGGTGATCCCGTTCAACGGCGGTGGATTCGTGCTGGCGAACGTCAATGCCGGCGTCTTGTACGTGCTCGCGATGTCATCGTTGGGCGTGTACGGAATCATCCTTGCCGGCTGGGCGTCGAATTCGCGCTACGCGTTGCTAGGTTCGATGCGCTCGGCCGCGCAGATGATTTCCTATGAAATCTGCATCGGCATGTCGCTGGTGACGGTGCTGGTGCTGGCCGGAAGCCTAAACTTCTCTTCCATCGTCGAGGCGCAGGCTGGCAGCAAGGGCCTGTTCGACTGGTTCTGGCTGCCGCTGTTCCCGATGTTCCTGGTGTTCTACATCTCGGGCGTGGCCGAAACAAATCGCCTGCCGTTCGACGTGGCCGAGGGCGAGTCGGAGATCGTGGCGGGTTTCCATGTGGAATATTCGGGGTCGGCGTTCGCGCTGTTCTTCCTCGCCGAATACGCCAACATGATCCTGATGTCGTTCCTGGTGTCGCTCTTCTTCGTCGGCGGTTGGCTCAGCCCGTTCCAGGGCTGGCATCTGGGCTGGTTCTCGCAGCCTGGCTGGTGGTGGCTGTTCGCGAAGTTCTTCTTTTTCGCCACGACCCTGTTGTGGCTGCGCGCAACCTTCCCGCGTTATCGCTACGACCAAATCATGCGGCTGGGCTGGAAGGTGTTCATCCCGATTTCGATCGTGTGGATTTTCGTGGCGGGCCTGTTCAAATATTTCAACGTTGTGACCATTGGACATTGATGCAGAAGAATTTCAGACACGGATAAAAGCGGATCAGAGCGGATAAGGGATCAGTAACCGGATTACGACCATCGCATTGCTTCCATTTTTTGTTTCATGCTTGATCCGCTCTTATCAGATTTGATCCGTGTCAAAGTGCTCTTGAGAAACCCGCCAGCCATCGAGTATTCCGCAAAGTCATGAATCGCATCACAAACTATCTCAAGAGCCTGTTGTTGCTCGAGCTGTTGGCGGGGTTGTGGGTGACCCTGAAGTACCTGTTCAAGCCGAAATACACGCTGCGTTTTCCGATGGAAACCATCCCGCGTTCGGTGCGTTTCCGCGGCTTGCACGCGTTGCGCCGTTATCCGAACGGCGAGGAACGTTGCATTGCGTGCAAGCTGTGCGAAGCGGTTTGCCCGGCGCTCGCCATCACCATCGATTCGGCGCCGCGTGCCTCGGACGGCACCCGCCGCACCACGCGCTACGACATCGATCTTTTCAAGTGCATCTACTGCGGTTTTTGCGAGGAGAGCTGTCCGGTGGATTCCATCGTCCTTACCGACATTCTCGAGT
>JBOHYW010000284.1:0-4150 GCA_050738155.1 Rhodanobacteraceae bacterium
CACCAGACCGCCGTACAGGCCGATCAGCGCCGTGACGACGGCGGCGCCCATCAGCCAGGGGCGCCACGCGCCGGCGAAACGGTAGAAGTTCGGCGGCGAACCGAGCCAATGCACCCAATGTGGAAGATAACTACGCGACATCACCCTTCAACCGCGATCCTCAAGGCCGCCGCGCCGGCGAGCGGCGCCAGCACGATCGCCGGGACCGATGCGGAAGTAACCACAAAACAGCGCCGCACAAAGCCTGATCGACTCGGGTACCGGTTACCAGGCGGTGCGGCAGCACACGCCCATCCAGACCGCCAACTTTAGCAGGGTCGCGCTGGTCGTGCCGCGCGTCGGAAAGCGACGCGCCGGCAGCTGCGTGGTTGGCGTCAAGCGCGTATGGGCGAGTCCGGGACTGGCCGTGCGCGGTGACGCGCCGGACCGGCCAGCGGTTCCGGCAAAACAAACATCGGGTATCGGGTCGCATGGTCGGGGTCCGCGTGCAAGACGTACAAACTTCGCATCAAAAGTGCCGTTACATGGGTTTAGACGCCACGGGCCGGGCATACGTTTCCCGACGACGCCTGCAGCGACACCACGACATGTCCGCCGCACGGTCGTTCGCGTCGTGCTCTGTAACGTTATCGGCGATCGTTGCATCCAACGTAAAGAGGATGCATCGCGACACGTGTTGGTTGGATGCCGAAGCGTAGCCCATGACGGTGCGTTGTTTCCGCTGCAACGCGGTTGACGGTCCGGCATGAGGTCGTCGATGTGGGCATTCGAGTCGCAAACGTAATGCGAACCACTGGGAGGTATGGCAATGAAACCGATCCGTTCAAGGGTTTTGAAACGGTCCTTGTTGGCGTGTTTGATCGTTGGCGGATTGGCGCCCGTGCTTGCGGTCAATGCGGCCTCGACGCAGACGTTCAGTATTTCAGGGCAGGCGCAGTTTTTCCTGGGGGGCAGACGCGTCACGACACCGTTCATGGGCACGATGCAGGTAAACCCCAATTTCGCGGACCCGACGTTCGGCATCATCGGCAAAGTGGTTTCCATCGCCATATCGTTTCCGGTTCTGCCGGAAGCGGGGACCTTCGACAGGATACTTACGCAAGGGCCCGAGATCAGCGGGGTCACGCCGCTGAAGTACGACGTGACCATGCTCAACGCAAAGGGTGAACAGGCGCAGATCCAGTTCACGACCGTGCAATCGCCGGCGAAATTTCCGGGCCTTGGTACGCCCATGGGCTCGCTGATCGACTTCCAGGGCGGATCGTTCATGCAGGGCACCAACACCGGGGCCATTGCAATCGGTAACGGCCAGACGCCCATTTTCCTGCAGAACTTCGCGGGCAGGCTCACCCCGAGCAGCTGAGTCGCCCGGCGCAGAGTCCACAGTGTGATCGAATTCGATCATCAACGTAGTCGTTGTGCCGCCCACACGCGGGTGACGGCAGAGGCTCGGATCCGGGTGCGGATCGCCACACGACGACCAGCTCGCAGGACACCACATTGGAATGTCAGAGGGTAGCGTGATGAAACAGAAAGCCAGGATTCTCTCGATCGTGATCGCCGGCAGTCTTTCGCTGTTGGCCACCTCGGGCGGCGCGATCTATGCCGCGACCCAAAAGGTCCAGCCGCAGAGCGACGCGGCGCTGATCAAGCAGGGCCAATGGGTCTTCCGCCATGACACATTCGGCGACTACATCAAGTGGACGAACCAGCTGCACATGAACAAGGTCATCAGTACCTCGATCAGTCCGGCCACGGCCTTGGCGCTTGGCCTGAAAGTCGATGTCGATGCGTTGCCGGAATCGGTCAAACAGGGAATATTGAATGGCACCGTCAACCTCAACAGTCCGCAGACCACGCTCGCGTTGCTGGAACTCAACGCGGTGGTCGGCCTGCAGGGCACCGTCGTGAAGAATCCCGACGGCAGCCTCGGGCTGACCAAGGTCGGCGTTACGTGCGCATTGTGTCATTCCACGGTGGACAACTCGTTTGCACCCGGCATTGGACACAGGCTCGATGGCTGGCCCAATCGTCAGCTGAACCCCGGGCGGATCATCGCACTCTCGCCCGCGCTCAATGCCGCGCAGAAAGCACAATTGAACTCCTGGGGACCCGGCATGTACGACCCTCGCTGGAACTTCGACGGCCTCAGCGACCCGACCGTGATCCCACCCGCGTATGGTCTGAAAGGCGTCAACCGGGTCGTCTTCACCGGGGACGGGCCCAATCTTTCCTACTGGAATCGCTACGTCGCGGTGACCCAGATGGGTGGGCAGGGCGTCTTTTCCGACCCGAGGGTCGGCACCCACTTGAACCCCCACACGCCCGGGTTGGCACCCAACTGGCATCCAGGCGCTTTCATGGCGAATGGCACCAAGGACCTCGTCACGAGCGCATTGCCGGCACTGCAGGCCTATCAGTTGTCGATCCCGGCGCCGCCGCCGCCAGCAGGCAGCTTCGATCTCGCTGCGGCAGCACGCGGAAAAGTGGTATTCAGTCAGGCAGGTTGCGCGAGCTGCCACAGTGGTCCGGCGCTCACCGACGCCAACACTCGGCTGCACCGGCCGACGGCGACCCCGGCTCGGGACAAGCTCTACGTGTACCGCTCCGCGACGGGAATGTGGCGCACCAGTCCGTTGCACGGCCTCTGGCAGCATCCGCCGTACTTCCATGACGGTTCTGCAAAAACGCTGGCCGATGCCGTGCAGATGTACAACGCCAAGCTGAATTTGAAGCTCACGCCCAAGCAGCAGAGTGACTTGACGCAGTATCTGAAGTCACTATGACATCGGTCCGGCGCCGTGCGTCTGGCTGTCGACGCGCATTCAGCCCCGCCGGGGTTTGCGCCACCCGATGGTCGGACACCGGCGCCATGGCTGGTGGTTGTTCAAATACCGGCGTCCCGCCATTCATCGACGAGCCAAGCGCGGCGTATCCCGGGAAACCGGCGTCACCCACTGCAGGGCCAAAACCGGGCGCTGCGATCATCAAGGAGGTTTGACATGCAACAGGTCAAGTTGAAATCTTTGAAACGGGCCGTGCTTGCGGGTCTGGTAACCGCAGCTTTCCTGCCCGCGCTTGCGGTGGCGACGCCAACTGCGTTCAAAGTCTCGGGGCAATGGGATCAAGGCTTCCTCGGTGGTGGCGGCACTTTCAGCGGCATGATGTCCGTAGACACTGTTGCTGGCACGATAAAGTCGATGGATGTCATGTTTCCCGATTTCCCGACGCTGCCGGCGTTCGACACGATCCTCAGTTCGGCAGCGTCGACCAATGGCCTGTGGCTCGTGGGCCTCGGCGATGGCCGGATGGATCCATTCGGTTCACCCGAACAGGTGTCGTTCTCCTTCACGACCACCCGGCGGGACGCATTTGGCTTCGGATCGTTGATGGGATTTGGCGGCGGCACGATCGTCGGCGGCGGCTCCGGGATTCTCGACACAGGCACTCCAATTACGATCCTGCAGGATTTCACGGGCAGCATTTCGCCAGCCGTTGCAGGCGTGCCGGAGCCTGCCGCGTGGGGGATGTTCGGCCTTGGCACGTTGCTGATCGGTGGGTTCGCGGCACTGCGTCGGCGTTATGACGTGACCTGACGGGCGCCGGAGCTGCGTGGGAAGGCTCGGGAGCGCAGCGACGGAGCCGGCATTCGTGCCGGTTGCCGGGTTGCCGGCTGCGCCTTCGGCTGCGGGCGGGCCTGCCAGTTGCCGAGGTATCGTTGCTGCTGTCCCGCTACGTCAGTATCTCGTGCTGCGTCAGCCCAGGGCGTACCTGCTGACCACAGGAGCTCAAGCGCGGTCCACATCCAGTCGTGCAAGGACATTCGCGACCATGTCGTCACAGTCCTTGTCGCCGAATTCGAACAGGTCGTGCTTGGCGGACCCGACCAACCCGGCGATCCTGGCACGCAAGAGCCGCCTGGCGCGAAAATGCCGGATTCGCACCGTCGCTTCGGAGATCCCGAGACTCTGTGCCGTGTCCTTCACGCTCATCTCCTCGACCGCGCGCAGCACAAAAACAACGCGCAGGCTTTCGGGGAGTTTGCCGATCTCGTGTTCCAGAACTTCGTGCATCTGCGAGCGCGCCAGAGAACCGTCCGGTTGTTCTCCCGCGTCCGCGACGCCGTTGATGGCTTTCAGTCGCGAATCCA
>JBOHYW010000285.1:0-4126 GCA_050738155.1 Rhodanobacteraceae bacterium
GCTTCATCGGCGGAAGCCCAACATTGCTGCGGGATCGTATTGGGCTTGCATGATTGTTGGGCTTCTTCCGGGCCAGGCCCGGAATCAGCCCAACCTACGCGATGGCCTTGCACGAGGGTGTTGGAGGTTGCCCGGCGCGCCGGCTTCGACTTCGGCGCCGGATAGCGCGCTGCTTTGTAGGTTGGGCTGCCGCCAGCTTCATCGGCGGAAGCCCAACATTGCTGCGGGATCGTGTTGGGCTTGCACGATTGTTGGGCTTCTTCCGGGTCAAGCCCGGAATCAGCCCAACCTAAGCGATGGCCTTGCATGAGGGTGTTGGAGATTGTCCGGCGTGCGGGTTTCGATTTCGGCGCCGGATAGCGCGCTGCTTTGTAGGTTGGGCTGACGCCAGCTTCATCGGCGGAAGCCCAACATTGCTGCGGGATCGTGCTGGGCTTGCATGATTGTTGGGCTTCTTCCGGGCCACGCCCGGAATCAGCCCAACCTACGCGCTGATCGTAAAGTTCCGCGTAGGCCGGATCAAGCCGCGCGAGCGGCGGATCCGGCTTTCGCGCTTGCGCGCTCACGCCTTGATCTGCCCTACGGCCCAGACCGCGCTGCCATCCGCTTGCGCAACTCGGCGGCCACGTCTTGCGTCTCGCGTAGCGGTGGCACGTCGGCGCGCGCCTCGCTTGGCTCGGTCAACAACCCGCGTTCGTGCAGCGCGGCGTGGAAGCGTGCGAGTTTGTCCGGCAACGGCGCGCTGGTGACGGTGTGCACCGGCGCGCCGGTGGCACAGGCTTCGGAAAGCATGTTGACCGAATCGGGGGTCGCCACGATGCGATCGGCCCAGCCGAGCAAGCCCGGATAGGGATTGGTGCCCGCGCCGTTCCAGAACATGCCGGGTACATCGGCGAGTGCGTGCTGCAGGTTCATTGCAAACGCTGCGGGTGTGCGACGCGACACGCTGGCCAGCACGCTGCCGCCGTGGGCGACTTCCTGCACGGTGGCGAGCAATCGTTGCAACAAAGCCGCATCGAATTCGACGCCGCGGCGAGGGCCGCCCACCAGCAGTGCAACACGCGGGCGCGGCAATGCCTCGAGATCGGGAAAGGCCTGGCGCCCGGATGCGAGCCAGGCGTCGTCGACCGGGTTCAGCGACCCCAGCGTGGTCAGCACGTTCGTGCCTTGCAATTGATCGTGGCGTGGCGCAATCACCGCGTCCCAATGGCGGGTGTCGATGCGCGGATCGAGGATCTGCACGCGGTAACACAGGCCATCGGACAGCTCGTGCAATATCCGGGTCAGCAATGCGGCGCTGCGTCCGCAACCGATCGCGATATCGGGCCACGGTGGCGCGAAGCCCGCGCGGTCGCGTGGTGTCAAGGCCAGGCGTCCACCCGGAAGCCGCCGCGGTGCGAACCAGGCCCACGGTGCACGCAATGGCAGCGCCAGCACCCGCGCAGGTGTGCCCAGCGCGCCGGCCAGCGCCAGTGCCTGGCGTTCGTTGCCGGCAGCGCCGTCGCTGATGACCCATGCGGAATGTGGCGGTAACGACATGCGGGTTCTGCTTGCGGCGAAGTGATTGCGAGATTATGCGGGAGTCGGTGTGGTCGGTAGACTGTATGCATCTGCCAACGGATGCTTTCCCGCGATGTTGAGCATGCCCGAAATCGCCATCCGCCTGTTGCTGGCCGCCGTGCTGGGTGGCGTGATCGGTTTCGATCGCGAGCGCCACACCTGGGCTGCGGGACTGCGCACCCACATGCTGGTGTGCCTCGGCGCGGCGCTGGCGATGATCGTTTCGGCGTTCGCGTTTTCCGACATCCTGCAGCAGTGGCCGCGCGTGGTGTTGGACCCGTCGCGGATCGCGGCGCAAGTCATCAGCGGCATCGGTTTCCTCGGTGCCGGAACCATCATGTTCCTGCACCGCGAGAACGTGATCCGCGGGCTCACCACCGCGGCTGGCCTGTGGACGGTCGCGGCCATCGGGCTGGCCGCCGGTGGCGGCATGTACGCCGCGGCGGTGATCACGACCGCGATTGCATGGGTGATCCTGGCGGCGTTGAAGCCGCTGGAGCGCCGCTTCGCGATGCGCAAACCATTGCCACGGATACGCGTGGGTTTTGCCGGCCGGGCCTCGCTGGCGGCGATCGAACAGGTATTGGGCGGGCGCAATTACCCCGCCAGCAGCGTCGTCACCCGGCATGTTCCCGATGACGGCGACGAGGTGACGATGGCGTTCGCGCGCGGCTTCG
Source organism: Rhodanobacteraceae bacterium (assembly GCA_050738155.1). Classification (GTDB taxonomy): domain Bacteria; phylum Pseudomonadota; class Gammaproteobacteria; order Xanthomonadales; family Rhodanobacteraceae; genus 66-474. The sequence goes on from JBOHYW010000285.1 coordinate 2,238, forward strand.
AACGCGAACACCTGGGCGAACTGGCCGACGCGTTGCGCGCGCTGCCGGGTGTGGAATCGGTGTCGCTGGATGTCACGCCGTCGGGCGTCCAGGACGCTTCCGAATAGGGTCCAGATTGCTGCGCTAGAATGGCCGGGTCCACGCATGCGGATTTCCTTTCATGGCCACCCAACCGGTTTCCTCGTTTCCCGTCGGCGAGCCCGCCAACGCCAAACGCCGTTACGAAGTGACGGAGGCTGACCTGCCGCTGGCTTGTCCGTTGCCGGAAATGACATTGTGGAACTCGCACCCGCGCATTTACCTGCCGATCGTCGATGACGGCGGCGAGACGGTGTGCCCGTACTGCGGTGCCACCTACGTTTTGAAACGTTCGCAAAGTTCGGAATAATCTACCGCCTCGGGCTTGGCCGATTCGGCAGGCCGCGTGCCGGGGAGCGGCTCCGGTAACCTGAATCATTCACCTCGCAGCCGGGTTGCGTCGGCCGGCATTGCACGGCGCGTTTCTTGCAAGCATATTGCGCATGCCAACCGCCGCCGACCCGCAATCCGATGTGATGGAAACGGCATCCGTCCAGCGCTCGCTGACTGTGGTCCAATTGATCCCGGCGCTGCGCAACGGTGGCGCCGAGCGTTCCGCGCTGGAGATCGCGCGCGCACTGGTTGTGGCGGGGCATCGCTCGGTGGTCGTCTCGGCCGGCGGCCGGATGGTCGAACAACTCGAGCGCGAAGGCAGCGAGCACGTCACCCTCGACATCGGTTCGAAGTCGCTGCGCAGCGTGACGCGGATCGGCAAATTGCGCCGCATTTTGACCGAGGTCAATGCGGATATCGTGCACGCGCGCTCACGAGTGCCGGCGTGGCTGGGCTGGTTGGCGTTGCGCGGCATGCATCCGCGTTCACATTTTGTAACAACCGTGCACGGACTCAATTCGCCGGGCATGTGGAGCCGCATCATGACCCGCGGCGACCGGGTCATCACGGTGTCGCAAACGGTGCACGATTTCGTGCTGGGCCATTATCCGCATGTCGACGCCGCCAAGCTCACGGTGATCCCGCGCGGCATCGATCCCGGTGAGTTCCCGTACGGCTATCGGCCGGAAGACGCGTGGCGCCAGCAGTTCCTGGCGGAATACCCGCAGCTCGCCGACGCACCATTGCTCACCCTGCCGGGACGTGGCACCCGCCTGAAAGGCCACGCCGATGCAATCCGGTTGGTTGCGGGTCTCAATGATCGTGGTGTGGACGCGCGACTGTTGCTGCTGGGTGTGGTCGAGCCGGGGCGCGAAGCCTACGTCCGCGAATTGCAGGAGTTGGCCGCCAACCTCGGGGTGTCCGACATCGTGGTGTTCTCGCCGCCACGCAGTGACGTGCGCGACGTGTATGCAGTGTCCGATCTGATATTGCAGCTTTCCAACAAGCCCGAGAGTTTCGGCCGCACCGTGGTCGAAGCGTTGTCGCTGTGCCGGCCGGTGCTTGGTTACGCGCACGGCGGGGTCGGCGAATTGCTGGCCGAGCTGTATCCGGCCGGACGCGTGCCGGTCGGCGACATCGACAAACTGATCGACCGCGCCGCCGAGTTGCTGGGTCGCGCGCCGCCGATCCCGCCGCTGCAACGCTACCGACTGGCCGACATGCAGGCGGCAGTGCTGGCGCTGTACGAGGAACTGGCCGCGACGCCGCGTCCTGCGTAGGTGCCTGCGCTGCGAAGCGCGGCGTCAGCAAGTGCCATCCCCCTCGATCCCCCTTCGCAAGCGAAGGGGAGGTTAAAAATTGGGCGTCAGCGAAGCCATCCCCCCCTCGCGCTGCGCGCGCGTTCGCTTCGCTCCGCCCTTCGTTCCGAAGGGGAGGTTAAAACGTGGCGCTGCCAAAGCCATCCCCCTCGATCCCCC
>JBOHYW010000286.1:0-4107 GCA_050738155.1 Rhodanobacteraceae bacterium
CGGGGCCGAAGAACTCCACGAACTTGCCGACCACGCCGTGCTTGCGCAGCATCTGGGTCACCGTGAGCACGAGGTCGGTTGCGGTCGCGCCTTCCGGCAGCTTGCCGGTGAAACGGAAACCGACCACTTGCGGGATCAGCATCGACGACGGCTGCCCCAGCATCGCGGCTTCCGCCTCGATGCCACCGACACCCCAGCCGAGCACCCCGAGCCCGTTGACCATGGTGGTGTGCGAATCGGTGCCGAACAGCGTGTCGGGAAAAGCCCAGGCCTTGCCGTCGAAATCGCGGGTCATCACCACGCGCGAGAGATATTCAAGATTTACCTGATGCACGATGCCGGTGGCTGGTGGCACCACCTTGAAATCATCCAGCGCCTTCTGGCCCCAACGCAGGAACGCGTAGCGTTCGTGGTTGCGCTTGAATTCGATCTCGGCATTGCGCGCCAACGCATCGGCCTCGCCAAATACATCGACCTGCACCGAATGGTCGATCACCAGTTCGGCCGGCGACAGCGGATTGATCTTTTTGGGATCGCCGCCCAGCGCCACCATCGCATCGCGCATCGCGGCCAGGTCCACCACGCACGGCACGCCCGTGAAATCCTGCAGGACCACGCGCGCCGGCAGGAAGGAAATCTCGGTCGAGGGTTCGGCCTTCGGATCCCACTTCAGCACCGCTTCGATCTGCGCGCGGGTGACTTCGTTGCCATCCTCGTTGCGCAGCAGGTTTTCCAGCAGCACCTTCATCGAGTAGGGCAGGCGCTTGAGATCGTATTGCTTGCCGAGCTTGGCGAAGCTGGCGATCTGATACGACTTGCCGCCGACGGCGAGGGTGTCGCGAATTCCGAAAGAATCTTGCATGGTGTTCTCCTTGGCGCAGGTGCGTGCTGGAATGCCTGGCGCCCGAGGGGAAAAGGCGCCGAATGGACCGCCTATTATCGCGCAAATGCCATTTGCCTGCCGGACGCAGATCAAAGCCCGCTGGCGTTTGGCGACGGCGTTGGTTACATTCGACGGCATTGTTCCGGATGCAGCACCCGCCGATACGTGCGGGAAGCCGCGTCCACGCGTGTAGCCTTTTGCCCGGAGGCAATGCCGCATGAGTACGCACCCGCGTTTCATCCACTGGTGTTTCGAGCGGTGGAAAAATGACCCGATCGCGTGGCCAACGCGAACGAAACCGCGGGCGAATATATTCCCCTGCAGATTTCGTCGTATGTGCGGCATCCGCGTTGGCGGAGCGTGCACCGCGCCATGATTGCTCCCGTCCGACCGTTTGTTCGCATCTACGAAAAATGGCGGCGGGACACGCTGTACGAGGGTGATTTCCGACCCAGCATCAGCATCGTCAAGTGTTCCTCCATTGCGCTGTTCATCGGCGGTGCGGCCGCGGTCATCGCGTGGATCCTGTACCGGCTGATCGGTTTGGTGACACATATTGCATTCGCCGGGCAATGGAATTTCGATTTCATCCAGCCGGCCGCGTTGCACGCGCCTTGGTGGCTGATCATCCTGGCGCCGGTGGTCGGTGGCCTCATCATCGGTTTGATGGCGCGTTACGGCACCGAACGCATCCGTGGCCACGGTATCCCGGAAGCGCTGGAAGCCATCCTGTTCCGCCGCAGCAAGATGACGGTCAAGGTAGCCATCCTGAAGCCGATCTCATCGGCGATCGCGATCGGTACCGGCGGACCGTTCGGCGCCGAGGGCCCGATCATCATGACCGCCGGTGCGGTCGGTTCGCTGATCGCGCAAGTGTTCTCGCTTACGTCGGTCGAACGACGCACCTTGCTGGTGGCCGGCGCGTGCGCCGGCATGGCGGCTACCTTTGCCACGCCCATTGCGGCCACGCTGGTCGGCGTGGAGATGCTGCTGTTCGAAATGCGTCCGCGCAGCACCATTCCAGTGGCGATCGCGTGTTTTCTGGCTGCCGGATTGCGGCCGTTCCTGATCGGTCCGGGACCGTTGTTTCCGATCACCACCCAATTCCATCTCGACCCCGCCGTGCTCGGCATGGCTGCCGTCAGCGGCCTGCTGGCCGGTTTGCTGGCCACCGGCGTGACGTTCTTCGTTTACAAGGTCGAGGACGGCTACCGCAAGCTGCCGATCCACTGGATGTGGTGGCCGGCAATGGGTGCGTTGGTGGTCGGCATCGGCGGCGTCATCGATCCGCAGACGCTGGGTGTCGGTTACGACATCATCTATCAGCTCCTGACCGGCAAGATCATCGGAGTGGGCATCCTGATCTTCCTCGTGGTCAAGGCCCTGATCTGGGGTGTGTATCTGAGCTCCGGCACCTCCGGCGGCACGTTGGCGCCGCTGTTGGCGCTGGGCGCGGGCTTGGGCGGTCTCGAGGCAATGGTGTTCCCCGGCCCGCAACCCTTGCTGTGGCCATTGCTGGGCATGGGCGCCATGCTGGCCGCGGTCATGCGGATGCCGTTTACTTCGATCCTGTTTGCGTTGGAGTTGACCGGCAATTCCAGCATGCTGCCGGCATTGCTGATTACTTGCATGATGGCCTACGGGACCAGCGTGTTCCTGATGAAGCGTTCCATCCTCACCGAAAAGATCGCTCGGCGCGGCCTCGATATCTTTCGCCCGTACGGAGTCGATCGCCTGGAATACATGCCGGTGAAAGACGTGATGACGCCCGAAGTCGTGACCGTTTCGGCGGACATGAGCGTGCGCGAACTGGCGGACGAATATTTCGGCCACGCGCAAAAGTACCGTGCCTATCCGGTGGTCGATGCGGACGGCAAGCTGCTGGACGTGGTGGATCGCCAGCGTGTGCGAGCGTGGCTGGAAGCCGATCCCAGTGGTGCGAAACACCTTGCCGAGCTTGCCAATGCCAAGCCGGTGGTCGCTTATCCCGAGGAAAGCTGCAAGAACGTGGCCACGCGCGCGGCGGTGGAGAACCTCGATCGCATCCCGGTGGTCAGCCGCAGCGACGGTCGACTGCTGGGCATGGTCACCCGTTACGACATGCTCAAGCCGTACACGCACACCTACAATGAAGAGCAACTGCGCGAACGCGTGTTCCGTGCGCGCGGGCAGCCACACACCGATGTGCGCTGATTTTTGTTCACCCCGTTCGTGGTTCTAAAAACTTGTCTCGAGTTTGTCGTGGGAGTGCGCCACGCGCGCGAATGCTTGACCGCAAGATCCCATCGCGGCCATGGGCCGCTCCTACGACGGGAAGATGGGGCCGATGGGGATTTGCAGGAGTATTTTGATGACGATCGATCGTTTCTATTCAATTGGTACACCCGGCCAGCCCTGGGGCGATACGGAAAAATCCGAATGGCTTGCGCGCCAGCGCAAGCAACGCAGTTACGCCGATGATGTATTGAGTGCGGTCGAACGCCTGCGCGCACGTTTCGATGTGGTGCAGTACGGCCGGCTCGACTATCAACCCGACTCGTATCCGCTGTTCGCGTTGAAAAGTCGCGACTGGCAGGGCGATCTGCCGCTGGTGTTGGTGACGGGCGGCGTGCATGGTTACGAGACCAGCGGCGTGCACGGCGCGCTACGATTTGCCGAGCGACCCGCGGCTGATTATGCGGGCCGCGTCAACATCGCGATCGTGCCTTGCGTCAGTCCATGGGGTTACGAGCGCATCCATCGCTGGGACCCATACGCGCTGGACCCCAACCGCAATTTCGTGGTCGACAGTCCGGCACCGGAAGCCGCCGCGCTGATGTATTTCGTTGCGCCGTTCCGGGAACGCGTTTTGATGCATATCGACCTGCACGAAACCACCGACACCGACGAATCGGAATTCCGCCCAGCGCTGGCTGCGCGCGATGGCGTGCCGTTCGAGCCGGGCGAAATTCCGGACGGTTTTTATCTGTGCGGCGATGCCGAGCGCCCCGAACCGGAATTTCAGCAGGCCGTGATCGTCGCCGTCGAGAAGGTCACGCATATCGCGCCAGCCGATGCCAAAGGCGAGATCATCGGTTCACCGGCGGTGGCACCGGGCGTGATCGAGTATCCACTGGTCGAGTGGGGACTGTGCGCTGGCGTCACCGAAGCGCGTTACCGGACCACCACCGAGGTCTATCCGGATAGCCCGCGTGCCACGCCGGAGCAATGCAACGCCGCGCAAG
>JBOHYW010000287.1:0-4059 GCA_050738155.1 Rhodanobacteraceae bacterium
GTGAAAGTCATACTGTCTAGCCCGAAGGAGACCATATGTCGATGGTAGTGTCACCAAAGCAAATTGCCGGGCGGATTCAACTACGCCCAGTTTAAGTTCGCTGACCAACGAGCGGGCTAACCCTTCCTACATGCGAACGCAAGCGCGCGCCGTTAAATTCAAGCGTTATCAGCTACCCCGAATGCGGACGGTCGCGAATGACCGGAACGGGTCGGACAGCGACTGTCGACCAATGGTCATCGCTGTGCTGACCAGTCTCGTCAATGCCAGTGTCCAGTGGCGATCGCACCGATCACGTCACTTGCCGCGATAACGTGCGTGGCCTTGCCGATCAGGAACTGTGGGAGATATTGAGGGCCACCAGGCCAAGTGTGTCCGCCGCCTTCGATTCGATAAAGCGTTACGTGGACGTCATCACGACAGTCAGCCCAGTCAATTCGATTCAAGCGAATCCCACCGATTGTAGCGCCCTTATTTGTTTGCGACTTTCTCGCACAGCCATCCCATCTTGCCCAGTCCGCCATCGTCACAGCAACAGGTAGCACAGTACCGCCGCCGGGAATGTGGATGTGGCCGCCTGCGTAAGGATCGATCGGATCAGCTGTGCCGTGGAACGCCACGACGGTCAGCGGACGTGATGGATGACACTTCGATTGCAATGACGGTGCAAGCGTCCCGCTCACCGGCACGATCGCATAGAGTTGCGCCGCCATTCGGCAGCCAAGCCACTGCACAAGGTGCGCACCGTTCGAGAACCCCGTGAATACGACACGCGAGGAGTTGATTGAGTATTCCCGTTCCAGATGATCCAGCAGTGCGCCGGCAAATGTCACATCGTCAACGCCATCCCGATCCGCTGGCGAATTCACACCGGCTGCCCATGAACGATCCACGCCTTGGGCGTACGCCACGACGAATCCCAACTTATTTGCGACTGCGTCGAGCCTGGTTAGGCGCGCCATGTTTACCGCGGAGCTGCCATCTCCGTGAAAGGCCACGACCAGTGGAACGGGTTTGCCAAGGCGATAACTGGATGGCAGGTGCACCAACCACTGACGAGATCGTCCACCGATCGTTGCACTTTGCGACAGATCCTGTGCCGAAGCGCGCGACGTTGCAACGAACGCCAGCGCAACCAGCGCCCAAACCACAAATGTCCGCGGCCACAGGACGGGCACTCGCTTGCGGCGCAAACCGTTCGGGCATTGTGCTCGGCCCTTATCGCGAACGTACAACCAGTGCGGAATCTGCAGGCGCATAACGAATCTTCTTTCTTGCACACCCGGCTCGATGGTCTCCTCGTTGCCGTATCGTAACAAGTGGCCAACCACCCTGAAAGCAGACGATCGTCACCGGCAGCTCAGGGTCGCGAGTGACCGTCGACGGACGCCGGAGCTCTGTCCTGCACGAACCGATTGGCGACAGGCGCCGACTGGGCCCACGCAAGATCGTCGCTGCGTTGATCGAGTGACTCGGAAGCGGACGCCCCCGCCCAAGTGGCATGTGCCTCACGTGCGCTCAACACTGGCAGGTCATCGATAGCGAGGAGCAGGCCCGGTCGGTGCCTGACCCTGGTGCCCATGGCCCCGGCAATGATCTGGTTGCGCGGCGGACGCGGACATCGGTAGTCCGCGGTGTAGATCCGGATTGCGAACGTCCGCGTGATGTTGGAGGGAGTACGTGCGTAGCCGCAGGTTCGGCGTAGCATGGCGACGCGGCCAGCGGCCGTAGGTGAGCTACTTCACGATGTCCGGGGCACGGTGATTGTCTGCCCGGGAAACGGCCAAAAAACCTGTAGTTGTGGGACGAGGAGGGGTATGACAAAGGTGTTGCGAGCTTTTAAGCCGGTGGTTGCGTTGGTGATGCTCGCGGCCTTTCCCGCAGTGGCATGGTCCAACGCCTCCGTCCCGGAACACCACTACGTGTTGCGAAGTGAGGCCGCGGGCACGCCGACCCAAGGCGGCGCGTTGCTCTTCACTGGCAAGCGGATCGTGATTCCAGTGGTGGCGGTCGAGCCGGGCAAACCGGACACTACGTTCGAGGTACACAGCGAAGTGGACCCGACCCTGATCGTATGGGCTGGCGCCCAATTGCGATTCATGCTTGGCAATGCTGATGCAGGCATGCCGCACGGTCTAGATGTCACCGCGCACGCCCCACCATATCCGCAAACGCTGGACCTGTCGCTGATGAAGCGTACGCCACGCGATGTACCGATGCACGGTGCCCGCACGCTGGAACAGGCTGTCGCCGTCACTGGCCTGGTCAAACCCGCTACCGGCCGCGGGATGCAGATTGCCGTCCGGTCAACGGGTTGGTTCTCACTCGGGCCAGGCATCTATTATTACGTTTGCCCCGTTCCCGGACACGCGCGCCGGGGCATGTACGGAAAAATCATCGCCCGCTGAACGAATCGACACCTTGCTATGCCCGATCCTGCCAGCTACCGCGATTGGGTGCGTGCAACGTAGCCGTGTTCATGCCGCGCGAAGGCGTGACCCTTCGTCCGCCGAAGGTCACGCCGCGTAAGTAGCGGGTTACGCTTGCGGCGGCACGGTTGCGGGGCTTTCCCCAAACCGGACGGTCGCGACCGTCTCCAACGGGTCGAGATCGGACCGTCGGCGCAGCAACGCCACCGCGGCCAAAGCCTGCGCGTGCCGTTTAGGATCGAGCACCGCTTGATAGCTCAGCCGGCCTGTGGCCACCAGTGCCTTGGCGAGCGGCGTATCGGGCTGCGCCAGATCAAAGGCCTTGACCGCATCCTCGTCGCGGTGCAGCAGCGAGTAGCTCAGGGCAAGCAAGAACGCATTGTCGGCGCTGTGCGGTGCTAGCCGCTGGAACTTCGGATTAGAACAAATCCGCCTTGGGGGGACTCACCACGTTCTTGACATTTTCTGGTGAAACGGTCACCCTGCTGCGCGCCAGCAGTACGGCTGGACGGCCGCGCTGAGCGGCATGCACGTGCTGAGCGCTTGGGGATGACCATGCAGACGCTGCTGAGACATCTCGCATGAACGCGCACGCGCCGACCGCGGGCGTGTACCTGCGGTTTTTCGTGCACGAAAACCGCCGCCACCGCGACGGAGAGCTGTTGCACGAATGGTTGCTCAGCGAGGCGAAGAACCTTGGCCTGCCGGGTGGCACCGCGTTTCGTTCGGGTGCAGGGTTCGGCCGCCTCCGCGTCACGCAAGAAACGGTGCGCGTGGATTTTGTGGTTCCCCGCGAGGCCGCCGACCGGATGCTCGAGCGCGTGCGTGCGGAGGAGGACATACAGATGTTCTACGCGATGTCCCCGGCCGAATTCGGGGCACTTTAGTCCGAAGTTCCTAATGGCTTTGTAGTCACCTTGAGAGCGCGAACCCGCACGGCTACTCGCGATGGCGCCGACTGTGGCGCTTCGTCTCGTTACACAATGTAGACACTAAATATGATGTCATGCCGCCCCTGTGCTGGTGCTGTAGCACGTCGACCGGGTATCCCCATAGCGGACGTCATTGAAGGACGGCTTCGGGTCGATGGCGGCCGATCGAGCCATGTTCCTACGTGCCATTCGCGACGCCCGTGGGCACGCCCGGCAGGTGAAGCCGCTGCGTGCGACAAGCGCTTGACCCACGCACGGTTCCAACCATTCACTGCCGATCGCGTGAAGCGGACTCACGCCGGTGACGGCCGCCGCAGGATCGTTGCCGGCGGGTGGCCGTCGGCGGGGTGGGCGGGCTTGTCGTCGGCCCGGATGTGCTCGAAGTTCTCGCTGCTTTCGATCGCCAGCCGCGCGCGTTGCCCGCCCTTGCGTTCCAGCTTGATGATCGATTTCCCGATCACCAGCGCATCACCGGGCGCCATTTCAACGAACGCGGCCATGCGCTCACTGGCCGGTGGCGCGCGCGCCCGGTGCGTCGGCGAGGTACGCCTCGACCTGTGCCGCGCTCATGTGCGCCAGTTGGTTTTCCAGCGCGTCGATGCCGATCGCATCCAGATTCGCGAACGCGCTGCCGGTCGGCGCATCGATGTGCGCGCCGGTCGGGGTCGCGCCCAGCGTGGCCGGCACCGCGCCCGGCC
>JBOHYW010000288.1:0-4036 GCA_050738155.1 Rhodanobacteraceae bacterium
ACCGATAAGTGCGTCCAGCTGCGCGGCGAGGATCTGGACGAAGACGTGGACGAAATGTCCGGCGCCGAATTCGCCGCTGCGCTGGGCGGCACGCGCACGCGCGACGTCGTCTACAACCCCAAGGTGCCGATCGAGGAATTCGACTTCATCGTCACCGACGAATGCCACCGCTCCATCTACAACCTGTGGCGGCAGGTGCTGGAATACTTCGACGCCTTCCTGATTGGCCTCACCGCCACGCCGTCCGCGCAGACCATCGCCTACTTCCACCAGAACCGCGTGGCCGAATACAACCACGAGCGCGCGGTGGCCGACGGCGTCAACGTCGGCTACGACGTGTACCGCATCAAGACCCGCGTGGGCGAGCAGGGCGGCAGGATCGAAAAGGGCCTGCTGATCGACCATCGCAGCAAGGCCACGCGTGCCGCGCGCCAGGCGCTGCTGGACGACGACCTCGACTACACGCCCGCCGACCTCGACCGCTCGGTGGTGGTACCGGACCAGATCCGTACCGTGCTGCGCGCCTACAAGGACGCGGCATTCACCGAACTGTTCCCCGGTCGCACGCTGCTGCCGAAGACGTTGATCTTCGCCAAGGACGATTCGCACGCCGAGGACATCGTGCACATCTGCCGCGAGGTGTTCGGCAAGGGCGACGACTTCTGCAAGAAGATCACCTACCAGGCGCGGCACCCCGTCACCGGCAGGCCGGCCAACACGCGCGATCTCATCAAGGAATTCTGCCTGTCGCCAAGCTTGCGCATCGCCGTCACCGTGGACATGATCGCCACCGGCACCGACGTACGGCCGCTGGAAGTGCTGATCTTCCTGCGCGACGTGCGCAGCCGCGTGTATTTCGAGCAGATGAAGGGCCGCGGCACGCGCGTGCTCACGCCCACCGAATTGCAATCTGCCTCCGGCGCGGACGCGCGCGCCAAGACGCACTTCGTGATCGTGGACGCGGTCGGCGTGTGCGAAAGCGACAAGACCGAATCGCGCCCGCTGGATCGCCAGCCCAGCGTGCCGCTGAAAACGCTGTTGCAACGCATGCAGTTTCCCGGCGGTCGCGACGAGGACACGCTCACCACGCTGGCCGCGCGGCTGTCGCGGCTGGACCGTGAACTGGACGACGACCAGCGCCAACAGGTCGCCGCCGCGTCCGGCGGTCAAACCCTCGCTACGCTCGCCGGCGAGTTGCTGCGCGCCCACAATCCCGACTCCATCGCCGAACGCGCTACCGGCCAGCCCGGTGCGGATGCCGAGTCGGTGTCGCAGGAACAATTCAATGCAGCGAAAGCGCAACTGATCGAAGCCGCCTGCGCGCCGTTCGACAAGCCTGCGCTGCGGCAGACGCTGGAAATGCTGAAGCGCGAAACCGAACAGGCGCTGGACATCTACACGCCCGACGAAGTGCTGAGCGCCGACTTCGACAATGCGGCGAAGGAGAAAGCCGCCGGCCTGGTGCAACAGTTCCGCGATTACCTCGACCAGCACAAGGCAGAAATCGATGCGCTGCAGGTACTCTACAGCGTGCCGTACAAGCAGCGGCTCACCGAAGCCATGCTCAAGGAACTGGAAACAAAATTGAAAGCGCAGCACGCCGCATGGACCGAAGACCGCCTGTGGGACGCCTTCGCCGTCACCGCGCCCGGCAAGGTGAAAGGCCGCACCCAGGCCAAACGATTCGCCGACCTGATCCCGCTGGTGCGCTTCGCCCTGCAGCAACAACCCGTGCTGGCGCCGTTCGCCGATTCCGTAGCCGAGCGCTTCGACCGCTGGCTGAAATCCAAGGCTGAAGCCGGCGTCGTGTTCACCCCGGAACAAACGACTTGGCTGGAAGCCATCCGCGACCACATCGCCACAAGCCTCAGCATCGAGCCGGATGACTTCGACTACGCACCGTTCCGCCAACGCGGCGGCTTGGGCAAGGTTCACCAGTTGTTTGGCGAGCAGTTGCCGCGGTTGCTGGATGAACTCAACGAGGCGCTCGCCGCATGAGCGCGGATGCAAGAATGATGAAGGAAGAAGGAAGAACGCCTACCACGTCGTCTTTACGCGAAGTTGTTGGCCCTCCTCGTCGTTCCGGCGAAGGCCGGAACCCAGTCACTTCGTCATTCCGGACGCCGCACAGCGGCGATCCGGAATCCAGCTTTTGCTTTGGGGTAGGGTGCTGACGGTATGAACGCAGTCCTCAAAGCCCATGCGCCACCGGAAAACGTCGCATTAGCTCAACTTGGCGAAGTTGTGGATATCAACCCGCGCTTCGGCAAGGACGAACTCACCGACGGCATGCTCGCCTCATTCGTGCCCATGAAGTGCGTCGAGGAGGAAAGCGGGCGGTTTGCTCCGCTGGAAGACCGAAAGGTCGGCAATGTTCGCAAAGGCTACACATCGTTCCGCGACCGCGACGTGATCTTTGCCAAGGTGACGCCCTGCATGGAGAACGGAAAAGCTGCGGTGGTCAGCGGCTTGACCAACGGCATCGGCTTCGGTTCGACCGAATTCTTTGTGCTTCGTCCCTCCGGACGCATTGAGCCCAAGTATCTGTTGCACTTCGTCGTGCAGCAGAGCTTTCGGCAAGAAGCGGCGCGGAACATGACGGGTGCGGTTGGTTTGCGCCGTGTGCCGAAGTCGTGGCTTGAACAACAACGGATTCCACTGCCATCAATCGCTGCGCAGCGGGAAATCGTCGCCGAAATCGAAAAGCAATTCACCCGCCTCGACGCCGGTGTGGCTGCGCTGCGCCGCGTGCAAGCCAACCTCAAGCGCTACCGCGCCGCCGTCCTCAAGGCCGCCTGCGAAGGCCGCCTCGTCCCCACCCGAGCCAAATGGCATCGAACGACGCTCGGCGATGTCACCACGGTGCTCGCTGGTTACGGATTTCCAAAGCGTCTGCAAGGACGTCCCTCAGGGGACATCGGCTTCTACAAGGTCGGTGACATTTCAGAAGCGTGGAAGCGGCACGAAAGAATTCTTACGAAGGCAAACCACTACATCAGTAGGTCGGACCAAGCAGAGCTTCGCGCCAAACTGCTCCCGCCCGGAACGGTAGTGTTTGCAAAAATTGGTGCAGCGATAGCATTGAATCGTAGGGCAGTAATTGGCGAACCATCGCTTGTGGACAATAACGTCATGGGGGTTTTTGCAGGAGAACGCATCCATCCTCGCTATCTGTTTCACTTTCTCTGTACGCAGAAGCTCGATGAAGTGGCGCGCGCGACTACTGTGCCATCTATCCGAAAGGGCGATGTTCAGGGCATTGAGCTTGATCTGCCATCGCTAGCCGAACAATCACGCATCGTCGACGAGGTCGAGCGCCGCATGAGCGTGATCGAAGAGCTGGAAGCCGCCGTCGCCGCCAACCTTCAGCGCGCCACTCGCCTGCGTCAATCCGTCCTGCAGAAGGCGTTTGCTGTTACGACTTAATATCGCTCCACGATATCGATGTGGCGTCATGCTCTTTTGGGGGATTTCACATGGCCGATTTCACAGCCTACTTACTTCGCGACGTTGTTCAGACACCCGAAGATGCCATCGAAGGCTTGCCTCAGAGCCACGAGATCGCTGATGGGGCGACACGGCTTGGCACATTGTTTGTCCAACCACGCCCACCCCAGAGTCCAAAGTGGACCACATTTTTCCATGGTTACGTGTCATTGGACGACCTTGGGATGGTCCAAAGCACAGGGGCTCTGTACGTAGTGCAAGCTGCAGGTCGATTCTTTGCATTGGCGTTCGGACAAGGCCGTTACTTGCTGAAGCCAGGTATTGCCGAAGAGCGTTTCGGCTTGTTAGTTGTTCTGAATTCAGCACGCGCCACCGAGCTACGCAGTGTTGATAAGCGTTCTTTCGACATTGTTGATCAAAACAGTCGGGTGCAGACCTCGCAGAACTCGGCTCCAGCTGAGTTTGGAATTGACATCGAAAAGGATCTCATTCGTGCGGTGACGGCAAGCCCGGCAGACGCCACCTTGGGAAGAAGGCTTACAGGCGCTGATGCGTTAACCGTGGCGACGGATGTCACCTTACTCATAAG
>JBOHYW010000289.1:0-3989 GCA_050738155.1 Rhodanobacteraceae bacterium
GAGAACTCGAATGCACAAGCGACGATCGGCAACGACTTCAGGCTGCCCCGCACCGCGACCATCGCGTCCTTCTCGCCGGTGGCTTTCTGCGCAGCGAGGATCCGGTCGCGATATTTCTTCGAATCCTTGAATTTCAGGGAATCGACCGGCGCCAGCCCCGCGTCGAGTTCGTCACCGCCGGCGTCGAGGAAGCCCGCCAGACGCGCGCGTGCACTGATCGAATGGTGATACCCGCATTTCGGGCACACCATCAGGTTGCGCTCGAGCTCGGGGCGGTACAGCCCGATTCCGCAACCCGAACACTTCTCCCACACACCTTCCGGCACCTTGCCCCGGGCAGGCGCGCCTTCGGTACGGATATTCGGCGACGTCAGTCTTTGCAACCACGACACGGGTGGATCTCCCGCAATGGACTCCGCTGACAAGGATACATCGGACGCTACCGGGCTTGCCGGTCAGCCATCGCCGACCCGCGAATTTACCTCATCGGCACGTCCCGTGTCGACGTGGCCCCACATCAGCTTCCATCCGATCACCACCACGATTGCGAATCCTACCGCGAGCAAAAGCTTACCCAGCAGTTGCTGGTCGCCCAGCAGGTAGTTGCTGCACAGGCGGACCGGTGAAATCAGGTACAGCCACCCCAAGCGCAATGCGGTTGCGGTCACTTCGGCCAGGAATACCCCACGCACCACGAATCCGGCGCGTGGCCAACTCAGTGCAACCGGCGCGCCGATCAGCAGCGGAACGCTGAGGAATTTCGCCACCGCAAATCGGGGGTCGTCGAGTGCCGCGTCCATTGCCAGCGGCAGCATCCACACCATGCCTGTGAGCGAGGCAAGCAACAGCCCGCTGATCCCGCGATGGTTCCACCTCGCAAGACGCCGTTCAAGCCACTTCGGCGTTCCCGACGCCAGCATCCAGCCCCCCAGGCCCAGTAGCGGGATCTGCACCAGCATCTGGAGGGTCATCCTGGATTCAAGCGCGTGCCGCACGGGGGGAATGGCCAGTACCGCCCACAGGACGGCACCGGCAACGCAGAGGCGGCCAATCCGCGGCCTCATGGCGTCAACCGCTGCATGACGTAGCGAACCGCGTCGCGCGGATCATCCCAGTCCAGGATCGTGACCAGCCTGCCCTCGGGGTCAACCACCGCTATCGCCGAGTTGTGCACGAAGCCGCCGAGCCCATCCGGCACGGCGACGACGCCGAACACGTTCATCAGCTTGGCCAGTTCCGCCTTGTCGACCGGGCGCGCGGCAATCCAGCCATCACCCGTGGCCCCATGCAACTGCTGGTAGCGGGTAAGCGCAGCGGGATCGTCGCGCGGATCAAAACTGACGCTGAGCAGAGCGACCTTGTCCGCGGCGATCGGCGCCGCCAGCTTGCCCTGCAGACGCGCGAACTCGCTGCCCTGCACGGAACAGTAAGTCGTACAACGGGTATAGATGAAATCGACCAGCAGCCAGCGACCGCGTAACGCGCCAAAACTGGTGTTGCCGCCGCTAGCCGTCTGCAGCGGCAGCGGCGGAACCGCCCGGGGGTGTTCGCGAATCCGGATGCGGCGGGCGGTCTCGGTGGTATAGGCACGAAATCCGTCGGTGACTTCGGCCAATACCCCGATGCCCGCCGCCAGCAGGACGAGGCTAAGCAGTAACGTCCGCAGGACCGCCATGGGCAGTCTCGGTAATGGGAGCGGGTGGCGGCGCCTGCTGCTTTCCCAACAAGCCAATGGTGATCTTGAGTGCAAAGTAGATCATCGCCAGCACCACCAGTATCGCACCGACCGACCCTATCGCATCCGTACGCATCCACGCCTGCAAGTGCGGGTACATGCGCCTCGGCACACTCAGGTGGCCGGCGTCGAGAAACGCGAACACGAAGATCAAGCCACCCACGACGTACATCGGGAAACCCACACGATCGGCCCCGGAATTCGGCGGCGCGTTCACGCGGCGTCCGACTTCGTGATACATCAACGCGAGGGCCATCGCCAGCACACCAAGCAGCAAATAGAAGTGGAAGTGGCCCGGCACCCATTGCGTGTTATGCATGACATGGTTGATGCGGATGGTACCGTCGAGAATCGCCGCGAAGCCGCCTGCAACCCAGCCAAACAGTGAAAGCAGCAGCAACTTGGACGGCATGGTCCAGCGCATGTTGCAATGGTAGAGGTTGACCCACGCACCGTACGCGGTCACCACCACCACCGGGAAGCCGGAGCCGTACGACACCAACTGCCCCATCAGCAGGAACCAGTGCGGTTCGGCGAAATCCATCATCAGATGGTGCGGGAACACAGTGATGACGAACACGGTGGTCACCGCCCAGCCCCACAGGAACACGCGCGAAAGCGGATACGGCTTGCCCGTGTAACGCGGCAGCAGTTCATATATGGCAATGACGCCCATGTAGATCGCCGCGTTGATATACATGTGGCCAAACCAGTAGATCAACGTCTTGGTGAACAGTGCATCAAGCACGACCTGCGGGTAAAAGATGTTGATCAGGCTCATCACCAGCACGATCGCTCCGGCAATGATCCCCAGCGAGTTGGCGATGATCATGCTGGTGCTTGCGACCACAGCCTTGGGGTGATCCGGATCGAGGTCGCCACCGAACAACCATTGCAGCCCCATCGCACGCCAGAAGTTGCCGTGCACCTTGATGATGCCCGCAGATGCGTCGAGGTAGAAAATCAGTTCGCCGACGCCGATCAGCAGATAGCCGACCATGAACAGCGCCGAGGCATGTGGGCTCCACATCCCCACGCCGTGCGTCGGCAGGGGGTACAGGAACGTCCACAACGCCCCGTAACCGCCCACGAAGATCGACAGGATGATGCACAGCGCACCAAGCAGGAACATCACGTAGTTGGTGACGAACGCCCACAAATGCAGGCGTACGTATTTGCGCAGGAAAAACCACATCACCGCAGTCGTGGCCATCACCGCGGTACCGACCATGCCCGCGCCGTGCATCGACAGCAGGTTGTAGAACAACGGGGTCGGGATGGTGAACCAATCTGCCTGCGCCATGCGCATGGTCACCCCGATCAGCATCATCAACACGAACAGTGCAACCGCGCTGATCATGTACGTATTGAATGCGAACCGATCCCCGCCTTGGAGGCGCTCGTCTTCGGGATACATCGTGAGGGTAGCCATGGTCAGTCTCCTCTCGCGGCAACGACCTTGATCTGCGAGCGCATGGCCGCATGGCCCAGCCCGCAATACTCAAGGCACTGCACGACGTAGGTGCCGGGGTGCATAAATGTATACACGAGCTTGTTGGTGTAGCCCGGCATCGCTTGCACCTGGGTCACGATGCGACCGTCCGGTGCGTAGAGCGCAAACCCGTGGTTCACGTCCTTGCTGGTGACGCGAAACTCCACCGGACTGCCGGCTTGCACCGTGTCCGGCTTGATCTGCCACGACCATTGCATCCCGACCACGTCCACCACCTGGTGGATGCCCAGCGGTGTGTTCTGCGGCGGAATTGGAAAGTGATGGAGGGTGGCAAAACTGACCACCACGAAGACCACGACCAACAACGCGAACCAGCCGGCTTGCACTCGGGCCGCAGCATGAGAGGTTTTGCGTTTCCCCTGTTCATCGTCCACCGGCTTGCCAGCCTGGACGGCAACGTAAATGAACACCAACGCAACCAGTGCGATTCCCGCCAGCGCAATGGCCCAAACCAGGTTCTGGAAGATCATGGCATTCCCCGCCTCAGCCAAGATTCGGACCTGTCTACTCCGCACGACCTGGGGTGTCAATGACCGGGGTCAAGCCGTTGCGCACGCGACGCACCCACACAGGCGCAAACCCACTGGCCGCAAAGCAAGCGGCCGATCGTGCATCAGGACGCGGAATCAAGCGAAGTACGGATCGGCGCAAGAAACGCGTATGCGCGAGCCCGAGCATCGTTGGCATCGCCTGCACCGGCAAGCCGTTCCACCAGCGCCGAGCCGATCACCACCGCGTCGG
>JBOHYW010000290.1:0-3984 GCA_050738155.1 Rhodanobacteraceae bacterium
ACCTACAGGCGTAGGTTGGGCTGAGCGGCTCTTCGCGAAGCCCGACACGCAACCGTCCGGCACCCACACCGCCTCGCATGCATCGAACGCACCCCGTTGGGCTTCATCCGCAAACGGCGCGGATTCAGCCCAACCCACGATCTGTCGGAACCTGCACGCAGGCGACCCGCGTCTGCCGTTCGCCTCCCGGTCAGCGCGGGCATGCTCGCCCCTACAATGCCCGGCATGCCAACACCTACCGCCCGCCGCTGGATCGACGACGAACGCGTGCAGCTTGCGTTGCTGTTCGCGTTCGCGGTGCTGTTGCTTTGTCTCGGCATCGGCATGCGCGACCCGTGGCCATCGGACGAACCGCGCTTCGCGCTGGTCGCGCGCGAGATGCTCGCGAGCGGTCAGTGGTTGTTCCCGCACCGCGGCGTCGAGCTGTACTCGGACAAGCCGCCGGTGTTCATGTGGCTGGAGGCGTGCGCGTATTTCGTGACCGGCGGCTGGCGCGGCTGGTTCCTGTTGCCTTCGTTGCTGGCGGGGCTTGGCACCATCGCGCTGGTGTACGACTTCGTGCGCCGGCAGTGGAGCCACCACGCCGGGTTGCTCGCCGCCGCCGCGGTGCTGGTCAGCTTCGACTTCACCTTCCAGATGCGCGCGGCGCAGATCGACGGCGTCGAGGTGTTCTGGATCACCTTGGCGAACTACGGCCTGCTGCGGCACCTGCTGCTCGGGCCGGCATGGCGCTGGTACGCCATCGGCGTGATCGCGGCAGGGCTTGGTGTAATCACCAAGGGCGTCGGGGTGCTGGCGCTGCTGATGTTCGTGCCGTTCTGGTTTGCACGTTGGCGTGGCTGGAACGGATTGCTGCCGCGGCAGCGTGACGCACGCTGGTGGCTGGCGCTGTTGTTCCTGCTGCCGATCCTCGGCTGGGCTTTGCCGATGTTGTGGTCAGCGTTGCACGTGCACGCGGGCGACCCTGCGTATGCGCGTTACGCGCACGACATTCTGCTGGGCCAGACCGTGTCGCGCTATGCGGAGCCCGCGCACCATATCCACCCGTGGTGGTTCTACCTGCCGGTGATCGCGTTCGAATGGCTGCCGTTGTCACTGGCGATTCCGTGGGCGATTCCGGGCTGGATGCGCACACTGCGCGCGCGTGACGCGCGCGTGCTGCTGCCGCTGGCGTGGCTGGTACTGGTGGTGATCTTTTTTTCGTGCAGCGGCGGCAAGCGCGACGTGTATATCCTGCCGGTACTGCCGATGCTGGCCGTGGCGCTGGCACCATCACTGCCGGATGTCGTGCGCGCGCGTTCGTTTCGGTGGGCGCTGTGGGCGCTGACATTGCTGCTGGGGCTGGTTTTGTTGCTCGCCGCGATCGGCCTGCATACCGGTCGCCTGCACAAGCAAGTGGCGCTGGCGGCGACGGCGCTGGGCGGCTCGCCGGCGCCGCTGATTTTCATGGTGCTCGGCATCGGTGCCGCCGGCGTGGCAATCGCCGTGATTGCACGACCGCGTTACGCGCCTTGGGGTTGGTGCGCGTTCGCACTGGTCGCGTGGGGCACCTGGGGCCTGGTCGCGTATCCGTTGCTCAACGGTTATTCCTCGTCGCGCACGGTGATGACGCGCACCGCCGAGGTGGTGCCAGCGGGCGACCCGATCGCATTGGTGGCATGGAAGGAACAGAACCTGTTGATGCTGGACAAACTGGGGCGCAAGACCGTCAACTTCGGATTCAAGTTGGCGTGGCACGATCAGTTGCAACAGGCGCTGACGTGGCAGGCCATCGATCCCGCGCATCGCTGGATCTTCGCTTACGGCAAGGTACTCGCGCCGTGCGTGCGCCTGCGCGATGCCATCCGCGTCGGCCACGCCAACCGTCGCGACTGGTACGTGTTCTCGCGTGATGCCGTGGTACCCGGTTGCGTGCCGACCGCGAGCGATGACGCAGGACAGTTCAATGCCTTCGAACCCGGCGACGATGACTGACCTTCGGCGAACCACCGCGCGATCGCGCGAGGCAGAGGCGCACGCATGACCCGGGTCAACCTGATCGCGCGCGACAACGGTTTCGGCCTCAGCCGCAACCTGCACCTGCTGCACGACGCACTCGTCACCGGTGGTTTCGAAGTGACGATCAGCGGCATCCGCCGCGGCGCGTTGCGCAAGGCGCTGCACCCGCTGAAGTTGCGTATGGGCACGTTGGCGCGGCGCCTGTCCGGTCGCGGCGCCGAGCGCTGGGACGTGAACCTGATGCTGGAACGGATTCGTCCCGAATACCTCACGACCGCGCGTCACAACGTATTGATGCCACACCCGGAATGGTTCGACCAACGCGACCGCGCATGGTTGCCGCGCATCGATCGGGTGTTCGCGCTGACGCAACATGCGATACCGATCTTCGAAGCGCTCGGGAGACAGGTCGACTACACCGGTTTCACCAGCGAGGACCGACACGATGCATCCGTGCCGCGTGAACGCGCGTTCTTTCACCTCGCCGGACGCAGCGAAAACAAGGGCACCGAAACCTTGCTTGCGCTGTGGCGCCGGCACCCCGAATGGCCGCGCCTGACCGTGCTGCAAAGTCCACGCAGCGCACGACCGGGGCCGCCCGCGTCGAACATCGTGCATCGCATCGATTACATCCCCGATGACGAACTGAAGCGCGTCCAGAATTCGCACCGTTTTCATCTGTGCCCATCCGAAACCGAGGGCTTTGGCCACTACCTGGTCGAAGCAATGGGCGTAGGCGCGGTAGTCGTGACGCTGGACGCACCGCCGATGAACGAGATGGTCACGCGCGAGCGTGGTGCATTGGTGCCGTTCTCACGCACCAGTACGCAAGCTCTTGCGACCACGTATTTCTACGACGAGTCCTCGATGGAAACCGTCATCGAACGATTACTGGCCGCGCCCGATGCAGCGCTCGAACAGACCGGTGCCGCCGCACGTGCGTGGTTCGAGAACAACGACCTCGCGTTTCGTGCGCGCATCGCCTCTGCCGTGCATGCGCTCACCTGAGTCCGATGTCGCAACCACGGTCGCTCCTACCTTGCAAGATTGATGTGGGCGCCTGCGTGCAGGCGACGCCGGGAAATCAACGCGTAGGTTGGGGTGAGCGCTTTTGGCGAACCCCAACAGAACGACACGGATTGAATGACCGCGGTTGCGGCGTTTGCAGGTTGCGTCGAGCCCGCAGGCCTCTTGTGGGCGAAGCCCAATGATCGGCTGCGTTGGGGTTCGCAAAAGGCGCTCACCTCAACCTATGAGTACATCCAGCACAACGTTTCCCGCAACGGAATCGACGGCGCGAATCCCGCCAGCGCGCGCAGCCGCGCGTTCGAGCCAACCAGCCGCTTGACCTCGTTGCTGCGCACGAACGCCGGGTTGACCCGCACCTCGATCGCATAGCCCGCGATCTCCGCCATCATCGTCAACACATCGTCGAGCGAATGCGCGATGCCGGAACAAAGATTGATTGCAAGCCCGGTTGGCGCATGCGCAACGATCGCGGCGTAGGCACGCGCGACGTCGCGCACGTCAGAGAAATCCCGCGCCACGTCGGTGTTGCCAAGCTCGATGAGCTTATCGCCGCGACGGAAATGCGCGACGATCTTGGGGATCAGGAAATTCTCCGATTGTCCGACGCCGGTGTAGTTGAACGGGCGCACCAACGCGATCGGCAAGCGTTGCATCCACAGCCGCGCCATCTGTTCCATCGCGAATTTGGAGACCGCGTAATCATTGGCCGGCGCGGGCAGCGTATCTTCGTCGATCGGTTCGACCTCGGCATTGCCATAGATATTGGCGCTCGAGGCCAGCACCACGCTGCGTGGTTGGCGGTCCGCATCGGCCAACGCTTCCAGCAGATTGCGGGTGCCGACGATATTGGTGCGGTAGATTTCGTCTGCGTCGCCGTGCGCGACGAATGAAATCGCCGCCAAATGGATAATCACGTCGGCGCGCGCCGCTTCGACCGCACGTTGCACGGCACCGCGA
>JBOHYW010000291.1:0-3937 GCA_050738155.1 Rhodanobacteraceae bacterium
ACCAGGTCGAACGCTTTCACCGCATCGGCGTCCCGCCGCATGCGGTCGTATGCGAATGCAAGGTAGAACGCGGCATCCGTGCCGGTGGGGGACAACTTGTTGAGGGTGCGCGCGGCGATCACCGCGTCCGGCCAGTCGCCCAGGTCCTGGTACAGCGTCGCGAGGTTGTTCTGGGTAGTTGCATTGTCCGGATCGAGACGCGCGGCTTCCTGCGTCTGCGTGAGGTCCTGCCTGAGCGGCAGCACCGTGCCGTAGTCGAGGTGCGCGCGCGCGTTGTTGGGATCGAACCGGAGCGCGCGCTCGTATTCGGACCTCGCCTCGGATTTTCGACCGGAGGTGTTGTCTGCGTTGGCGAGCTCCACCAGGGCATCGACGTTGCGGGGATCCAGCGCCAGAGCCTGTTGCGCCGCCGCGCGCATCTTCGGCAGCGCCGCCGCGATCGGCAATGTCGACCATTGCGCCAGCGCGAGATAGCTCGCCGCGAGCCCGGACCAGGCATCGGCATAACGAGGATCGAGTGCCAGCGCCTGCTGGAAATACTTCTGCGCGGCCTGTGCGTCCGCTGCGGTCACGTCGTCCAGCGCCGCGAGCCCCCTGAGATACAGCTCATGCGCGCGTGGGTTCAGCGTGGGCGGGGCCTGTGCGCCCGCGAACCGGACCTTCAGCGCGTCGGCGATCGCCGCGGAAATCTTGTCCTGGACCGCGAAGATGTTTTGCAGCGAATCGTCATAGTGCGCCGACCACAGCAATTGACCGTTCCGGGTGCTGACCAGCTCGACGGAAACGCGCACGATGTCGTGCTCGCGCTGGATGGTGCCGCCCAGGACGTGCGACACGTTGAGCGCCGCGCCGATCTGGCGCGGCGTGAGCCGGGTATTCGCGTACCGCGACGCCGTGTTCCACGCGATTACGGTGAGGCCGGTACGCTCTCCGAGGGCATCGGTGAGTTCCTCGGTGATGCCATTGCTGAAGTACTGCTGGTCTGCGCGATCACTCAGGTTCGTGAAAGGCAGCACCACGATTGTGGCGGCGGGTGGCGCGAACGTGGCGGGCCGTCCGGAGGCCGGGTTGCCGCGCAGGAAATATCCGGAACCGAGCAGCGCCACCGCGATGACGAGCACGCCGATGATCGCGAAGTCGAGCTTGCGTGCCGACGATTGGCGGGTCGGTGCATCGGGTGCGACTTCGCTGTCGCGCTTGAGCCCTTCGGGAGTGAGTTCGTAGAACCAGGCGAATGCAACCCATACCGGGAAGCCGGCGGCACAGGCAACCAGGAACGCGCGGGTCGCCCAATCCGGCAGGCCGAGGCTCGGGCTCAACTGGGAAATGCCCTGCGCCAGCGCCCACACGATGCCAACGTACAGCGCCGCAGAACGCAGGACGTTGCGACGTTTCAGCTCGAAAAAAAGGCCGTGCCCATTTGCCACCGCGTGCCTCGGCGCCCCCGCCGGCAACACGCCGGCCTCCGATGTTGGCGAGTCTAGTCCACCGGAATGCGCGACGCAGGGTTCGCGCGGCCCCGTGTAGCGCGGCGCCGCCGATGCGAAGCGGTGCGGTCGATCGTTGTGTTTGAGGGCGCATCTGTGCGATCGAACGGCGGGAGGCGGTCGACCCTGCCGAACGCGCCCTTCTGGAGGATTCCGCTCGCGCCGCGCGATGTTCGATCCGGAAGCCCAGTCAGGGACGGGCGGACATTGCCGGCGGCGCCACACGCACCGGCAACGGCACGTTGCAGACGTCGATTTTGCCGGCCTTGTGGAGATACCACGCGTCTGAACGGTTGCGGCGGGATTCGACCAGCTCCGCGAAGATCGGCGTGTCGGTGCGCGGCACTTCAAGGTGCATGCGTTCGGCTGGCGACAGCTCTGGCGGGGACCGGTGAAAGGGAGACCGGGCGCGATGTCGCGCTCGAATTCCGGGACGATGGTTGCGCTTGCCTTGTCGAGCGGGCGCGGCGAGGCCGCAGAGATATCCAGCGCGCGTTGCGGGTAGCGCCCTCGGCGATCAGGATCATCGAAAAAACTTACATTTGGCGGTTTTGGGGCGAAACGGCACAGCAGTGCGGTCTGGCGGGCAAGAATCCGGACGACGCCATTCAGTGCATTCCCCAAGACCGGTTGAGCACCCTTTGCGGCCGCGCGCTGGGCAAGGTGCTGATCAAGCTGTTCGGTGCGATTCCGGAAGCGTACAAGACCAAACCGCTGGTCTACACCCAGTGCCCCAACCCCGGTTCGCCGCCGGGAACCTGCACGATGCATTCATCCACGGACGACCTCGGCAAGGTGCTGGTCGCGCTCGGCAAGCTGCCTGCCCCGGCGACGAATGTGTTCCTGCCCTCACCGAACCACAGCCACGTGATCACCAATGCCGACGCGACCCAGAGTGCGATCTGGTGGGAGGTCAGGCCGGTGCTGGTGCTCGATCTGGCCGACTGGCCGACTGCGAACGGCAGCAGCGGCATCACGTCGGTCGCCGCACTGCGCATCGCGGAGAAGAAAGGCGACGCCATCGAAGTGCCCGACAACTTCTTCCTGTTCTTCAGCTCCAAGCCACTATCCAGCATGATGGGTATGGCAGGCAACCCCTAGAACAGATTCGGCGCGCCGCTCGCTTAAGGCGGGCGGCGCTGCCGGGCACGTCATGAAGTCGGTCGACGCCGCTCAATTCGGTCCACGGTGTCGGCGTGACCCAACTCAATCGAAGGAGCATCACATGAACATATTGAACAAGCGAGCCGGCGCCTTGTTGTTGGGCGGGCTGCTGGTCTTCGGGTTGCTGCCCGCTCTGGCGATGGCAACGACGACGCACTTCAACATCAACGGGACCTACACGGGTGGCACTTTCACGGGCAGCATGGCGGTCGACACCGCCGACCCCGGCGCACTGCTCGCGTTCGATGTCATGTTCCCCGGCAACTCGAGCCTTGCGGCCTTCAACGAGATCGTCGCATCTCGGACCCAGGGCATTTCCAATGGCTACTCCATCGGATCCCAGGACGGCCAAGGCGATTCCCTTCGCCTGGATTTCACCACGACGAATACCGCTGGCCCGTTCGGGTTCGGAACGTTGGCTGCGTTCGATGGCGGGACCATCGGTGGCGCGATCGTAGGCGATGGGTCGTATCTCTATCAACTCGGCGCCGGCTACTTCTACGGCTTTTCGGGCACCATCACCCCGACCACGAGCGTGCCGGAGCCCGCCGGGTTCGGGATGTTCGGCTTGGGCGTATTGCTGGTCGGTTTGTTTGCCGGCCTGCGCAGGCGCGTGAGCTAGACGGATCGCAATGCGCACGTAGAAAAACAACCCCCGGCAACGGGGGTTGTTATTTCTCACGGGCATGCGTCGGTCATCAACCACCCACGAAGCGCGGATTGGCTTGCGGCGGCGCCGAGCCGCTGCAATGCTTGCCGCATGCCGATGACACCGCGGGGAGTTCCAGAAGAACTCACGGAGTTGCTGCGCGCCAGCGCAGGAGGCGACCGGACCGCGTTCGCGGCGCTGTACCGGCGCACGTCGGACAAACTCTTTGGCATTTGTGTGCGCATGCTGCGGGAGGGCGGCGAGGCCGAGGATGCGTTGCAGGACATCTATCTGAATGTCTGGCGTCGCGCGGCCAGTTTCGATCCCGCGCGCGCCGCGGCGATGACCTGGTTGATCACGCTGGCCCGCAACCAATGCATCGATCGCCTGCGCCGGCACCGCGAAACGCCACTGGACGATGACTTGGCCACGCGCGTGATCGACCCTGATCCCGGACCGGCCGGGATGAGCGAAGCCAGCCAACGACGCCAACATCTGGAGCATTGCCTCGGCATCCTCGCGGAACAACAACGCCGAGCCGTGCGTGCAGCCTTTTTCACGGGCGCAACGTATAACCAACTGGCGGACCACGTTGGCGTGCCGCTGGCCACAATGAAAAGTTGGATACGGCGCAGCC
>JBOHYW010000292.1:0-3922 GCA_050738155.1 Rhodanobacteraceae bacterium
AGGTTGTGCTCCAGATCGATCCCAAGACCTATCAGGCCAATGTGGATCAGCAAAAGGCGCAGGTTGAACTACAGCAGGACGCCATTCAGGAAGCGCAACTGAAACTCGCGAATCTGAAAAAGCAGTGGCAGCGCAATACCAAGCTGTTCAAGCAGGGCCTGATTGACGCCAACAGCTACGACACCCTCACCAATAACTATCACTTGGCTCAGGTGGCCGTGGCCTCGTCCCAGAAGTCGTTGACTCTGGCACAAGCCCAACTCAGTTACGCTCAGGAACAGCTCGCCAAAACCGTAATCAGCTCGCCGCTCAACGGTATCGTGACCGAGCTCGATGTCAAGGTCGGCGAATCGGTCATTCCGGGAACGCCGAACATACCCGGATCCACGTTGATGGGCGTCGGAGACCCCGCCAATCTGTTGGCAGAAGTCAACGTGGATGAAGCGGATATTGCTCACATCAAGGTTGGTGAAGAGGCAGAAGTGACTTCCACTGCCTACCCCAACACCTCGCTCAAGGGCACGGTACAATTCGTCGCCCCGGCCGCCACCACCATGCCGGGCCAGCAGGGCCAGGGGTTTCTGGTCAAGATTCGCATCACGCATCCGAAGAAACTGGACATCCGCCCTGGTATGACCTGCCGCGCGGAAATCTTTTCGCAGAGTGCGAAAGATGCGCTCGCGATCCCGGTCGCTGCCATTCTGTTTTCCCAAAAGCCCAGCCAGACGAAGTCCCTGTTCAATGCCAGCGGAGCCTATGTGTTTGTGGACGATCATGGCAAGGCCAAGCGCGTGGACGTCACGCTTGGCATCTCGAGCGATACTTGGCAGGTCGTCAAATCCGGCCTGAAGGCAGGCGAACACATCATCACCGGGCCCTACGCTGTGCTGCACGCGCTGGCCAATGGCAACGTGGTAGAAGCGTCGGCACAAACCACGGCACCGAGCCCGCAAAGTAGTGGCTAAGAACTCAGTAGTCCGACCACCCTCGGTCCTGAGCCTGCGCGGCATCACCAAGGACTACCGCATGGGCGATAGCAGCATGCGCGTGCTGCACGGCATAGACTGCGAAGTTGCCAAGGGCGAATACCTCGCCATTATCGGGCCGTCCGGATCGGGCAAGTCCACGTTGATGAACATCATCGGTTGCCTGGATCGGCCGAGCGGCGGCAGTTACCATCTGAACGGCACCGATGTCGGCACCCTGGCGGATGACGAGTTGGCCCTGATCCGCAACCGCGAAATCGGGTTCATTTTCCAGAGCTTCAACCTGCTCGCCCGCCAGGATGCCCTGCACAACGTGATGCAACCCCTGGTCTATCGCGGACTGCGCCACGGCGCACGGCACGAGCGCGCCACGGCTGCGCTCTCCAACGTGGGGCTCGCCGAGCGCCTGCACCACCGGCCCAACCAGCTTTCGGGTGGCCAACGCCAGCGCGTTGCCGTTGCGCGTGCCTTGGTGGGCGAGCCCGCGATGATCCTTGCCGACGAACCCACAGGCAATCTCGATTCGCGCACCAGC
The DNA here is from genome assembly GCA_050738155.1 of Rhodanobacteraceae bacterium. Taxonomy (GTDB): domain Bacteria; phylum Pseudomonadota; class Gammaproteobacteria; order Xanthomonadales; family Rhodanobacteraceae; genus 66-474. Next base: position 1,522 of record JBOHYW010000292.1, read on the forward strand.
GAAGAAATCATGCATCTGTTCGACGAGCTGAACAAACGCGGGAATACCATCGTCATCGTGACCCACGAACCCGACATCGCCGAACACACACGGCGCATCGTGCGTCTGCGCGACGGCTATGTGGAAAGCGATTCACCAACCGGCAACAGCGATCCCGGGGAATTCCATGCTCGGCCTGCTTGAAAGCCTGTTCGCGGCGCTCGCCGCCATCCGCGCGCATGCACTCCGGAGCGTGCTCACCACGCTTGGCATCATCATCGGCGTCGCCGCCGTCATCGCCGTGGTCTCGGTTATCCAGGGCTTCGGCGTTTATGTGGGTGGACTGTTTCAGGGGCTGGGAGCCAACAGCATCGTCATTCAGCCCTACAATACACGTGAAAATTACCTTTCTGGTCATATCGCACGGCTCCAGGAGTCCGATTTGTACGCGGTACAGCATGACGTTACCGGCATCTCCAATATCACTCCGGTGCTCTACGTTTCCGAGTTCGGAGGTGGTGTATCGTGGCATGGCACCAGCACCGGCAGCGAAATCGTGGGCACGACCAGAAGCTATGCCAAGGCAAGGCAGTCTGTTCCCAGATTGGGCCGCTTCATCGTACCGACCGACAATTTGCAACATCGGCGAGTATGCGTCATCGGACAGACCGTGGTCGACAAACTCTATTTGCCCGCCAATCCAATCGGGAAATACATCAAGGCCGCAGGTGAGTGGTGCCGCGTCGTAGGTGTATTGAAAAAACGTGGCAGTGTGCTCGGCCAGGATTTCGACAATATCGTCATCATGCCCTACGCCACCGCGCGCAGCATTCTAGGAGTTTCCCAACCGCCCAATTTTATTATTCAACTTACGGTTGACAACGTCCATCACATCGACGCAACGCTTGGACGCATCAACCAGGTACTCTCGCGCAGCCGTAGCCTGCACAATCAACCCGTGTCGAACTTTCAGGTCCAGACAGCCAAGCAAACCCTGCAAAGCTTCACTTCGCTACTGAGCGGAGTCACATCCATAATGGTCGGCATCGTGGCCATTTCATTGCTGGTTGGCGGCATCGGCATCGCTAATATCATGCTGGTATCCGTGACCGAACGCACCCGTGAAATCGGCATCTTGAAGAGCCTGGGGGCGCGCCGGCGTGACATCCTTCTGCAATTTCTGATCGAAGCGGTCGTGCTCTCGCTACTCGGCGGCATTATAGGGATCATACTCGGGTGGTTGCTGGGCATCCTTGCGGTGAGCATTATCCCCGGTCTGACGGTAGCGAGTGTGCCCGGCTGGGCTATCGGACTCGCCTTGGGTGTCTCCGGCGGCACCGGCATCATCTTTGGCATTCTGCCCGCCATCAAGGCGGCGAATCTAAACCCCATAGACGCCCTCCGCTACGAGTAGACATCGCATCAGAACTACTGCGCTCGCCGGATTGGACGCGGGCGGTGCTCGGCATCCTCATGTACTTACCTGTACACTGCGGTGCCTGCACTCCGGCCGCGTCCAGCGACTCGTCGGAGACGAATCACAACATGCTCCGCTTAACGGAGCATGGCCCGAAGGGCGAACCACGAAGTGGCGAGTAATTCGCCTTCGCTCGCTACGTTCTGAAGCGATGTCCGGCCTGATCAAAGCTCGTACAATTTACTCCGAATACTCCTCAATGTCCCTTTCATGGCACCCGTTATAGTTGCGCATCGCGGCGACGCTGCGCGATATCTCGAAAACACGCTGGCGGCGTTTTCGAGCGCGGCCGATCTCGGCCTGCGTCACGTCGAACTGGATGTCCAGCTGACCTCCGACGGCGTCCCGCTCGTGTTGCACGATGCAAGTGCCGGACGTACCCACGGCGTAAACGTTGACGTGCGCCATCACAGTTTCGTCGCGCTGGCCCGGCTTGGACTGTTCGACCCTGCGAGTTTTCCAAACCCCATTCCGCAGCTCGATGAATTCGTCACGTGGATGACAGGGCAGCCGCACATGCACGCGTTCGTCGAAATCAAGAAGGAAAGTCTGCACGTGTACGGCAGACGAAGGGTACTCGCCACCGTTGAGCGGGACATCGAGGCTATTCGCGAGCGCGCAACGCTTATCAGCTACGATGCGCGGGTGCTCGCGCTGGCCAGGCGAAACGGCTGGCCCGTCGGCTACGTCCTGGAAACCATGAGCGCACGCTGGCGAGGGATCGCCGAACGGCTTGCGCCCGAGTTTCTTTTCGCCGAGGTCGACCACCTTCTTCGCGCGGGCAAGCTCTGGCCGGGCGCCTGGCAATGGGCCGCTTTCGAAGTCGAGACGACCAAATCCGCCACCGCGCTTTCCGCCCTTGGAGTGCGTTACCTTGAAACCATGAATCCCGCTCTCTTCAAGCTGCTATAGTCTTGCGCAGGAGGGGCAACCCGAGCGGTTTGC